>CAZFFW010000042.1:0-37863 GCA_964518125.1 uncultured Porifericola sp.
TATGAATACCGGGTTTACCAATTATCACGGACACTGCCATTATTGTGATGGAAAAGGTTCTGCAGCAGCTTATGTGGAGGCTGCGATAGAACGGGGTATGCCCGCCTATGGGTTTTCTTCCCATGCACCTTTACCGCTGGATGTACTTTGGACCATGAAGGAGGCGCAACTGCCGGATTATGTGGAAGAGATAGAGCAGGTCAAAAAGCAGTACGCGGATCAGATTGAAATCTATCGGGGTCTGGAAGTAGACTATATTACGGGGATGTCAGGCCCTTCCCACGAAAGGCTGCAATCCGCCCGGCTTGATTATACCATTGGCTCTGTTCATTTTGTTGACTGGTTTCAGGATGGACGTCCCTGGGAAGTTGATGGAGCCCACATGCGTTTTCTTGAGGGGCTGGATGATATCTTTCATGGTGATATACAGGAGGCAGTAGAGCGATATTTTGCCCTGACCTGCCAGATGGTACAGCAGGACCCTCCCGATATTGTGGGTCACCTGGATAAGATTAAAATTCAAAACGAAGATGGCAGTCTTTTTAGTGAAAACTGGGACTGGTACCGTGAGGCAGTGGAGAAATGCCTGCTGATGATCGCCCGTAAAGGCCTGATAGTGGAAATCAATACCCGTGGTATTTATAAGAAAAAAACCACTGAAACCTATCCATCATCCTGGATCATACGGCATATGAAAGCCCTGGAGATACCGGTGATGATCAATGCAGACGCCCATCAGCCTGCTGAAATTACCGAATGTTTTGAGGAAACGGCTGCCCTGCTGCTGGAGTCGGGCTACGAATCCTGCCGGGTGCTATGGCAGGGTAAGTGGCAGGATCTGGAACTCACACCCCAAGGATTGATCTATGCAAAACCTTAAACTGACCCAGTGGCTCAGCCGGACCAACGGCTGGGCTTTTTCTTTTTACGCCATCATGGCTGCTTTCTGTACCTACTCCTGTATGTATGCGTTTCGCAAGCCTTTTACCGTGGCTACCTTTAGCGACCTGGCCTTCTGGGGCGTGGATTACAAAATCTGGCTGATCACCGCCCAGGTCATTGGTTATACCTGCTCTAAATTTTTAGGGATTAAGTTTGTTTCCGAAATGTCCGGTCAGCGCAGGGCTACTTCCATCCTGATCCTGATAGGTATGGCGGCGGCTTCGCTGATGCTGTTCGCCCTGGTGCCACCGCCTTATAATATTCCACTGCTGTTTCTCAACGGTCTGCCGCTGGGTATGGTCTGGGGGCTGGTGTTCAGTTTCCTGGAAGGGCGTAAGCTAACCGAAATCCTGGGGGCGGGCCTGTCGGTAAGCTTTATTTTTTCATCGGGTTTTGTCAAGACAGTAGGCGCCTGGGTGATGCTGGATCTGGGTGTTTCTAACTTCTGGATGCCCTTTGTGACGGGAATGTTATTTGTCTTACCCCTGCTGTTCTTTGTCTGGATGCTGCAGCAGTTGCCGCCTCCGTCGGAAGAAGATGAACGGCTCCGGACCAGGCGCAAGCCCATGAATAAAGCGGAGCGAAGGGAGTTTATCCGACTTTTTGCTCCGGGTATTTTCCTGCTGGTTCTGGCCTATACTTTTCTGACAGCTTTTCGTGACTTCCGCGATAATTTTGCCCGTGAAATCTGGATATCACTGGGTTATGGTGAAGATATTGCCATTTATACCGAAACAGAAGTGCCGATTGCCCTGGCAGTGCTGCTGATCATGGGGCTGCTGATGCTGATCAGAAGCAATAGCAAAGCACTGATGACCTACCACCTGCTGATAGCTTTTGGTTTTCTGCTGGTAGGTGCCAGTACATTTGCCTTTGAACAGCAGTGGCTGAGTCCTCCCCTGTGGATGACCCTGGTAGGACTGGGACTCTACCTGGGCTATGTGCCCTTCAACAGCATTCTTTTTGACCGTCTGCTGGCTGCTTTCCGTTATGCAGGTACTGCTGGCTTTCTCATCTACGTAGCCGACTCTTTCGGTTATTTGGGAAGTGTGGGTGTCTTGTTTTACAAGAATTTCGGGCAAGGTGAACTAAGCTGGCTGCGCTTTTTTATTGTTTCCGGCTATGTCATGACCTTTGTCGGCAGTTCGCTGATGCTACTCTCCATGGTCTACTTCCGGCAGCGGATGGGACTCTGGCATAAAGGAAGTCTGGCCGAAACCATTCCTCAAAAAATAACCGCCTGATGCAAAAGGACTATGCCGACATTCAGGCGCGACATATGCTGCAGTGCTGGGCTGCCCAGGATGGATACGCACCGATAGCCGTAGCCAAAACGGAAGGCTGCTGGATTTATACCGAAGATGGCAGAAAAATCTTTGACCTGCGCAGTGCCCATGAGTGCATCAACCTGGGGTTTCGGCATCCGAAAATACTGGAAGCCATGCGGCAGCAGATGGAGCAGGTGGTCTATGTCACGGATGATTACGCCACTGAACCTACCGCCCTGCTGGCGCAGAAACTGGCGCACCTCACGCCGGGCAGCCCTGAAAAAAAGGTCTGGTTTTCGCAAAGCGGGGCCACTGCCGTGGAAGCGGCTATCAAGGCTGCCCGCATGTACCAGTACAACCGCATGCAGCAGGAAGGCACCGAGCGGATGGATGCCTTCCGTCAGTATCCCTATCCTTACAAGATCATCTCCCGCTACCGATCATGGCATGGGTCTACGGCGATGGCCTCATCCGCCAGCGGTGATCCCCGGCGTTGGTTCCAGGAGCCCTTCAATGTACCGGGCTTCGTCTACGGACCCGATGCCTACTGCTACCGCTGCCCGTTTGGGCTGCAATACCCCTCCTGTAATCTGGCCTGCGCCCGCTACCTGGAACAGATGGTGGAGATGGAGGGAGGTTCCTCAAAAGTGGCCGCGATCCTGGTGGAACCGGTGGTGGGTTCCAATGGGATTATTCCCCCGCCAGCTGACTATTTTAGCAGCCTGAGGAAGATTTGCGACGAGCAGGATATACTGCTGATCGTAGACGAAACCATGACCGGTATGGGCCGAACCGGAAAATTTCTGGCTATTGAACACTACGGTATTGAGCCGGATATGATCATCATGGGTAAGGCACTGGGCATGTACAGCCCCCTGGCTGCTACCATCCTATCCGAAAAAGTAGCGGCCAGTTTTGATGACCATATTTTCGGTGTGGGGCAAAGTTTTTCTGGACATGCCCTGTCCTGCGCTGCGGCACTGGCCGGGCTGAAAGTGCTGGAAGATGAAAAGATTTTGCAGCAGGTAGTGGAGAAAGGACATTACCTGGGGAAAAAACTGCAAACACTCGCTGACAAGCACCCGTCAGTAGGGGATGTACGGGGAATGGGCCTGTTCTATACCCTGGAGGTAGTGAAAAACCGGGAAACGAAAGAGCCACTCCGCAAAGTAGGCGAAAAGTATAAGCCTACCGTTATCAGCCGGATCGCTCGCTTTCTGCTGGATGAGAAAAATATCTACATCCCCTCCGATAAATTTGGTATCTGGGTGGTCCCGCCCCTGATCGTCAGTTATGAGGAAATGGACATGATCGCCGACGCCCTGGATGAAGCACTGCTACTGGCTGACGAGGAAGTAGAATGATAGTCTCCACATTTTTTTTCTGGAAATCCTGTGCTATTTTTATCAGTGATGGACTACGAAAAAATTGACCTGCAGTACGATCCTGAACGCATGCATCTCCAAAGCAAACGCAACAGGAAGTGGTTTTTTGTGTTTTGGGGAAGTCTCCTGATTGTTGAGATTGCCCTTATCCTTTACAGGTTCTACGACCAGGATGATCATCCAAACGGCACGAACTTTTTTATACTGGGGCTCTCACCGGTGGTAGCGATTATGTTTATAATCCAGGGAATTTATGCGATGCGCCAGGATCGGCAGCTTTTTGTCGCTTTTGAGCGAGACAAAATCCGTTTCAGAGACAGGGCGGGAGCAAAAGTTACTGCGTTCCCCCTTACACAGCTACGTTCGGTGGAGCAGCATACGCTTGGGGCTTACTTTCACCTTGTCAATGGAAAAAAAATCTACATGCGCTGGGAGGAGGCCGATTATGATAATATTCAGCACATAAAGGCACAGATACACAGACTGCAGGATTCTCTCAAGGTGATGCCTTCCTGATTCAGATCAGGCGCAGGTTTAGCTGGAAATCAATGACGACCTCTTCGTCTACCACAATCATCCCCAAAAATTTGCGGGGAGGAGTAAGCCGGAAATCAGTGATGTCCAGTACTTTTTCGCCCCGGTAGATATTGGCTTTCTGCTCACCCATCAGTCTTACAGGTAATTGGTATGTCTCATTTTCTCCGGCGATGGTAAACCTTACTTTTGCCATTGCGGTGTGCTGGTCCTGGCCTTTTTCAGGCATGGCGATGCTCAGGATGTGTAGCCTGAGCATGGGATGCTCTTCGTATTCCAGCAGGCTGCGGAAGTCTTTGTTCATGACCTGGTTGCCACAGTCAAAACGATCTACCTCCACATTCAGAATGGCCCGGTCCAGTGTGATCGTACCGTTAGATTTTTGTATGGCGCCTACGTTCATGGTATCCTGCCCTATCTCGCCGGTATAGCTACAGCTGAAATGGTTGACATTGGTACTGCCGTTGATCTTCAGGTAGCTGCCGGGCTCTATGATGACAGTCACGTTTCTGTTGATCTCAGCTACAGGTAGCCAGCAGCTCAGCAGGAAAAGCATCAGGTGGGAAATGGCGAGTTGATACATGGCAAAAAAATTTATAAGCTGTACATGAATCGTTATGGCCTTTATGGATATCTGAAATTACAAAAGCAGCCCGGGTTTTCCCAGGCTGCCAATATTCTGTATTCTCTCTGTCAGAAAGCTACAGTAGCTTCCATGATGAGTCCGTTGAAATTGCCCTCATGGTTGATGCTGTTGGGAGCAAAGTCGCGGTAGTTCTGGTTCACGTACTCCGCTTTCATCAGGATGTTTTTGGTGATGAACCATCCGGCACCGATCTGCAACCTGTCTATGGTGACTTCATCAGTCTGGAAGGCCTGAGGACCTGATACAGTATTATATCTGGCGGCTACATAAAGCTGGTCGTAAGGGAGGAAGCGATACACTGCTTCTGCTCCGTACTGGCTCCAGCTCCGGTTCTCGTCTTCAGCAGAGAGGCTGCCGGTAGACCATTCCGCTACACCAAACAGTTCCAGTCCACCTATTTCCACAAAGGGATTAACCTGGAAAGAAGTCACATCATCTCTGAAGTTGGGGTTGAAACGTCCGGAAGTGAAATTAGATGCTTCACGAGCCTGTACGTTTTCCAATACCAGGTAATATCTTGACCCAGCGCGGTCGCCGGAATAAAGCGTATTGTTAAGAGATTTGGCAGTACTATAAACTGAGCCACTGATGCGGAACCGGTTGTTATCATTAAACTGCTTATCATATCCGATCTTACCGTAATAAGCTGGAGCTCTTTGATCCGGATCAGTGATACTACCTCTGATCTCGCCACCAGAAGCCGCTACCATAGCAAAGAAGTTATCTTTGAAGAAATACAGTTCAGCACCGATTTCGGTAGTAAAGGCATCCATGATGTAGTTACCTACCAGCGGATTGTACATAGCATTGGCATTGTCAGTTCTGCGAAACTGGGCATCGCCATAGTTGATCTGCATGTGACCAGCCCTGATTCTTACGTACTCAAAAATATTGTCAAGCAATTGACTTTTCAGAAAGGGAACCTTATCTACCTGTAGGTAGCCACTTTTTACCCAGGTTTCGGGGTGGTGACGGGAAGATAGGTAAGTCTCCAGGTTCATACGTACACCGTCTGCCAGTTGCACATCCAGGTTCAGGTTGGCAGTGGCCAGGTTAAAGCCGGGGCCTATATCCTTCAACTGGTTCAGGTCAACGCCATCCACTACGTTGGCTTCTGCTTCATTACTATGGCTGAGCATCTGGAACTGCTGGGTAAATGAGCCACCTACCCGTACTGCCACGTCGGTGTAGTAAACGGTATCAGCTTTAGGGACTTCAAAAACGTTGATACCCCGCTGGTCATATGGGCGCCAGTATTGCATGTCTTTTAGAAACTGGGCCTGGGAGAGCATGGGAATGCTCAGTAAAACGATTGCGATGATAAGGCTCTTTAAAATTTTCATGGCGTGGTTATTTAAAGATTGTGTTAATTTAATTTTTTGAGTTGGAGGTTATAGTCTACGGTGATCTCATCACCGGTTTTGATTGTGCCGAAGACTGCGGTTGGCGGATCAATCCCAAATTCAGTCATTTTCAGCGTATAGCTGCCATTTAGGCTGATCTGTTCCTGGTTCAGCATGGCATAGTCGGCAGTCAGTTCAACTGCTTTACTTTCTCCGGCTATACTTAGCTGCCCGCTGGCTTTTACTTTACCCTGACTGATACTTTTGATATCATTGAGGGTAAATTTAATGTTGGGATACTTTTCCTCTTTAAGTGCTTCGTAAGTGTTTTTATCCATTGCGGATTTACCACTTTTGATAGACTCTACCGGGATAGTCAGGCTAAGATTCTGAAAATCAGGCTGCTGGTTCTGTATTTTGACCACACCCTCTCCCTTCAGGGTGGTCACGTCACTTTCCCAGTCGTGCAGGCTGGATGTGCCCTTGATCACCATTTTGCTGTCGTCGCTGAGCTGGTATGTAGACTGCGCCTGAACGCTCAGTGAGAAGAACATCAGAAGCAGGCATAAACTCATTGGCGGTGTTAAAGCTTTCATGTCTAAAAAAATTTAAGCTGAATAATCTCGGGGTAATTTTGCCCCCGATGTATGATTCAAAAGTAGGCGATGATCCCAGCCATTACTTTGATAGAAATCAGCGATAAAGATGATATTAATCAGTTTATTGCCTGACTTATCTTAATTTTGCTAGCCGTGGCTTGCTGAATTTTGCTGAAAAAGAGAATAATTGATTTATTATTAAAAAATGATCAATTATTTGCCTGATATGTTGAAATTTCACCAAAAATAGTATCTGCCGGAAGCTCCAAAAAAAGCTTGGTTTTTTATCTAAACCCATGAATATTATATCATATATAATGCTTTATAAGCTGAGCTAGGTCAGCTTTGGGAACGGCCTTTTTTGTGACAGACTGCTTGGGGGCGGCAGGCTTCCTTGGCCGGTATTGCTAATATTGCCTGGCCTGTCAGGTAGCAGGCCTAAAGTTATCAGCAGGATTTTTTATATTGAAACATTCACTAAAAACCTAACATAGCTTATGAATCCCCAATTTGCCATACAATCAGCACAGTACCGCTTTCCCTATCATTACCTGGTAGATATACAAAAGCAGGAGTTTACCAAAAGCCTGGGCTGGGGCCTGGACTACTATACTTATATGAATAAGGCGGTACAACTGGTAAAAAAATATGCCAGGGAGGATATACTGGACATCGGCTGCGGGGATGGCTTTCTGCTGAATAACCTTATGCGGGAAGATAACATGGAGCATATACAGGCAGTAGGCATTGATATAGACGAAAAACCCATCAGGTTTGCCCAGGCCTTTGCCACGGAACTGGCTAACACTGATTTTATCTGTGAAGATATTTTTCAGTATGAGCGCCAGTTTCAGCTGATATCCTGTGTAGAGACGCTGGAACATATACCGGATGAGATGATTGAGCGATTTGTCAGCAGGATGGATACCTTACTCAAAGCGGGGGGAACGCTGGTAGTTTCGGTGCCTTCTGTGAATACGCCGCTGAACAAAAAGCATTTTCGGCATTATTCAGGAGATATGCTGAGAAGCTATTTTCCTGATATGGAAGTAGTGGAGTCACATTTTGTGTCCAGGAAAAATACCCGTGCCTACAAAACGATGCAGTTCCTGCTTTGTAACCCATATGT
This sequence comes from uncultured Porifericola sp., assembly GCA_964518125.1. Classification (GTDB taxonomy): domain Bacteria; phylum Bacteroidota; class Bacteroidia; order Cytophagales; family Cyclobacteriaceae; genus Catalinimonas. The sequence continues at coordinate 7,847 of CAZFFW010000042.1, forward strand.
TAACTTCAATTTTGGCCCTTTCCGTAAGTTGCTGCTGGACCTTCACCGTAAAACCATGGTAGATGTCAGAGAGCATGAGTGCGGGCATGTGATGATGGTTTTCCGCAAAAAGGCATAAAAAAAGCAGCCCGAAAGCTGCTTCTTATGGGTTCATTTGGCTGCTTATTTGGCCGATGCTTTATCCTGGCTGGCAGGAGAGACCCTGACGATCATGCCGGGGGCTTCCACTACTACGTAAAGGTTGCCATCCGGTCCCTGCCGTACGGTACGTACCCGGCCGATATCCTGCAGAATTGTTTCGCTGCTGATCACCCGGTTGTCTACTACTTCCAGGCGGTCTACATACTGAAATTTCAGTGAGCCTACAAAGAGGTCTCCGTTCCAGTTGGGAAACTTGTCGCCGCTGTAGAAAGTCATCCCACAGGGAGCAATAGAAGGTACATAATACCAAACCGGCTGCTCCATTCCTTCTTTTGCCCGGACATCGGTAAAAGTAGTATTGTCATAGTTGATACCATAAGATATGGTAGGCCAGCCGTAGTTATTGCCTTTTCTGACGATGTTGATTTCATCACCTCCCTGCGGACCATGCTCATGTTCCCATATTTCTCCGGTAACAGGATGCATGGCCATGCCTTGTGGGTTTCTGTGGCCGTAAGAGAAAATCTCGGGACGTTTGCTTTTGTCATTGACAAAAGGATTATCGTTGGGGATACGGCCATCATCATGAAAGCGCATCACAGTACCCAGGATATTGGAAGGGTCCTGGGCGTTCTCGCGGGCACCACGGTCTCCGACTGACAGGTAAAGATATCCATCTCTGTCAAACTCAATGCGGCCACCAAAGTGCTGTCCGGCATCTCTGAGTGGCGTGCCTTTGAACAGCACTTCCTGGTCTACCAGTTCATTGCCTTTGAGGCGGGCACGCATCAGGGCAGTGTTGCCCTCTTTACCCCCTTCTGAGTAGGCATGGGTAATGTAAATCCACCCGTTGTCCGCATAATCGGGATGCAGTTCCAGGTCAAATAATCCGCCCTGGCCTCTTACTAAGATTTCCGGCATACCTTTGATTTCTTTGGTAGCCTTGGTCTGGGGATCAAAGTGCAGCAGGCGGCCGCCTTTTTCAGTGATGAGCATGCTGTTGTCGGGCAGAAAAGCCATACTCCAGGGAACTAGCAGGTCAGAAACCAGAGTATCCACCATGTAGGTCTCCTGCTCGGAAGAGACCGCTGCAGACTGGGCACACGCACCAAATGCAATACAGGTAAAAATGCAAAAGCTGATTAATTTTTTCATAGAATAGGTCCTAATGGTATAAATAAGTTGGTAATTTAATAATCCTAGGCTACTCCTGAAAACTAATTGATGCAATAGATGTTAAAGTGCTATACTTATGGCAGGATAGTTCTATCCACGACCCATGCATTTCATTGCATAAGCATCCTGCCCATTTCTCATTTTTTACCCTCTACCATCATGATACTCATTACCGGAGCCACAGGACATTTAGGAAGTTTAGTTGTTGAAAAGTTAAGCGGAAAGCTTGCTGAAGGTGAAAAACTGGCGGTAAGTAGCCGTCAACCCGAAAAACTGGAACATCTTAAAGAGCGGGGTATAGAAGTGCGTTATGCAGACTATACTGATAAAAACAGCCTGATACAATGTTTTAGAGGGGTAAAAAAAGCGCTGTTTGTATCCGGACATGCGGCCAATGATGAGCGGATACAACAGCATAAAAATGTGGTAAGTGCCGCAGTACTGGCTGGTACCAAGCATATCCACTACACCAGTTTCATTAATCCCACACCTTATTCCAAATTCGTTTTTGCTGAGGTACATCAGTTTACTGAGGAACTCCTCAAACACAGCGGGCTTACCTACACCATCTATCGCAACAGCTGGTACGCTGACCTGCTACTGGAGGGCATAGAGCAAACCCTGGAAAGCGGAAAGTTTATGGCCGCCGCCGGCGAAAGTCGGATCAATTCCATTCCCCGTGAAGAAATTGCCAATCTGCTGGCAACAACCATGGCCGTAGACCGATATGGTAACAGTACCTTTGAACTGACCGGACCCGAAACTTTTACCTATGCCGAAGCAGTAGAGTGGATCTCCCAGGCTTACGAACAGCCGGTAACCTATATGGATACCAATTCCGAACAGATACGTAAAATGTACGGAGGCGATAGTCCTTTCGGCTATGAGATCAATGGTATACTGACCAGCTACGAAGCCATGCAGGACGGGGAATACGACTTTGTCAGCGAAGACTTTGAGAATATTATGGGCAGAAAGCCCATGTCAGTACGCGATTTTATCTTTCAGCAGGCCAAGCAGGCACAAACTGCCTGAGAAGGTATTTTTCTTTTTTTAAAATTTAGTAGATTGGAAGCTTATTAGAATGAACAATAATGCTTCACATAAGACCCATTACTGCCGATGATGACCGGGTAATCGCTGAGATTATCCTCACGGTCATGGCGGACTACGAAACCGACCCTTCCACCACCATAGCCGGTGATCCCTCTATACACCATATGTACCGCAATTACCAGGAAGATCGGGCTGTCTATTATGTAGCCAGCCTGGGTGGTAAGGTAGTAGGTGGCTGTGGTATACGGCAACTTGCTGGTACTGACGAAAATATCTGCGAATTACAACGCATGTTCTTGCTCCCCCAGGCCCGTGGTAAAGGCATTGGTAAACAACTGATGCAGCTTTGCCTGGATAAAGCGCAGGAGCTTGGCTACGAACAGGTGTATATTGAGACCCTTCAGGAGATGCAGGGGGCACAACAGCTGTACCGCAGCTTTGGCTTTGAAAAAATCAGCCTTGCCCTGGGCAATACCGGGCATTGTGGCTGTGATGTCAGGATGCTGAAACAGCTCTATGGCAGCGCGCAGTCCGATAGAATTTTTTCTGATAAAGTGCTGTTTCCCTCCTGATAAGCTGCTGGTGGTGCTACCTTTTTGTGCCAGCATCAACTGCTTTATATGTCAGACATGATGTACAACAACCTATATGATGATGAAAAGAAGAGATTTTCTACAGAAAAGCGCAGCCGCCAGCCTCAGCCTGTCCCTGCTGCCATCCGTTTATTTTCGTGAGCAGAATGCTTACATAGACCAGATCGGTCTGCAGCTTTACACTGTCAGGAACCAGATGGCAAAAGATCCTGCCGCTACCCTGAAAGCTGTAAAAGCCGCCGGTTACAGCCAGGTGGAAGGGGGTAATCCCGCAGAATATGGCAATATGCTGCCCATGATCAAAGATGCAGGCTTGTATTCACAGAGTTCTTTCTTCAGCCAGGCCTATATCACCGAGAGGTGGGACCTGCAGGGCGGCAATGCTCCCCGCTCCAAAAACCCGGAGTCTGTTATTGAGGACGCCCAAAAGCATGGTATCAAGTATCTCATATTTGGCTATCTGAGCAAGGCCGAAAGAGAAAGCCTAGACCAGTACCGACAGTACGCTGAAAGACTGAACAAAATGGGAGAAAAATGTGAGCAGGCAGGTATTCATCTTTGTTACCACAACCATTCTTTTGAGTTTCAGCCTATGGACGGTACTACGCCTTATGACGTACTGATCAAAGAGTTTGACCCCAATAACGTACAGTTTGAACTGGATATTTTCTGGGCCAGCCTGGGCGGGCACGCACCGGAAAAGCTGATGAAGAAGATGAAGGGCAAAGTACGCCTTCTGCACCTCAAGGACAAACTGGCTGGCGTATCCGATGAGTACGACGAAGGCAAAGTACCAGTGGATGCTTTCCAGGAACTGGGCGACGGTGTGGTGAATATCCGTAAAGTGCTGCAACTAGCTCCCAAAGTAGGGGTAGAGCAGTGCTTCGTAGAGCAGGACCAGTCCCCTGACCCTGTAAAAAGTATCGCCCAGAGTACCGCTTACCTGCGGGGCCTGAAAGGCAAAGTATAAAAATTTGATCCCGGCCGATGCCGGGATTTTTTATGCCGGCTGCTCAGTCGCTATTCCCAAAATCTCCAGTATTTCGGGGAGTTGGTCTATCAAGTGGGTATGCTCAAATGCCTGCAATTCTTCTCGGCTGAAGTTACCGGTGGTGACACCGATCACATAGCGGCAGCCGGCTTTATTGCCCTGCTGCAGGTCGGAGGCCGTATCACCTACTTTGGCTACTCTAGAAGTATCTGTGATGCCACTGAGCTTCATGGCTTTATAGATCATGTCAGGATAGGGGCGTCCATTGTCTACTTCGTCGCTGGTCACACTCAGGTCAATTTTGCCGGCCCAGCCTAATCTGTTGATGATGGCATCGGCTATTGGCCGGCTGAAGCCCGTATCCAGTGCTACTGTGATATTGTTTTCTTTCAGGATGCGAAAAGTTTGGCTCACGCCAGTTTTTTCCTTTACCTCAGGGGCTGTACGGTAATATTCAATCATATCCTCCACAAAGTAGCGGTGAATCCTGTCAATCAGTTCACCCCTTACTTCTGAAACATCCTTCATCTTGCGTTCCAGTAAAATCCTGATAGCCTCCGGTTTGGGATAGCCCATCACCTCCATGGTTTCCTGCAGATCCACTGTGACATCCGCTTTTTTGAGCGCAGATTGCAGGGCTTTTTGTACACTGTCTTTATCTTCTACGGTGGTGCCGGCCATGTCGAATACTACCAGCCGAATGTTGGTCTGATTTTGCATGCAGAGAGGATTTAGCTTGATTGATGCCTGAAAGTTAATAATTCTGCCGCAAAACGGACGATTTTTATTGCAAAAGCTGCATGCTTATGCTACAGTTCTGATTCTTTCAGTGCGCGATTCAGGGCAAATGCGGCACTGATCAGCCCCAGGTGGGTGAAGGCCTGGGGGTAGTTGCCAAGTTGCTCTCCTCGCAGGCCTATCTGCTCGGCAAATAAGCCCAGATGGCTGCTATAGCCCAGCATCTTTTCAAAGAACAACCGTGCTTTTTCCAGTTCGCCACCTCTGGCCAGGCACTCTACATACCAGAAGGAGCACATACTGAATGTGCCTTCTGAACCATCGAGGCCATCTTTATACTTTTTGGAGTTATAGCGGTACACCAGTGTATCAGTCACCAGTTCCTGCTCTACCACTTTCATGGTCGCCTGCCAGCGGGGGTCGTAAGGGCTGATAAAGCGTACCAAAGGCATCAGCAGGACCGAAGCATCAATGACATCACTACCTTTGTGCTGTACAAATGACTGTTTATCCTCATTCCAGAAATTGTAATAGATATCCCGGTAAATGTCATCACGGGTGTTACGCCAGTATTCAAGCGGGTAGGGGAAAGAGCGCTTTTCGGCCAGGCGTACGGCCCGGTCTACCGCTACCCAGCACATTACCCGGGAATAAATGAACTCCTGTTTTTCGGAGCGGATTTCCCAAATGCCGTGGTCTTTCTTGTGCCAGTTTTTGCACACATAGTCTATCTGGCCGGTCAGCTTTTCCCAGAAGTCGTAGGTGATGGGCTCTCCGTATTTGTCATAGAGGTAGATACTATCCATCAGTTCGCCGTAGATATCCAGCTGTAGCTGCTGGTAGGCATCATTGCCTATTCTTACCGGCGAGGACTGCCGGTAACCTTCCAGATGATCAAGCACTGTCTCATCCAGTTCAGAGTTTCCATCAACACTGTACATGAGCTGCAGGTTGGATGACTGGTCTACATTTTTCTCAAACTGGGTCCGAATCCATTTCATGAACTGTCCGGCCTCATAGGTAAATCCCAGCCGTATAAAAGCATACATGGTGAATGCCGCATCCCTGATCCAGGTATATCGGTAGTCCCAGTTGCGGTCGCCGCCAACCAATTCGGGTAAGCCAAAGGTAGGTGCGGCTACTGGAGAGCCAAAATGGTAAGAGGTCAACAACTTCAGGGTAAGTGCTGACCTGTGCATCATTTCCATCCACATACCCCGGTAAGATGATTTACCTATCCAGCTTTTCCAGTAGTTGACTGTTTCGGTAAAGGTACTGGAAACGTAGGCCTCCAGGTTTTCCTTATAATCTTCTTTCTCGCCCTTTTCCGATACCGCCTCCAGTACAAAATTGATGGTTTCTTTCTCTTTCAGGGTAAAGTGAGCGACCGCATCACCCTCTTCAATCTCCATTTTTTTTTCAGAAAGCAGCCGAAGTCCCCATTTGCGCCCGCTGAAGGTGATCTCATGTGGGTTTATCTGTTGGCTCTCATGCTCGTCACGGGCATAGTTGAAGCGTGGACTGCACTTCATGCGTATGTCAACCTTTCCGCGAATTGCGGTTACTTTCCTGATCAGGGTACAGTTATGCTCTTTCTCTTTTACCGGCATAAAGTCGGTTATCTCCACCATTCCGTCGTAGGCCAGAAATCGGGTGAGGAGTATATTGGTATCAGGCAGGTACTGTTGGTTATAGTCCTGGTTCTTTAGCTGGGGTTGAATACTGAACTCCCCGCCTTTTTTGCTATCCAGCAATGCGCCAAAGATTGAAGGTGAGTCAAAGCGGGGAAAGCACATGAAATCAACCGAACCGTTGAGGCCTACCAATGCTACTGTGTGCTGGTTTCCGATGATACCATAATTCTCTATAGGCTGATAAGACTGGTCATTTTTCTTCATGGGGAGCGATATATTTTGAGGCGATGTGCACAAACGAGCAGATGAATACTACACAGTATAATCCCTGGGGGGAACAAAAGGTTTGTGCTGGCTCCAGATGTGTAGCATCCTTGTCTACATTCAGGAACAGATGCCTGGATTGAAGCCGCAGCAAAAAAGTGATTACTTCTTAATGATGCTTTTTATATTAAGGATTCTTAGTTACACCATCTAAAAATCATCTTTATCTTTGATCATGAGAAATAAAATTCTGCCATTCCTGTCAGCTGGTCTGCTGCTTCCGTGGCTTCTGACGGCTTCAGTCACAGCATCTGCACAGAAAATAACTGCTGAAGACCACAGCAGGTATATGCGCATCGCCCTGGATTCAGCAGACAAAGCCGGTAATCCTTTTGGTTCTGTAATCGTTACGCAGCAGGGAACGTTTGTGGCAGCGGGCAACTCAGTAAGAAAAGATGGCCCTACTGCCCATGCGGAAATGAACGCTATCCGGAAACTGGCTGCTCTGAATTATGAAAAAGCGCATGAACTGACGCTTTACACTACTGCCGAGCCATGTTCCATGTGTATGTCGGCGATTATCTGGGCAGGCATTGGCCGGGTATATTTTGGTATGCCCATAGATGGGATCAGTCGCTACTACAACCAGATACAGATTCCTGCTGAGGAGGTAGCCAGTAAGGCCTGGTATGAAATTGAACTTAGCGGTCCCCTGATGGAAAAAGAATGCACCCAGCTTTTTGACAGGTTTGCTACCAAATAAGGATTATGCTATCAAAATCCGCCAGGGGCTAGCCGTTTCCAATGAAAGAAGGATAAAGCAACATACCTCCGTCAACGTAGAGCGTATGCCCGGTCACATAATCGGACTCATCGGATGCCAGCCACACTGCGGCATCTGCTATGTCCTTGGGCTCACCCAGCCGGTTGTAAGGAATCAGGTTGGTAAGTGCTGCTTTTTGCTGCTCGTCCTGCCATACCTCCTGGTTGATACGGGTTTTCACGGCTCCCGGGCTTAGGCCATTCACCCTGATCTGGTGATGGGCGAGCTCCTGTGCCATGGTTTTCATCATCATACTGATGCCTCCCTTAGCCGTGGCATAATTGATGTGACCGGCCCAGGGGATAACATCGTGCACTGAACTCATGCAGATGATCTTTCCTGCAGCTTTGGAAACACCTTTTTTTACTCCCTGCCTGACAAATGCGCGGGCAGCATGCTGTGCGCATAAAAACTGGCCGCTCAGGTTGATGGACATCACTTTTTGCCAGTCTTCAAAATGCATCTCCAGAAACGGAGCATCCTTCTGAATACCGGCATTGTTCACCAGGATATCAATAGTGCCAAATTTGTCGAGAAAAGTATCAAACATCTGCCCAACACTTTCCGGGTCACTGACATCCGCCTGTATGATGATGCCTTCGCCACCGTTTTCCTCTACCTGACTGAGCGTGTGCCGGGCACCATCACTGCTGCTGGAATAGTTAATTCCTACTTTTGCCCCTTCTTTTGCCAGGGCAATGGCAATGCCCTGCCCAATTCCTGAACTGGCACCGCTTACCAGGGCTGTCTGTCCTTTAAGTCTTTGCATATTAGATAATTATGGTCGTGAAATTTAATAAGTAGAAGAGACCAGCTTAGCAATAGCGTTGGTCACTAACATTTGTGTTTTTTGATACTAACAATGCCAATCGCTGGCTGTTCTGTATTTATTTATGAAACAAATTTTTTTTAGATGAAAGACTTTTTAGCTGTATTTGTCATGCTGATCCTGGTCTTCGGATCTCTGGCATTGTTTGTTTACCTCACCTTCTACCTTGATTATATATGGTTTGCGATGTTTCAGATCATACTGTCCACGGTGATCATACTTTATTGTATCCGTTACTTTCGCTCGCATAGGCCCAAATAAGCTAATACAAAGTATGAAGCGTAAGACCATAGCAGCTTCAGGAGTGTAATTGTTTAGATCAGCCAGTAACGTCCTTTTGACAGGAGTTGGGTTGAGCTTTGATTATTTTGTCAAATTTCTTTTCCTTATTAAAATATTTTAAGTTAGTTGACTTTATTAGTGCTAGTTTTGCACAATCAATAAAGAAGGGTGCTTCAGCTTAGGCTGATGGCACCGGATTAGCTATCCTTATAAGAATATTTACCTGAAATTGCATGGAAACTACCCTCAAAAAAACCGTGGAAAAGCCACGCCTCGGCTTTTGGCAGATCTGGAACATGAATTTTGGCTTCCTTGGTATCCAGTTTGGCTTTGCCCTTCAGAATGCCAATACCAGCCGTATCTTTGAAACCCTGGGTGCCAGTAAAGATGAGATTCCCATTCTCTGGCTGGCTGCTCCTACCACTGGTCTGCTGGTTCAGCCTATTATCGGTTATTTTAGTGACAAAACATGGCATCCCAGGCTGGGCCGCAGGCGTCCTTTCTTTCTCATAGGCGCTATTCTGGCCAGTATTGCCCTGGTTTTTATGCCAAATTCACCGGTGCTGTGGGTAGCCGCCGGTATGCTTTGGATTATGGATGCCTCCATCAACATTTCCATGGAGCCCTTCCGGGCGCTGGTCGCCGATATGCTGCCTTCCGTGCAGAGAACTACAGGGTTTGCTGTACAGACTTTTTTTATCGGCATTGGCGCCGTGATTGCTTCCGCGCTTCCCTACATGCTGACCGAATGGTTTGAAGTAAGCAATACGGCACCGGCAGGACAAATACCGGATTCGGTAAAAATCTCCTTTTACCTGGGAGCTTTTGCTTTCTTCAGTGCGGTCATCTGGTCTGTGATAAAAACGAAGGAGTATCCTCCCAAAGAGTTTAAAATGTATAATGGGGAGGCGGAAACGGAGGAACCTGATAGTGGCATTGGGCAGATTTTTATTGATTTCATCAATATGCCCAAAACGATGGTTCAACTGGCGCTAGTCCAGTTTTTTACCTGGTTTGCCCTCTTTTGTATGTGGTTGTATACTACTGCTGCAGTAACTGAGCATATATACGGCACTACTGATCCCACATCCGAACTTTACAACGAAGGGGCTAACTGGGTAGGGGTTTGTTTTGCTGTCTATAATGGATTCTCTGCCCTACTGGCATTTATGCTTCCCTGGCTGGCCAAATATATTGGCAGAAAGAAAGTGCATACCCTGGCGCTTATAGTGGGTGGCCTTAGCCTGATATCCATCTTTTTTGTAGACGATCCTATGGTACTGCTGATCTCTATGCTGGGTGTTGGCCTGGCCTGGGCCAGTGTGCTGACCATGCCATACGCGATACTTGCCGGCTCGCTACCTGCTTCCAAAATGGGCATCTACATGGGGATCTTCAACTTTTTTATCGTCATACCGCAGATCATCGCCTCTAGTACGCTTGGCTTTATTTCACGCTCGTTTTTTGATAATCAGGCAATTTATGTGCTCATGCTGGGAGGTGCTGCCATGATCCTGGCTGGGATGATGGTATTCTTTGTCAAAGATGTGGATGATGTAGTCACCGTCACAGAGGAGTAACTACTACAACAAGTCATAACTAGCTCCATATCCGCAGCGATGCAACATTTTGAGAGGCAGCCTGCACAGTGCAAGGCTGCCCTCCCCATCTGGCTAATGAGATATTACAAAGAGCACCCTTCTATTCCATGATTTCTGCAAGTTCCAGCCATCGGTCAGATTTTTCATCTATCTTCCGGCCAACTTCCTCCAGTTTTTTGGATACTTCTGTCAGTGCCTGATGGTCAGGGGTGGAGGCCGATGACAAATGGCTCAATTCTTCGGTTAGCCGCTCTTTTTCTTCTTCCAGGGCTTGTATTTCACCTTCCAGCATTTCGTATTCTCTCTTCTCTTTGTAAGAAGGTTTACGTGCCTTGGTTTCGGAAGGACTGGTGGTAACGGCTTTATTTTCTTTGGTGCTTGGTTCCTTTTTGGCAGGCTGCTGCTGTTTTTCTTCCTCTTTCAATACTTCACGGAAATCAGTGTAGTTGCCAGGAAAATCCCTGATTTCCCCGCTCTCCTCGCTGAATACAAAAAGATGTTCTACCAGGCGATCCATAAAATAACGGTCGTGTGATACCAGCAGCAGGCATCCCTGAAAATTAAACAGGAAGTCCTCCAGCACATTCAGCGTCATCAGGTCCAGGTCATTGGTAGGTTCGTCAAGAATCAGGAAGTTGGGATTCTGCATCAGTACTCTCAGCAACTGCAGGCGGCGTTTTTCTCCTCCGCTCAGGTTTTTGACCTTATTATAGTGCATGCTGGGCGGAAACATAAAGTGCTGCAAAAACTGGGATGCCGTTATGTAGTTACCAGGTCCTATTTCTACCATCTCGGCTACTTCCTTTACTACATCAATGACGCGCTGGTCATCGTTAAAACTGATTTCCTGCTGGGTGTAATACCCGAAGACTGTGTTCTGCCCGAGGTCAATTTCTCCCTTATCAGGGGCCAGTCGGCCAGTGATCATGTTCAGAAAGGTGGTTTTGCCTGAACCATTTTTTCCAATTACACCTATGCGATCGCTTTTCTTGAAGGTATAAGAGAAATCTTCCACAAGGTTTTTCTCACCGAATGCTTTGCTGATATGAGAAAATTCCAGGATTTTTTTCCCCTGGCGACGGCCTTTGAGACCAAGCTCCATATTGCGTGAGTCCACTTTCTGGTTAGCCTGATCTTTCAGATCATAAAAAGCATCTACCCGGTATTTAGCTTTGGTCCCTCTGGCTTTGGGCTGCCTTCGCATCCATTCCAGTTCTTTTCTGAGCAGGTTTTGTGCTTTATCTATTGTGACCTGCTGCTGGGCCATCCTTTCATCCTTTTTTTCCAAAAAATACTGGTAGTTACCTTTGTAGCGATAGATTTGCCCCTGGTCCAGTTCCAGAATTTCATTGGTCACTCTTTCCAGAAAATAGCGGTCGTGCGTCACCAGTAATAATGAAAGCTTCTGGGTAGAGAGGTACTCTTCCAGCCATTCTATGGTGTCCAGGTCCAGGTGGTTAGTAGGTTCATCCAGGATCAGGAAATCAGGACGCTCAATAAGTGCCCGGGCCAGGGCCACCCGCTTACGTTGTCCTCCCGAAAGCTGGTCTATCTTTTGGTCCAGGTCATAAAGGCCCAGTTGACCGAGAATCTGTTCAATCTGATGATCGTAGTCCCAGGCATTGAGACTGTCAATCTTACTCATCATGTTTTGAAGATGGTCGGAACTGGAATTACGCTGTAGCTCCAGTCGGTAATCTCTCAGGAGCTGTAGGGTTTTATTTTCGCTTTCGTAGATGGCAGAAAGCACCGTAGCACCCTCGGCAAAGCCAGGTTGCTGTTCGGCAAAAGCAAGTCTGACACCCTTGCTGATGGCTACCTGCCCACTGTCCTCTACTTCCTGTCCGGCAATAATGCGCAACAAGGTTGACTTTCCTGTTCCATTGATTCCCACCAAGGCTATTTTTTGTCCTTGTTCAATACCAAACGAAATATCGTTGAACAAGTAGTTTTCTTTTCCTTCTGCGGTGAGATAATGTTTGCTAAGCGCCTCTACTGATATTTGTATCATATCTTAATTAATGAAATAAAAAGCAACGCAAAGGTAGCTATATAGACAAAAAAAAAGTGAACCCAAGAGGTTCACTTTTTTCACTACTAATACAACAACCTAAAACTACTCAATCAAACTTTTAAATGTCTTATATATGTGTTAACAGTAATTGCTATGCTATGTTAGTCTATATCACGAATAACTGAGACTAAAGTTACATAAATAGTGTTAATTTTTTTTCAAAAAAACTTAAACGATAATAGATAAAACTACTCAGCTGTAGAAACGATACGACTGCTTTTATAGTATTGCATTACTGCAAAAGTCGCTAAAAAACCTGAGGCCATCCCTTCAATTACAATGGTAGACCCTACTAATAAAGGATTCAGAAAATCACCAAATGGTTCATTTGCCTTGATTATTTCCATAAATTGCGGATCCAGTACCGTAATATATAAAATTACAAGAGATGCAAAGGTAAGTACTCCAATAACAGATGTCAATAATCCTACTCCCATTCCTTTAAAATAAATGAAATTTTCTGCATTGATTTTTTTATAATGTTTAATTGACATGAGCACAAAGCTGAATAATATAAACAGGTTCAGCGCCCTAAGTTCCAGGTTGTGTTCCAGCCCAAATGCTTTCATAAGCATAAAAAAGCCAGCCAGAGCCAGGGCCATCAAGGCTCCATAAGTGAGCGCGATGTTTTCAATTGAATTCTTTTTAATACTTTCCATGATCTGACTGTTTAATGAAACTATGCCTTTTTAACAGCAGGATTATATATATGTTTAACATTTGATTAATAAAATTAAACAAAAGCTTCTTTTGAAAAAATCATTTGCCTGAATATGTTAATTCAGAGAAATGAAAGCGCAACTCAGTACGTTTACTTGAAAAATAATTGTTCTTATGATTGGGTATAAAAAAATTAGGTTATCAGTAATGTGGATTATACTTTTGGCAGGGCTTATGAGTGCTTGCGCCAGCAATAAACCAAGGAAAATTCCTAAAAAAGGACCTATTCCCTGTCCGATAAGAGATTGTTAACTTGAACACTGCCTTATGCAGGATATTATCATTGCTATTGACGGATACTCCGGATGCGGAAAGAGCTCGACAGCCAAGGAAGTTGCCCGGGCGCTGCATTACACTTACCTTGATTCGGGAGCAATGTACAGGGCGGTGACGTTATTTTTCATTCGCCACCAGGTAAATCTCCACGATAAATCCTCGGTACTTGATGCTTTGGACAAAATTAATATACAGTTTCATAGAAGCGAGGATGGTACTTTTAATGAAACTTATTTGAATGGTGAAAACGTTGAAAAGGAGATCAGAAAAATGGAGGTTTCTGAACGGGTAAGCGCGGTAAGTGCTATACCTGAAGTCCGGAACAAAATGGTAGAGCAGCAAAGAAAACTGGGAGCCAGCAAAAAAGTTGTCATGGACGGAAGAGATATTGGAAGCCAGGTTTTTCCCCATGCAGATTTGAAAATTTTCATGACTGCCGACCTGAAAGTAAGGGCGCTCAGGAGAAAGGAAGAACTGGAGGAGAAGGGAAACAGGGTTACTCTGGATGAAATAATGCTGAATTTATCAGAAAGAGACCGTATAGATTCACAGCGCCAGCAAAGTCCGCTGGTAAAAGTAGATGACGCTGTGGAAATTGATACCACAAATCTTGATTTTTCTGATCAGGTACGACAGGTGTTATCTCTGGCAAAAAAACATATTGAAGTTTGATTGCTGAGCCTTATTTTTGAATCTAAAATTGTATGATCTTCCTATGGAAGTAACGATAGATAGTAACTCAGGGTATTGTTTTGGTGTCGAATTTGCCATTCAGATGGCAGAAGACGAAATGCAGGATGGAAACATACTCTATTGCCTGGGAGATATCGTCCATAACGATATGGAGGTAAAACGCCTGCATCAAAAAGGTCTCAGAATCATCAGCCGGGAAGATCTCAACAGGCTTACCGGTTGCAAAGTGCTGATCAGGGCACATGGTGAACCACCCGAAACCTACCAGGTCGCTCTTCGGAATAACATTGAACTTATCGATGCTTCCTGCCCGGTAGTGCTGAAATTACAGAACCGTGTCAAGAATGCTTACGATCAAATGAAGGCTATAAACGGCCAGATTGTGATCTATGGGCAGCCCGGCCATGCTGAAGTTATCGGACTTAGCGGTCAGACACATGGTAACGCCATCATTGTATTGCGCGACGAGGACCTTGATATGCTGGATTTTTCACGTCCTATCACATTGTTTAGCCAGACAACTAAAAGTACCAAAGGCTTTTACCGAATCAAATCCATTATTGAGGAGCGGATGATGCGTTCTTCTCAACATGAACTTAAGACCCTGGAGTTTAATGCCAATGACAGTATTTGTCGGCAGGTATCTAACAGGGAGCCGCAACTGCAACGTTTTGCCCGAGAGCAGGACGTGGTAATATTTGTAAGCAGTAAAAAAAGCTCTAATGGCAAAGCGCTCTATAGTGTTTGTAAAGCCGAAAATGAGAAAAGCTATTTTATTGCTAATGAAGAGGAACTTCAGGCGGAGTGGTTTGAAAGCGCCGACCATGTAGGAGTTTGTGGCGCCACTTCCACGCCTATGTGGCTTATGCAGAATGTGGCAGATGGCATCAGGGAAATAAGTCAGGCCTGTATGGCATCATCATAGGTATGTGTAGAATATGAATACAAATCTGATTGATCAGTTGAATAAATTACATGAATCGTAAGTACTTGAGAATTCTTAAGGTTATTAACTGATTTTATTTATTTTTGCACCGTTTTTCAAAAGAAAACGATCACTAAACCTTATTAGTAACGGTAAATGTCCCAGCACATCAAACTTAAAAGAGGATTTAATATAAATCTTGCCGGTAAGCCTCAAAACACAATTGCCGACACAGTTCCATCTGAAACTTATGCTGTAAAACCTACTGACTTTCAGGGTATCATAAGACCAAAAGTAGTCGTTAGGGAAGGCGATGTTGTCAAGGCAGGCGCTCCTGTTATGTTTGACAAGAAGATGAATGAGGTCATGTACACTGCACCAGTAAGTGGTGAGATAGTTGAAATTGTCAGAGGAGAAAGACGTAAGCTTCTTGAAATCAAAATACTGGCTGATAAAGAAGTTGAGTATGAGCGTTTTCAGGAATATTCTGCTTCTGAGCTTTCGGGTATCAGCAGAGAGCAGGCACAGGAGACCATGCTCAAGAGTGGTGTGTGGCCTCAGATCATCCAACGTCCCTATGGTATTGTAGCCAACCCAAAGGATACGCCCAAAGCTATTTTTATCTCTACCTTTGATACGCATCCCCTGGCTCCGAATTACGATATTCTTTTGAAAAACCAGGCGAATTATTTTGAGGCAGGTGTTGAGATACTCAAAAAGTTTACCTCCGGTAAAGTAAACCTGGGCATTAATGCTGATGCAGAAGTATCGCCGGTCTTTTCAAATGTGAAAAGTGTTCAGATTACCAAATTTTCTGGCCCACACCCTGCCGGGAATGTGGGAATCCATATTCACCATGTTGATCCTATCAACAAAGGAGACCTTGTTTGGACGGTAAACCCGTATGGCGTAGCCCAGATAGGAAAGCTTTTCCTGAAAGGTGTATACGATGCCTCCAAAACCATAGCCCTTACCGGTTCTGAAGTGAAACAGCCTCAGTATTACCAGACCTATTCAGGTGCCTGCATTGATAAGCTGATTGAAGGTAATCTGAAGCAGGACCATGTGCGCTGTATTTCCGGAAACGTACTTACCGGAGAAAAAATTGAGAAAAAAGGTTATCTGGGATTTTATCATCACCAGGTTACTGTTATTCCGGAAGGAGACCAGTATGAATTTCTGGGATGGCTCAAGCCTACCGCTAGTAAGCTCAGCTTCCATCGTGCATTAGGTTTATTGTCTTTTCTGAACCCGAAAAAAGAATTTGTGTTAAGTACTAATACAATGGGTGAGGAAAGGGCTTTCGTACAAACCGGTATTTTTGAAAAAGTAACGCCGATGGATATCCTGCCGGAGTTTCTGCTCAAATCAATTATGGCCGAAGATTATGATGAGATGGAAGCGCTGGGAATTTACGAGGTTATAGAAGAAGACCTGGCACTCTGTGAGTTTATTGATGTTTCTAAGCATGATATACAGGCTATCATCCGTGATGGAATTAATTTGATCAAAGCTACTACATAAATCTCGTTCTTTATATATGAAAGCTATCAGAGACATTTTGGATAAACAGAAGCCGCATTTTGAAAAAGGCGGTAAGTATGAGAAGTATTATTACCTCTTTGAGGCTAATGAAACTTTTCTTTTCACCCCCAATGAAACCACACACGCCAAAGGAGCTCAGATCAGAGATGCTATTAACCTGAAGCGTCTGATGATCACGGTGGTGATTGCGATGATCCCAGCCCTATTGTTTGGCATTTACAATGTAGGCCATATGCACTTCTTGGCTACAGCCCAGGATGCTACGTTTGGTGAAAAAATATTATTAGGTATGGAGGTTGTACTTCCCATCGTGCTGGTTGCATATGCTGCCGGTGGGTTGGTTGAGGTTGCCTTTTCATTTATCAGGCGCCACCCCATTAATGAGGGTTTCCTGGTAACGGGTATGTTGATCCCCCTGATTTTACCTCCTACTGTTCCTCTTTGGCAGGTTGCGCTGGCTGCTGTTTTTGCAGTAGTGATAGCCAAGGAGGTTTTTGGCGGTACTGGTATGAATGTGTTGAACGTTGCCATGACTGCCCGGGCATTTCTTTATTTTGCTTATCCTTCTGATTTGTCGGGTGATGTCTGGTATTACCTCGGAGATGCAAAATATGCTGACGGCTTCACGGGAGCCACTGCCCTGGGTCTTGCAGCAGAAACCAACATTGTGGAAGGTACCCAGGAGGTTACCTCTACCCTGGCAGCAACCAACAACGGACTTTTTGAATTCTGGAATATGTTTATAGGGTTTATCCCCGGTTCTATTGGTGAAACATCTACACTGATGGCTCTGGTGGGTGCTGCCATTCTTATAGGTACCGGAGTTGGAAGCTGGAAAATTATTCTGAGTGTTTTTGGCGGTGCTCTGGGTATGGGATATATTCTTACGCTGGCCGGAGCCAACGAATTCATGCTGATGCCGGCTCATTATCACTGGGTGATGGGAGGCCTGGCCTTCGGTGCTGTATTTATGGCTACTGACCCTGTATCTGCTGCCCACACCGAACCCGGAAAATGGGTTTATGGTGCACTTATCGGTATTATTACCGTTATCATACGGGTACTTAACCCGGCTTATCCGGAAGGAATCATGCTGGCAGTACTGTTCATGAACGTATTTGCCCCGCTGATAGATCATGTAGTAGTTCAGTCTAACAAAAAAAGAAGATTACAACGTGCGACAGTCTAACGCTTACATCATTATATTCTCCGCCGTATTGACGATCATACTCGGTGGGTTGCTTTCACTTACATCCGTAGGTTTGAAACCATTGCAGGATTTACAGGTCGCTCTTGATACCCAGAAAAAAATTCTGGGAGCAGTAATGGAGCTAAATCCTGAAGACGATGTGCCTGCCATTTATACCAGCCGCATTCAATCAGAAGTAGTAAACCTGAAGGGTGAAGTGGTTGATCAGGTAGATGGACAGCCGGTAGTGGCTGAAAAAGTCAGTATCGCTTCACAGTATGATAAGGCGCCTGAGGATCGTATCTATCCAGTATACAAGTTTATGAGCGAGAGTAATCCTGACCAGGTTGAAGCGTATATTCTTCCGGTATATGGTACAGGCTTATGGGATGATATCTGGGGATACGTAGCACTGGAAAATGATCTGGCTACCCTGAAGGGTGTGGTGTTTGACCATGCCGGTGAAACACCTGGTCTGGGTGCCAGGATCACCAGTTTGGATGTGCAGGAGCGCTTTCAGGGAAAGAAAATCTATGACGATCTTGGTAAGTTGGTAGCTGTAAGAATGGTAAAAGGAGAAACCGGTGAGCCAAGTATTTACGGTAATAATGAAGTTGATGGCTTATCAGGCGCCACGATTACTGCAGTTGGCGTTAATGAAATGCTTTATAACTATCTTACCTACTACCAGGCATATCTGGAGAGGGTAACGAATAGCGACATGGAGAAACCTGATGCCGAGAAGCAGTATACTGACGTATAACATCCATTTTTATTCAAAAAATAAGATCTTATGAGCACAGAAGTAGCTGATAAACCAGTAAAACAAAAAGAAAAATCGGAGGCTTTACTCTCCAAAAGAAGGAAAAAGTTTGTTTCCGATCCTCTTAACGATGATAATCCAGTAACTGTACAGGTACTTGGTATTTGTTCCGCACTGGCTGTTACCACACAGTTGAGCCCGACCCTCATCATGGCGGTTTCAGTAGTGTTTGTTATCGTGTTTTCAAACCTTACAATTTCATTACTGCGTAACCTTATTCCTGGAAGGGTGAGGATCATCGTACAGTTAGCTGTTATTGCTACTCTTGTTACCTTGGTTGACCAGGTGCTTAAAGCTTATTTCTACGATGCCTGGAAAGTGCTTTCAGTTTTTGTAGGTCTGATTATTACCAACTGTATCGTGATGGGTAGGCTGGAAGCTTTTGCCATGGGAAATAAGCCTTACGATTCTGTGTTGGATGGCCTGGGAAGTGGCTTTGGCTATGCCTGGGTAATCCTGGCGGTAGCTTTTTTTAGAGAATTGCTTGGTTCCGGCTCTCTATTTGGCTTCAAAATATTTGAAGCAGTAGGCCTTGAGAATTTCCCTAACAATGGCCTGATGGTTTCTCCTGTCGGGGCATTTATGATTCTGGGAATCATTATTTGGGTACAGCGCAGCCTCAGCGGCTATGTAGAACGATAAACACTAAACAGAAACATGGATTTAATAAACTTAGGAATCAAGGCAATTTTTATAGAAAACATGGTGCTTGCCTACTTTCTGGGCATGTGCTCTTATCTGGCCGTGTCAAAGAAAGTATCCACGGCTACCGGTTTAGGTGCTGCTGTTGTTTTCGTTCTTACGATTACCGTTCCTATTAACTGGCTGCTGCAGGAAACTGTATTGAATGAAGGTGCGCTGTCATGGGCTGGAGAGCAGTTTGCCAGCGTAGATCTGAGCTTCCTGCGTTTTATCATGTTTATTGCGGTAATTGCCGCCATGGTACAACTGGTAGAAATGGTTATCGAGAAGGTTTCTCCTTCTCTTTATGGAACCTTAGGTATATTCCTGCCGCTAATCGCTGTGAATTGTGCTATACTTGGTTCATCCTTGTTTATGGTACAGAGGGACTATACCATTGCAGAGGCTGCAGTATTTGGATTCGGATCAGGTACAGGATTCCTGCTGGCGATTGTGGCCCTGGCGGCAATCCGCGAAAGAATGAAGTATTCTAATGTACCAGATGGGCTTAAGGGCTTGGGTATTACCATGCTAATCACTGGTCTGATGGGAATTGCATTCCTTTCATTTGTAGGAATTTCTATTTAGAAGATTTCCGATAAGCATATAGCTTTAAGGTTTTACAGAAATGTAAAACCTTTTTTTATGACAGATATTTATGATACTACCATCCATATGAACCGCTTTATATCTTACTTTTTTCGTGGGCTGTTATTTATTGTGCCCATAGCACTTACCACTTATATCATTCTACTGTCTATCTCCTGGCTGGACGGCCTGATACCATTTCAGCTACCGGGGCTGGGGCTACTGACGATCCTTGCTTCCATCACCTTAATCGGCTATCTGGCTTCTACCTTGCTTGCCGGGCCTCTTTTTAATGTATTGGAAGAATTGCTGACACGGCTGCCACTGGTGAGTATCATCTACTCATCGCTCAAAGACCTTATCTCAGCTTTTGTAGGCGACAAAAAAAAATTCAACCAGCCGGTACTGGTCACGCTCAATCCCGAGTTTGTCATTCAAAAACCTGGTTTCATTACACAGAGCGACCTTTCTCAACTAGGGTTGGTAGACCAGGTAGCTGTTTACCTGCCGCATTCTTACAACTTTTCGGGTAACCTGTACATCGTGCCGGCAAAATTTGTCAGGCCTATTCATGCTTCCAGCACAGATATTATGAAATTTATTGTTTCAGGTGGCGTTTCTGGATTACAGGAGGAGAAGAAAATGCCTGGTAATGAAGATAGTTCTTCGCTTCATTAAAGCAGGAATAATTGTAGCTTGGTTTAGGTTATAGGCTTTTTCTGTTATTTTTGCCAAATGTCTGAAATGATCTTAATAATTGATTTTGGTTCTCAATATACGCAGCTGATTGCGCGTAGAGTCAGAGAACTGAATGTGTATTGTGAAATACATCCTTTCAACCATCTACCCGACACAGCAGCGCTCGATTTCCAGGTCAAGGGAGTTATTCTTTCCGGGAGCCCATGCTCAGTCAAGGACAAAGATGCCCCGGATATTGATCTGGATACTTATATGGGCCGCTTGCCTTTGCTGGGGGTCTGCTATGGAGCCCAGTTGATTGCAGAAAAAATGGGAGGTGATGTGGTGCCTTCCCGCATCCGGGAGTACGGCAGGGCCAAGCTAAGCAAACTGGATACCCACAAAGGCCTGCTCAAGGAGCTTACCCAATATTCGCAGGTGTGGATGTCGCATGGAGACACCATTGCGCGGGTACCTGAAAATTTTGAGGTCATAGCAGGTACGCCTACTGTAGAGATAGCAGCTTACAAAGTTAGTGGGCAGGAGACTTACGGCATTCAGTTTCATCCGGAGGTCACGCATTCGCTGGAAGGGAAGACAGTACTGCGAAATTTCGTAGTCCATATCTGCGGGTGTGCCCAGGACTGGACACCGGATATCTTCGTAGAGACGACTGTGGCCCAGTTGCAGGAAATGATAGGGGAAGAAGATAAAGTTGTCCTTGGTCTCTCAGGAGGGGTTGACTCATCAGTAGCTGCGATGTTGCTGCATAAAGCCATCGGCAAAAACCTGCATTGTATATTTGTAGACAACGGCCTGCTTCGGAAGAATGAATTTCAGGATGTGCTGGCCTCCTATGAAGATATGGGGTTAAATGTCAAAGGGGTAGATGCCCACCAGGAATTTTACCAGGCATTGGCCGGTATTACCGATCCTGAGCAGAAAAGAAAGGCGATCGGCAGAGTATTTATAGAAATCTTTGATGCCGAGGCACACAAAATACAGGGTGTCAAATGGCTGGGTCAAGGCACAATTTATCCTGATGTAATAGAGTCGGTATCCGTGAAAGGCCCCTCAGCCACCATTAAATCACACCACAATGTAGGCGGACTGCCGGAAAAAATGCACCTCAAAGTGGTAGAGCCCCTCAAAGCCCTCTTCAAAGACGAAGTGCGTGTAGTAGGCAAAACCCTCGACATCCCGGATAATATTCTGCAGCGTCACCCTTTTCCCGGCCCGGGACTGGCCATACGGATTCTCGGAGATATTACCGCCGAAAAAGTAAGGGTACTACAGGAAGTGGATTATATATTCATCAGTAAACTGAAACAGGAGAACCTCTACGACCAGGTGTGGCAGGCTGGCGCCATCCTCCTGCCTATACAGTCGGTGGGTGTGATGGGCGATGAACGTACCTACGAAGGGGTCGTAAGTCTTCGGGCAGTAAGCAGTGTAGACGGTATGACCGCCGACTGGAGCCACCTGCCCTACGAATTCCTCAGTGATGTATCCAATGAGATCATCAACAATGTGAAAGGCGTTAACCGGGTAGTGTACGACATCAGTTCAAAACCCCCGGCTACTATAGAATGGGAATAGTCAACTATAAACAACCTTTATATACATGAAAGGCAAGATAATCAGGTGCATAGGCATACTTTGTATGCTGGCTTCGGTGGTACAGGCACAAAATACTCAGGGAAATGCCTCCCTGGCAGATCGCTTCGCCAGGGGCAGAGGCCTTTTTCTGGAAGGACAGTACGGGGCAGCAATAGAAGTACTCCGGCCACTCAGCCGAATTGAACAGGGAAATCCCTACGTAGAGTACGCTTCTTTCTATTTTGGGCTCTCGGCTCTCAAAGACGGGCAATATGACCTGGCAAAAAATATGTTTTTGCAGATCAATAGTAAGTATCCCAAATGGGAAAAAACCGAGGAGGTCAATTACTGGCTGGCCAACACCTATTTTAATTTACAGGACTATGAGCAGGCCCTGGCCCTTATCAAGGAAATGGATGCCAGCAGGGAAGTAAGCAATGCCAATAAAGAGGATGCGAAGGTCATGAAAAACCATTTCTTGGATCAGGCTACCACCGCAAGGCTGCAGGAGTTGCTGGCACTATATCCGGAAGATAAGGATATCGCTACCAATCTGGTGAAAAATATTGCGGCTACGCTCTACGATGCGGAAGAACAGGAACTGATGGACTCACTGATTGATGCATTCAATATTGACATGGCTAGCCTGGGAGTAGTCAGCAAAGAAGCCTCGGTAAAAAAGAATGCCTACAACGTAGCGGTCTTTCTTCCTTTTCTCTATGACAAACTGAATCCATCTGCCCCCAAACAGGGTAACCAGTTTGTACTGGATCTGTACAAAGGTATAAAAATGGCTGCCAGCGATTTACAGAGCAATGGTATTAACGTGCAACTGCATGCCTATGATACTGAAAGGAGCTTTGATAAGATGCAGTCCATACTGCAGCAGGATGAGATCCGCGGAATGGATCTCATGATAGGACCGCTGTACCCCGGACCTTATCGGGCGGCTACTGAATATGCCATGAGCAACCAGAAGTACATGTTCAACCCCTTATCCAGCAACCCTGCCGCCATTGGTGAGAATCCCTTCGCTTACCTGATCAAGCCCAGCCTCATCACAGAGGGACGTGCTGCTGCCCGCTTTGCCATTGATTCGCTCAACCGTAGCCATGCCGTCGTCATTACAGGTGCTACCGGGCAGGACTCCCTGCGCGTTTCCAGCTTTGCGGCGGCATTTGAGGAAGATGGCAACAGGGACGTCATTGTGCTGGAAGAAGAAAACTTCAACCGGGAGCGTATTGAAGAAATCGTAGAAATGCTCAACGAACTGGGCGAGGATAACCTGATCTATGTGGCCTCCGGTAACGAACTGATCATCAGCAATACCATCAGTGCGGTAGTCATGGCCGAAAACCAGATACCGGTAATCGGCAGTGAGGAATGGCTGGAAACCAGCTCGCTGACCTTTGACCAGCTGGAAAATTTTGATGAGTACCTGATCGCTCCCGGCTTTATTGACCCGGAAAATGCCAACATAGCAGATTTCAAGGATCGTTTCCGCCGCGAATTTTATGATGTACCCAACAAGTACACCTACGTCGGCTACGACCTCATGATGTACATTGGCTATATGCTGGACAGATACGGGGTATATTTTCAGGAATTCTATACGGGCGAAGAAAACGTCAACAGCCTGCTCTATGCTGGTTATAACTATTTTAACGCCAATGATAACCAGCTCGTGCCGATCATCAAATATGAAGATGCTCAATTGAAACTAGTTGACGTCCGTCGCTAGTTATATAGACAGCTTCTTTTTACCTAACCAATTTTTCAACCTGTATATGCTTACAATAGATAAGAGCAGATCTTTATTTTCCAAAGCCCAGAATTTTATACCCGGCGGGGTTAATTCCCCGGTAAGAGCCTTCAAAGCAGTAGGAGGGGACCCTCTGTTTATCAAATCGGCCAAAGGCGCATATGTCTATGATGAAAACGATAACCAGTACATTGAGCTGATCAACTCCTGGGGTCCCATGATACTGGGGCATGCCCATGAGATCATTGAAAAAGCTGTCAGGGATGCGATTCCCCACTCGCTTTCATTTGGCGCTCCCACCGCCCGGGAGGTAGAGATAGCGGAACTGATCGTGGAGATGGTGCCCTCCATTGAGAAGGTGCGTATGGTCAACTCCGGTACCGAAGCAGCCATGTCTGCGGCACGCCTGGCCCGGGGCTATACCGGCCGCGACAAGCTGATCAAGTTTGAAGGTTGCTACCATGGCCATGGAGACTCTTTCCTGATCGCCGCTGGTAGCGGTGCCATGACGATGGGAGTACCCAACAGCCCCGGCGTCACCAAAGGTACTGCCCAGGATACCCTGCTGGCCCCCTTCAATGATATTGAAGCGGTACGCAAAGTAGTGGCAAATAACAAAGACCAGGTAGCGGCCATCATGATTGAGCCGGTGGCCGGCAATATGGGCTGTGTGCTGCCCAAAGAAAACTTTCTGCAGGACCTGCGGAAGCTTTGTGATGAGGAGGGGATACTCCTGATCTTTGACGAGGTGATGACCGGCTTTCGCCTGGCCCGGGGCGGTGCCCAGGAGCTGTATGGCGTAACGCCCGATATGACCGCCCTGGGTAAGATCATAGGCGGCGGGCTGCCCGTCGGCGCTTACGGGGGCAAGAAAGAAGTGATGGATTATGTGTCTCCTGTAGGTCCCGTATACCAGGCCGGCACCCTGTCCGGTAACCCGATCGCGATGGCGGCCGGCCATGCCATGCTCAGGCACCTGCATGACCACCCGGATATCTATGATGGCCTGCAGCGCACCACCACCAGGATAGTAGAGGGTATCCGGAAGAACCTGCAGGACCTGGGACTGGACTACACCCTGACCCAGCAGGGGTCTATGTTCTGCCTCTTCTTCACCAGCGAAGAGGTCGTTGACTTTACCTCTGCCAGCACCTCAGATACGGTGCTTTTTGGAAAATATTTCAGGAGTATGCTGGAAAGAGGCATCTATATGGCCCCTTCGCAATATGAAGCCCTCTTTGTCTCGCAGGCCATCACCGATGAACTGGCCGACAGGATCATCCGGGCCAACTATGAATCCTTAAAAGAAATTCATCGCTGATCGTTTTATAGAGCCACTTTTACAGTGGCTTTATTACTTGTGCAATGTCTCTTTCTTATTGAGGAATTTTTCTGTACAAATGTCTCTAGCTTCGCAATGGTGTAAAATGTTCCTGTTTAATGCGAAGCAAAGTGAAACTGAAGAAGATCGTTTTTGTCCTGAGTGTAGTGCTGTGCTATGCCCAGGCAGCCACAGCCCAGGATGGCCTCAAGGAAGCCATTACCTACGAAGAGCTTTATGATGATCCCTACGCGATCAATAAGCTGTTTGTACATCTCCAACCGCTCTATGCTGAGCTCTTTGCGACCAATGTAAACGCTGGTTTCGGGCTGGGGGCCAATTATTACCACAAAGACAAGGCTGACTTTTTTGGAAATTTCCGCCATGCCTATGCCCGCTCTACCGACTTCGTCAGGGACATTGCCTACAAAAACTCCGCGGTAGCCAATAAGCCCAGCAGCTTTACCTACATGGAACTGGGCGGTACCTACCATATCAAAGACGAAGAAACCGATACCGAAACCAAAATCATCCTCTATTCCAAACGCTATGAGAAGGGAAACCGGTGGGCTTCCCATGTGCCGGAGCATACCATCATTCCCTCTAAAGTAAGAAAAATAATGGGAGCACGCCTGGGAGGTTTTATGTACCAGACATCCATAGACCTTAAGCGTATCGCGGCAGAGCAGGAGGTGCCCATAGAGGATGCACTGGGGCTATTTCCTTCTGACCTCTATTCTCACAGCAACCAGCGCGTAACCGGGCTGTTTGTGGGTGGGGCGATGTCATGGTTTAAGAACCTGGCGATCAAGCCGGACAAAGGCTACGGAGTGCTCTCTGATGACATGATGCTGACCACCTTTGTAGATATCATGTTTGCGCCCAGTATACAGATAGACGACATCAAGTACCGTGATCCCAACAATGGCAATGAAATGCGCACTTTCTCTACGCAGGGGCTGCAAACCCAGTCGCTGGGTTTCCGCCTGGGTCTTGAGGGGAAGCACAACCGGGAACTGGGCTGGGCCTATGGTGCCGAGATTGGTTCGCGGCCCAGTGCCAGCGGCAGAGGGTTTTTTGTACTGGTAAAGATCAGCCTGCCGGTATACAGTACCAATCTTGACTACGGGCGGGAAGCATTCGGTAAGTAAGCAGCCGCTACAGAGATATGAAGAAACTTTCTTACGGTTGGTTTTACTCGGTTCATGAAGATGTGAAACATCATTCTTTTCTCTATTACGGTGGCGATACAATCGCCTTTCACACCCATCCTCTTCACAGAAGACCGGAGTCCCGGAGAGGATGATGATCAGCTTACAAAACCAACCGTACTATCTTTTAAGGAAGACGCAGGCAACCCCTGCGTCTTTCTTTTTTTTATGCGCTTTAGAGTACACCCTTGGTACTGGGGAGGCGGTCCGGGTTCTGCAGATCGCGGCTTACTGCCATCCTGATCGCTTTGGCCAGCGCCTTAAAAGTAGCCTCAATCTTATGGTGTTCGTTATCCCCTTCCACCCGTATGTTGATATTGCTCAGTGAGGTATCGGCAAAGGATTTGAAGAAATGGTAAAACATCTCGGTAGGCATATCGCCGATTTTCTCCCGCTTATATTCGGCATCCCACACCAGCCAGGGGCGACCGCCGAAGTCAATGGCCACCTGGGCCAGGGAGTCGTCCATGGGTAGCAGAAAGCCGTAGCGCATGATCCCCTTTTTGTCGCCGATAGCTTTTCTATAGGCTTCGCCCAGTGCCAGGGCCGTATCTTCTATGGTATGGTGCTCGTCTATGTGAAGGTCGCCGCTGACACTGATCTTCAGGTCAGCGCCCGAATGCCGGCCCAGCTGGTCCAGCATGTGGTCAAAGAAGCCCAGTCCCGTGTGGATATCGGTCTTGCCCTGACCGTCCAGCTTGAGGAAGATCTCAATGTCGGTCTCTTTGGTAGTACGGCGCACCTCGGCGCTACGGGCCGGCAGGCGCAGGTGCTGGTAGATCTTATCCCAGTCAGTAGTGCTGAGTTCGGCATCTTCCGACGATTCTTCAGAGATGTAAATGGCCCGGCAGCCCAGGTTTCTGGCCAGTGCCACGTCGGTCAGGCGGTCGCCGAGCACATAGGAGTTGGCCAGATCGTAGTGACCATCCATATATTCACCCAGCATAGCCGTACCCGGCTTACGTGTAGGCTTGTTTTCGTGGCCGAAGCTGCGGTCTATATGAATGGCTTCAAAGGTGATACCCTCAGCCTCCAGTATCTGCAGCATTTTGTTGTGGGCGGGCCAGAAAGTATCTTCGGGAAAGGACTCAGTGCCCAGTCCATCCTGGTTGGTCACCATCACAAATGCATAGTCCGTTTCTTCGGCCAGCTTGCGCAGGTTGGAAATGGCTTTGGGCAGAAAGGCCAGCTTCTCCAGAGCGTCTATCTGTTTGTCTTCAGGTTCTATGATAATGGTACCGTCACGGTCCAGGAAGAGTACTTTTTTCATGGCTGATGCTTTAAGTCAGGCCAATGTTAAAAGATTGACCGCTCAATTCAAAGACTTTGGGGGACAGCCTGAATTTTTCGCAAGCCTCGTTGAGTTTACCAGCGCCTGATTGGCTGCAGCACATGCTGGTGTAGCCATTCCAGCGACTGCTGCACCCACTCATTTCTCTGTGGCGCAGCCAGCGAATCTTCCTGTACCTCCACTTGCCCGGCATTGAGTACGTAGGTGCTGTAGGCTTCGGTAGTGAGGAAAGGCTCGAGCAGGAGCAGGCTCACCACGAGCAGCAGCGTGCCGATAAGGCTGATCTGCATAAGCCTGGAAAGCATGATATCGTCCCTGAGGTTTTTCATAGGCTGAAGATATACACTAAAATTAAGCATATCCTGCAGATAAAGTTTTGCAAAAAGGATGAGCCTACTGATCAGGGGGGTGAACAGACGTTTTTTCAGGATGAAGGGTAGCAGGGGAGGTGGCGGCTGGCCGCTGCTCCCGCAGCAGGGACTATGGCCCGTCAGGCAGCTATGCCCCTTCATCCCGGCACTATGCTCTTTCGTCCACTTCCTTTTTCTACTGCCGCGAATAAGTTGGTTTTTTGTAAGAAACAAAACCCCAACCCTATGTTTATCTCCATCACGTATATCAAAGTCAGCAGTATCTGGAAAGTACCCATGTTTATGCAGCATGTGGGGCGGATCAACCGGCAGATTGCCGGGGCCGAAGGGGTGCTGGCCATCCGGCAGAAAGCAGGCATCTCCCGGAACTACACCATTACCGCCTGGGAAAGTAAAGAAGCCATGCTGCGCTTCCGAAACAACGGAGCCCACCTGGAAGCCATGAGAGCCACCCGTCATATCAGTGATGAATACGGCAGCTACCATTATACTGCTGACCACCTGCCCGGCTGGAAGGAGGCGATAGCCATGGTACACCAGGGAGTGAAAAAGCCCCTGCGAGAAGCTGTCAAGTGAACAGGCAGGGACGTGATGATATGTACCCTTATGAGGGTATATTCTCCCGGGCAGGTAAGGGGTGTTCTGACAAAAGGTTGGAGGCCAGTGTTGCCGGTACCATCGCCGCCCGTGCATCATGAAGGTGGGTTAATTTATGATCAAGAATGATTTTTCATACTTAAGTGGTTTTTCGGAGAATCTGCAAGAAATAAAATGCAATAGCGTGCATATCTTGTAGCATCAATAAAACTTAGTGTGAATATGATCAAGTACAAATCGGTAGGACGTAGAAAGCCCGGCATTACAGATGGGCCCATGAAGTATTACGCCAGTATCGTGCTGGATGGAGAGGTGGGATTACAGGAAATCTGCCAGGACATAGAGAGGACCTCTACGGTGAGCGAAGCGGATATCATGGCGGTCCTTACCGCTTTGGTAAGCATTATTCCTGACAAGCTGACGCAGGGAAAAATTGTACGCCTGGGAGACCTGGGTAGCTTCCGGCCTTCGCTGGGCAGCAATGGCATGGAGACAGAGGAGGAAGTTTCCGGCCACAGCATCAAAAGCAGCCGGGTGATTTTTACGCCGGGCAAGCGTATTACCAAAGCCATGAAAGTAGCAGACTACAAGAAGGCCAAAGAATAAGCCTCGGTGGCCAGTAGCATGGCGTAGATTTTTGCACAATTAAATTGAAACACTCATGTTGAAAAGCTCCTGCCAGTGGCGGGAGTTTTTTTTTGTTGTGCGCAAAACCACCAATTCCTTCAGCATCCGTTGCCCAACGGATGCTGTTCCGTTTAAATTTCTTCCTGTTCCGTTGGAGAACGGATGCTGTCCCGTTTGGGAGCCGATGCTGTATGGATGCTCAACCCAACAGGACTTGCCTATACTGCCTGATAGTAAGCAAATTGGCATAACTTACTACCATATCTGTACTTTTGTGTCAGGAAATATTGGATTTATTGCTTTAATGAGGGGTTTAAACAATAATCATATGCATAGTTGAGTGTATTAATAGCTGTAGTGTCAACGCATTTGCTATGTATAAGGGTAGATTATCCTGTTTAACTTACTTTTGATGTTTAAACGTACAAAGGAAATGCTATCATGAGGTATTATTTGACATAGCATCTAACTGGATGAGTAGTGAATGTTGCTTATGTATATCAGGCTTTTCTACCCTAACGGTCAAAATGTCAAACGTCTATGATGACCACTTCACTGTTTTTGGCTCTATGCATAGGCATTGATATACCGTATAGCTTGGGAGGTGTTTGTTGGCAGCCTGCATGATGGATAGCAGGGATAGCTCAGGGGAGCATCATCCGATGTGGCATCCACCGATGTGGCATCCACCGATGTGGCATCCACCGATGTGGCGGCAAGCATATAGCCAGGCGCTTTGAGCATAGCTTTCTATTGACCCGCAGGGATTTTACTGAATAGCGCTGCTGCGCAAAAATCCTTACTTCCAACAGCTTTAGCAGTATCCTCAAGTTTTAATCTCAGTGGATTTGCGGAGTTTCATACCTGCGTCTATACAACCCATAGGTCGTACAGACGCAACTTATGAGGTTTAACTGC
>CAZFFW010000043.1:0-11724 GCA_964518125.1 uncultured Porifericola sp.
GAAAAACTAAATTAAACAAGTATGCATGCCTAATATTTTATTAATAATCAAACCGTCAAAATTTTTTGAATTCATCGGTAAGAACGGTATTTATTGTGAGATATCTAAAGAAAATCCATTTACAAACATATTTAGATGTACCTACAACCAAATATTCAGAAGAATATTCTTTGAAAATC
Source organism: uncultured Porifericola sp. (assembly GCA_964518125.1). Classification (GTDB taxonomy): domain Bacteria; phylum Bacteroidota; class Bacteroidia; order Cytophagales; family Cyclobacteriaceae; genus Catalinimonas. The sequence goes on from CAZFFW010000043.1 coordinate 180, forward strand.
TGAAAAACAAAAGGCAATTTTATGAAAATAAACAAAAGTTATTTTTGCACTTTTGAACTACCAATATATCCGCTATTTGGCGAGTTGAAAAAACTGCGGGTCAACAGAATCGGTACCATCATTACCCTAGTTCAGTGAACGGTTGACCTATCTTATGGTAAGTGTGAAGCAGCATGGGGAAGCAAATTTAATGGGCTGAGCAAAAAAAAACTGCTCGCGGACTAAGCCGGAGCAGTTTCAATCTTTACACCATGTTGGCTACTTAGCGTACCCGGTATGTTAGTGACAGTTCGCTGTCTTCCACATCAAAGCCTCTGACCAGTGTCCCTACACTGACCACCGCATACTCATCGGCTGAACCAGCTTCGGCATCTGCCAGCCTGATGACCAGTACCTGATCAGATGGCAGGTTGGCAATGTCATTGACAAGCGTCTGGGCTGTACCTTCCGCGTAGGCATCTCTCAGATCCTGGAAACTGGCTGCGGCAAAGTCAAAATCCTCGCCTGCCAGCACAAAGTCGGAGCCACCCAATGCCTGTAGCTGAAGCTGGTTACCCACTACGCTGAGTTGGAGGTCACCTCCGGTAGCTACTGTATCCTGTGCGCTGAAATCTATGGCATTGCCACCGGCTTCCAGCACTACTTCCATAGAACCTTCTAATGGAATAGGTAATACATCTATGCTTACTGTCTGGCTGGCGGTAAGGCCACTGGCCGAAGTCACCACAAAACGCAGCCCGATATCAGCACCGGCAGCTGTTACCATTTCAGCAGGCACAGCAATCTCAATAGAATTCTCGGCAGTAGTAAAAGTCTGCAGAGGAGTCGATGAGAATTCACCTTCAGTTGTATCACGCAGGAAAACCTGCACCTGAGCCACTTCAGCATTTACAGCATCTACCTCGTAAGAAACGGTGATGGTAGAGTCGTTGAAGGTTTCTTCGGGTGCGTCTACCGTCAGCGGATTGTAGAAATCAAGGCTGAACCTGCGGTAAGTGGTCTGTCCGTTTTCACTGACCTGAAAAAGGAGGTCAGTAGTTGGGATTTCAGTAGCAGACAGGCCTGCAGGATTGTCTATAATATCAGCAATTGAGGTTTCCAGCGTAGCTTCCGGCCCATTGAGCATCATCAGGCTCTCATTGATCACAGTAGCATTACTTTGTCCCTCCGGAGTATAGCTAATCTCACGTATCACCTGAATTTCATCGGCACCAGGTGCACTGACAGGAATGACTACCTCATCCAGCACCGAAAAATCGGCAGCAAAGGCTGGATAGTCACCAAAAGTAATCTCTGAGGAAGCTTTCTCAAAAGGAAGCAAATCCTCGTTTTCTTCGCAGGCCCACCCCAGCAGTGCAAGCAGGGAAAAAGCCAGTACGGTTTTAAATCTATGTTTGATATTCATCATATTATCTTTATCAAATGCTCAAAATTAATTTGCAAATACTGGCAAAGTCATAAACAGGTTGTCCTCATCAGAGCTAATACCCAACCTGCTCCTGGCAGCATCCTTGTTCTCTTTGTTATAGAGGTCCTCACTGTTGGGGTAAGGAAAACGCTGAGGAATAGTCAGATTAGAACCAAGCTCCTGATTAGGCTCCAGGTCAGGGAAACCGGTACGGCGCTGGTCAGCCCAGGCCACTTCCGTCAGCGGATAAATCAGCTTGTACTTCTCGTTCATGATGGTTTGCACATCGGCATTGCTGATACCAGCTACGTACTGCTCTATCGCCAGAGGCGATATTTCCAGCACTTCCATATTGGCTTCTATTCCTTCCTGCATGGCGGCCAGCGCGGCAGCAGTATTACCGGCCCTGCTTTCTATTTCGGCTTCCATCATTTTCACTTCAGAGTAAGTGATCAGTTTGAGCGGAGAGCCCTGGCTCGTCCAGAACTGGCTGGCAAAGCCATTATTCTCGCCTATATAATCGTTATAGCGGGGATCGCCGGTCATGACAGCACGAAAGTAAGGATGCGTTCTCATGGTAGCCGTACGATCATTCTCAAACAGCCAGAAAGGATTGGCTCCGGTAATAGTAGCTTCAAAAGGGAAGAGGGCGTTATCGGCATTACTGCTCAACGCATTGGCCAGTGCTGTAGCTGCCGCAGCATAATCGCTCTCCTGCAGGTGATAACGGGCCGAAAGCCCGTAGGCTGTCTGTATCCACTTGTCGGGATCGCCCCCATGGATGTAATCATCAGCACCGGGCTGAATCACTCCGCCGTCGCTATTAAGGTCACTGATGGCATCGGTCAGCAACTGCTGGATAGAATTGTAGATTTCTTCCTGCGTATCATAAGCAGGCTGTATGATACCTTCATCTCCCTGAAAGGCTTCTGAGTAAGGTATATCACCAAAAAAGGTGGTCAGGATACCCAGGGAGTTGGCCATCAGGATACGGGCGATGCCGCGGTAGTAGGGCGCATCTACACTGTTGCCTTCCCCATCATCGGTGGTTTTATCAATAATCAGGTTCAGGTCTTTCATCACCCCACCGTACATACCGGTACGCCAGAAGTTGTTCATGGCATTGTCGGTCACATTGTACTGGGTATAAGCCAGCTGCTGGGCATCCTGCCCCTGGAAATACTGCATAAACATGCCGGGGTTACGCCCTCCGAGGGCTCCTGTATTGTAGCCCAGTTGCATAATAGCACCCGGCAGTAGAAGCCCTACCGAAACCTGTTCCTGGTTAAGTGAGGTAGGATCGACATTGGTATCGCCATACTCACAGGCGCTGGTCGCAAAGATCATTGCTAGCGCTAGTAAGAGGCTATTAAACTTTATAAGTTTCATATATTTCAAGCTTTTTGTGATTTAGAAAGTAACGTTCAGCGTGACACCATAGCCCCTGGTATTGGGGTTATTGAAGTAATCCAGGCCGAGGCCATTGCTGGTACCGGTAAGGTTGGTTTCCGGGTCAATGCCCTTGTAGCCGGTGAAGAGCAGCAGGTTACGGCCGGTAAGAGCGATATCTACGGCGCTCACGTCCAGGTTTTCCAGTAAGGAATTGGGCAGAGAGTAAGAGAGGCGCACTTCTCTGAGACGTACCCAGGAAGCATCTTCAATATTCTCTTCTCCCCTGGTACCGAATCCGTAGCGCACCCAGCGGTTAGCTCCTGTACCTACTGCATCGTTATTCAGGTCTACCTGTTGTGTATTGGGCACAAATTCATCTTCTCCAGTACGCTGTACACCTTCAAATACAACTCCGTCTCCGGCTTCGCCGCGATAGTCTGCTGAATGCTGGGTAACGCCAAAGTACTGGGCAATGCCGTAAGTTCCGTTCCAGACATCACCACCCTGGCGGATATCAACCAAAGCACTCAGGCTTAGTCCTTTGTAGGAGAATGAGTTGGTAATACCCATCGTCCAGTCAGGAATAGGATCACCTAACACCCTGGATTCGGTAGCATTGAGCGGGAAACCGTCTTCACCGATGATCAACTCACCGTCATAAGGGCTATCCGGATCGTCTACTCTCTGCAAAGCTTCTCCGTACAGAGAACCAAATGACTCTCCTTCTATCGCATTAGACGATACACTGGTAAAGCCAGCGAGGAAGACGTTGGTCAGGTTGGGGAGAATTTCTTCCACAATGTTTTCGTAGGTGGTAAAGTTGGCGGTAACATCCCAGCGGAAAGCCCCGGCATCTACCGGTGTGGCATTTACCACGGCCTCGATACCTTCATTGGTTACCAATCCGGCATTCTGGAAAGACTCGAGGAAGCCGGAAGCCGCCGAAATTGTAACCGGCAGGATCTGGTCTTTGGTTTCTGCATAAAAATAGGTGACATCTAATCCCAGACGGTTACTAAAGAATCGCAGGTCAGTGCCTATCTCGAAAGTAGTAGTAGTTTCCGGGAGCAGTTGGCTGTTACCCAGCGTACCGTCCTGCTCAAAGGCATTCTGCCCTAGTATTGGAAATACCAGTCCGTCAGTGAAACCATCACCGGTCACGGCTGTCTGCGCAAAGTAGTTGGAGGTAGCGTAGAGCGGTGCATCATTACCCACCTGTCCGTAGCTTATTCTCAGTTTACCGTAGGGAAGCACGTTATTATCAGAAATTCCCAGTATTTCGGTAAATTCCAGACCCAGGCTCACTGCCGGGTAGAAGAAAGAATTATCACCATCAGGCAAAGTAGATGACCAGTCGTTACGGGCGGTCAGATTCAGATAGACCATGTCGCGGAAGCCGATGTTGGCCTGCGCTATCACGCCATTTACTTTCTTGCGCTCAATGACTTCTTCGGCATTACCGGGAGAAGCATTGGAAATATGGTAAAAATCCGGCACGCTCAGGCCGTTACCATCAAAAGCTACCCGGCGATAGTTGGTCGCAAAGTAGTTGTGTCCTATCAGTGCGTCTATGGTCCAGGTATTTTCTATCTGCTTGTTATAAGACAGGATAAAGTCAGAATTGATATCCTGGCTGAAGATATTGTCATAGTCTACATTACCGGGATTGTACAGACCTCCTGCCGGAGAAGGGACAAGTCCGATATGTGCCTTACGGCGATCACTGTACTGGTCAAGTCCCAGTTTGTAAGAAGCAGATAGCCCGGGCAGGATATCATAGTTCAGACTCGCATACCCAAAAATCCGGTTGACATCATCCGTTGTAAAGTTTTTGTTCACTACCCAGTAAGTATTGTCATAAATACCCCAGCGGTAGCTACGCTGTGTTCCGTCAGGAAATTCGTATACCGAACGATCGTCGGCGGCTTCTCTTCCCGTCTTGCCTGCGCCTATGTCAAAAGTAGGCGTATTACGGATCAGGCCGAGCATGATACCTCTCAGGTTGGAACCTCTCTCGGGGCGGGTACCACCAGAGTTGATATAGTTGGCAGAAAGTGAAGCCGTCAGCTTATCCGTAATGGAAGTAGAGACTGTAGTACGGAGGGTAATCCTTTCAAACTCAGAATTGGGAATCACTCCCTGGTTATTCAGATAACCGGCAGAGAGGTAGTAGCTTGATTTTTCGGTACCACCCCTTACCGACACATTGTTGTCAGACGTCAGCCCTCGAACAAAAAAATTGGCGGGGTTATCGTACGCTCTACCCGGAAGCGCTCCTTCCGGGGCATCTTCCTGAGGCACTAAGCGCCCAAGGTCACTGAAGAGATAATCCTCGTCACCGTCATAGGCGAGAGTTTCAATGCGGGGCCCCCATGACCAGAGTTCCTGGGTTTCCGGTCCACGGTAGATGCCATTACGACCCTGCGCATATTCCTCCTGCAGGTCCATGAATCTATTTACTTCATTCACCTCCCAGGTGGTATTGACTGTTACGGTAGGCGCCGCACCTTTTCTGCCTTTCTTGGTAGTGATGATGATAGCGCCGTTGGCCGCTCGTATACCATAAAGTGCAGTGGCAGCAGGGCCTTTGAGTACACTCATACTGGCTACGTCATTGGGGTTGATATCTATGGCGCGGTTTGAATTATCCACCCCATCTACGGCATTACCAACTTCATCATTACTGATCGGTACACCATCTACTACAAAGAGCGGGCTATTGCTACCAGTAATAGAGGTATTACCGCGAATACGAATGGCCGCTGATGCTCCCGGAGCGCCGGAAGATGATACAATATTGACACCGGCCATTTTACCATTCATAGAGTTGACCAGGTTGGTCTGGGGAGCGCGGGTGATCTCTTCACTATCAATCTCCTGTACGCTGTAGCCCAGTTTACGGCGGTCCTGCTCAATACCGATGGCCGTTACCACCACTTCAGAAAGCTGCTGGGCGTCTTCGGCCATTTCCACATCGATCACCGAACGTCCGTTGATCTCGATTACCTGATCCTTCAGCCCGATAAAGCTAAAGGTAAGTACATTAGACCCTTCAGGTACTGCCAGTCGGTAGTTACCGTCAAGATCGGTCACAGTGCCCTGGGTAGTTCCCTGAACGATCACATTCACTCCGGGCAGTCCCTCATCGGTTTCCTGAGAAGTAACTGTACCCGTAATCGTACGCTCCTGTGCCAGAGCAGCAGTAAAGCTAAACGTCATGATCAACAGGCATAGGAAACCCAGCCTAAGGCAGGATTTCATACCCATTGATGAACAATTAGTAGTGTTCACACTCATACTTATTATGTTTATGTTGAAAGAAAAAAACTGAATTTAAGGAAATATCTGAAGCGTTTTCAAAGACAGCGAATTGACAGATTAGATGTTATTAAAGACAAAAATAGGCTTCATAAACCTGGTTTTTTATACACTAAAAATCACCAATACAATTGAAAAATAAGCAAGTTTTATGCTCACAGTTCATTAAAAATCTTAAGTCAATACTTTCAAATTTATAAAGAAAAATAATAGCAAAAAATTAACGCAATCAATATTTATCCTCTATAAATGGTTAAATATAACAAAATACAAGTATTATAATGCTGCTATTTGCAGTATATGTAAAATAATCAAGCCGTCAAATATCAGTCGGTAATACTTTATTATGGATAAAACTAACTTTCAAAATTTAAATTTTGTGGCTGTTCTAATGATTTTTTTAACTTATTAATATATAGTTTGTTCAGTAATTTTACGCTTTTTTATACTTGGCCTGTTATGCTAAAAAAAATATCTGGCAGAAGCCGTGTCATAATTTAAAAAGATAAAATTAGTCAATATTACTCAATTTATTAAATCATATCTATCTATTTATATGAGTATAAACTCTTCAATGAAAACTACATCCCTTTGCGTTTTCCGCCTCTCACTATTCTGGGTCGGAAATCATTGAGCCAGATGGTTAACCCCAAGGAGGTCATCCTATGATTTTCGCCAGTAGTTTCCGGTGCGCAAAAAAACTTATCCTATTTTAAAGTAAGTATCAGGCATCTCAACCCCGCTTTGGATAGGGTTGCTACTACGTCCGATGCTTATATGATTGTCCACGTTGATTTACGGCAAAAAAAAAGAGGGCATCTAGCCCTCTCCTGTAATTATAGTACATTCTACTACTTATTCATTTTCTTCTAACTGTACATTGATACTCGTCTTTGAGCCTATCGCCACTTTCTTAGTTTCATATCCAAGGTTGGAAAACACCAGTGAATCGGCCTCTCCGCTTACCTGCAGGCTGTAGTTTCCCTGCATATTGGTCACAGTACCCTGGTTAGACCCTTGTACACTAATATCGACTCCCGGCAGGGCTTCGCCTCCGGAAGTTACTTTTCCACTGATGGTCTGCTGCTGGGCGCTGGTAAAAGCCACCAATGCAAAGGCAAACATAAGGGGTAAAATATAGCTGGTTATCCTCTTCATTATCTACGGGATTAATGTTAACAAAACAATTAATACTCTGATAATAGAAGGATATTGGTAGTGATTATGTTCAAATATGCATAGAAAAAGGTGATATTTCTACCAATTTTAGCGTCCGTAATAACGCCTGATTACATCTGCCGCAGGCTTCTCCTGCGGGGTAAAATCAGTCTCCCAACGGTTCCATCGGCCATCACGGTTTACGTAAGGATACCACTTCCAGAGAAACCCACCGGCAAACCAGGGCTTATTCCAGAAGGTTTCGTAAAGGGCCTCATACGCACGTGCCTGTGCATCAGGGTTAGACACCAGTTCGTCCCGTTCGTTTTCCCAGTGTCCCCGGGAAGCAAAATCAGCACTGCGATAGCCGTATTCCGTAAAAAGTACGGGTTTGGCGTATTCCTCTGATTTTTCTTCAATGAGTTCGGCGGTATCCTCCCAGCCCCGGATCAGTGCGCGAAGAGAAGGGTTCTTCTGGTCCGTAACCGGAAAATAGGCGTCTATACCGATAAAATCCAGTTCATCCCAGAATTTGACGTTTTCGTAATTATCCCAGTTGGCAGCGTAGGTCAGTTGCCCGTCGTAGCGCGCACGGATTCTGCGGATCAGGCTGCGCCAGTAGTCGGGCCTTTCCCGGGCAGGGACCCGAAATTCTGTCCCGATGCAGATGAGTTCCACCTGATGCTTTATGGCGATATCGGTCATCAGGTCCAGGTAGTCGGTGTAGGACTGCTCCCACTCCTGCCACTGTTCTTCTGACTCCAGGTCATAGTCTCCGGGCCAGCCCTGCCGGACTATCCACACATGCGGCTTGAGCATGACTTTCATCCCCAGGTTTTTGGCGTACTGTATGGTCTGTTCTACGCCTCGTTTGGTCTCGCCCCACCACTGCCGGGTAGTATCGTAGTTGACTTTGGGGTCTTTTTCGTGGGAAAAAGCATAAGGCACGATGGCTACCCATCCTGCCTCTACCGTTTGAATAGACACCATGGCATCCTGCGGGATGGAATCGCGGGGAGCAACAAAGCATACGCCATCAATTTTCTCTCCCAGATATTGCTGAGAGACGCTTTCACAGGCTGCCGCCAGAAAAAGGATCAGGCAAAATGAAGCAAATATATGAAGTTTTAGAAGCATCTCGTTATGAGCGCATTCCGGCACTGTACTCTTTTACCGTATCGATAAAACAGCGCACCTTGTCCGGGTCAATATCAGGGTACAGGCCATGCCCCAGGTTAGCAATATGGCGGTAAGGGCCAAAGGCATCCAGCATACGCCTGGTTTCCTGCCTGATCTGCTCAAAATCAGCATAGAGCGCGGCCGGGTCCAGGTTACCCTGGAGTACTTTCTGCTCTCCATACAATTCTCGTACATAGGCGATATCCATATTCCAGTCCAGCCCTATCGTCTCACAGGCCAGTTCTTGCATAGCCGGAAGGCTGGTAAAAGCCCCTTTGGCAAATACTGTCACCGGCACTTCGGTAATGGCATCACAGATATTGTTGATGTAATGTAGTGAAAACTCCCGGTATTGTTCGGTAGAAAGAATACCGGCCCAGGAGTCAAAGACCTGTACCACCTGAGCACCAGCTTCTATCTGTGCCTTCAGGTAGGCAATGGTACTGTCGGTGATCATCTGCATGAGGCGGTGCGCCAGCGCTGGCTCCTGGTAGAGCATGGCACGGGGCTTTGAAAAGGTCTTGCTGCCCGAGCCTTCCACCATGTAAGCAAAGATCGTCCAGGGAGCCCCGGCAAAGCCAATCACCGGTACCCTGCCGTCCAGTTCCTTTACCGTCACCCGTATGGCATCAGGCGTATAAGCCAGGTCGCCGGAGATATCGGCTACCCTGAGGCGGTCAATATCTTTGGCAGAATTGACTGTTTTGGGGAAGTAGGGCCCCCGTTTTTCTACCATTTCATAAGGCAGGCCCATCGCTTCGGGGATCACCAGGATATCGGAAAAAATGATGGCGGCATCTACGCCCAGTATATCTACCGGCTGTATGGTTACCTCGGCTGCCCTTTCGGGGTTTTTGACCAGTTCGACAAAACCATGCATCTTTTCACGTACCGCCCGGTACTCCGGCAGAATACGGCCTGCCTGCCGCATCAGCCACACCGGCGTCCTTTCGGTCTGCTCCCCGCGTATGGTCCTGAGTAATAAGTCGTTTTTCAATTCCATGCCCAAAATTACAAGATTCAGTACTTGTAGTAACAGTTTCACGCTTTTTTTGTGCATAAAACATCAATATAAAACTGGCTGCCAGACGAAGGCTGTAAGTCTGCCCTATTTTATTTACCTTTAAATATGTCTCAAACACTTTAGCGTGCGAAGAGTCATTTTTTATCAGACAACTTAATTTTTTATAAAGATGCAAAGCACCAATCCCCTGACCAATGAGGTCATCCAAGAATTTGAAGAACACAGCGATGCCCAGATAGAAGAGGTTCTGCAACGGGCCGATGCCACCTATTACAAGTGGCGGAAAACCTCTTTTAATGAAAGAGAAAAACTTATGCATGCCGCTGCCGATGTACTCCGAAAAAACAAAGATAAATACGCCCAGATCATGACCGACGAAATGGGCAAAACCAAGAAGGAGGCCCTCTCTGAAGTAGAAAAATGCGCCCTCTGCTGTGATTATTATGCTGAAAAAGCCGCTAAGTTCCTGGCCGATGAGCCGCTGGAAATAGAGCAGGACCAAGCCTATATCGCTTATAGTCCTATAGGTACGGTATTGGCGGTGATGCCCTGGAACTTCCCCTTCTGGCAGGTAATCCGCTTTGCCGCACCCAACCTGATGGCAGGAAACGTCGGCATCCTCAAACATGCTTCTAATGTGCCGCAGTGCGCCCTGGCACTGGCCGAGGTCTTCCGCGAAGCTGGTTTTCCGGAGGGCTGCTTCCAGTCGCTGCTGATCTCCAGCAAAAAAATAGACGGCCTGCTGGGCGACCGCCGCATCCGGGCTGCTACTCTTACCGGAAGCGAAGGCGCCGGTAGCAAAGTAGCTTCCAAAGCCGGACAGGAACTCAAAAAGACCGTATTGGAGCTGGGTGGCAGTGATCCTTTCATTGTACTGGCTGATGCAGACATAGAGAAAGCGGCTACCACCGCCGTGAAGGCCCGTATGATCAACTGCGGACAGAGCTGTATTGCCGCCAAGCGTTTCCTGGTGGTGCAGGAGGTTTATGATCAGTTTATGGAAATTTTTATCAGGAAAATGTCTGAGCTCAGGCAGGGTGATCCCAATGAAGATGGCGTAGACTATGGCCCTATGGCCCGTGAAGACCTGGCTGAGCAGTTGCTGGAGCAGACCCAAAAGTCCATAGACAAAGGCGCCAAAGTACTGCTGGGCGGTGATCGTCCGGACAGGAAAGGTGCCTTTTTTAATGCGACCATTCTAGGCGACCTGAAGCCCGGTATGCCGGCTTATGACGAAGAGATGTTTGGCCCGGTAGCTTCTGTGTTCAGGTGCAAAGATGTGGAAGAAGCCATCCTTATTGCCAACGACTCCCCCTACGGCCTGGGCGGCAGCGTATGGACGAAAGACATTGGAAAAGGCAAAGAGGTCGTCAGGCAGGTAGATTCCGGTGCGGTTTATATCAATAAGATGATGGCCTCGCACCCGGCGCTGCCCTTTGGAGGCGTGAAGCTCTCCGGCTACGGCAGGGAATTGTCGCACCTGGGAATTCGGGAGTTTGTCAACCAGAAGACGGTCTGGCTGGAGGAATAGGCTGTTGATGGCAAAAAAACGAAGCCCTGAGAGATCATCAGGGCTTCAATCTTTTTACATACTTTCAATTTTTTTTCTCAGGGCCATCGCATAGCCCAGGTGCAGCGTTTCGTGCATACTGTTAAACTGTATAGCTTCCTCCACATTGTGCAATGTCACGCCAAAGCTGGTAGTATACTCATGGTAATCTTTGAACAGGCCTTTTTCCAGGTCCCGGCGCAAAAGGTCTACCGTTTCAACGGAAAGCTCTTTTAACCGGCTGATCTCTCCCTCCTCTATCGTTTTTTCCGGTTTGCTACCTTTGCGGTAGTCGTTCACCATCTCGTCGCTTACGTACATATCAAGGCCGGATAGTTTGTAGCAGAGCAACTGCTGTGTAACGATCACATGGCCGAAGTTCCAGATGAGGTTATTGTTAAAACCTTCCGGAACCTGGTTTAATGCTTCATTAGAATAGGTATTCAGCAGGGAGACAAAGTTTTCCCTGCTTTTAAGGGTGTAGTGTAAGAAAGTCATATGATAAAATTAGATGATT
>CAZFFW010000043.1:11824-34859 GCA_964518125.1 uncultured Porifericola sp.
AGATCCCCATCACCTTTTTGGCCCTTTCCAGGTCAGCCGGGGTATCTATGCTGATGCTCTCGTGCTCCGTGATACCGATCTTGATCGGGTAGCCATTTTCCAGCCAGCGCAACTGTTCAAGTGACTCTGCCTTTTCCAGGCCGGAGATTGGCAGATGCGTTACTTCCCGGAGGATATCTGCCCGGTAAGCGTAGATACAGACATGTTTGTAATAGGTATGGTGCTGCAGCCATTCACTTTTGTCGTGGCCCCGCAGGTAAGGGATACATTCACGGCTGAAGTAGAGTGCTTCGTAGTTTTTGTTGAAGATAACCTTCATGATGGTCGGGTTAAAGAGTAGCGGAGCTTCTTTCACCTCATTTACCAGCGTAGCCAGTTGCACCTCCCCGTCCAGCAGGGCAGCCAGTTCGTCTATGGTAGCCGGGTGGATAAAGGGCTCATCACCCTGAATGTTGATGACATAATCATAATCCTCTGCCTGCTTATCCAACGCCTCACTGCAGCGGTCGGTGCCTGAGGGATGTGCTTCGGAGGTCATTACGGCTTCGCCACCAAAGGATGTTACATGACGGTAGATATCTTCATGGTCGGTAGCCACGATTACTTTATGTAGTTTCCTGGCAGCCGCCGCCTGCTCATAGGTACGCTGCACCATACTTTTGCCCGTGATATCCACCAGGGCTTTGGCCGGAAAACGGGTGGAGGCCAGCCGCGCTGGAATAATGCCTAAAATTCTCAAACTGATTACTGTTTATTCGCTGATTGTTACTTTGTTGGGATAAAAGGCCACATAGCCAGCTATTTGACTGGCGGCTTCTTTGGGTTCAGGATAGTACCAGGCAGCATTTTCTGCTTTTTCACCGGCTACTTCCAGGGTGTAGTAAGATGCCTTGCCCTTCCAGGGGCAGGTCGTATGGCGGTCACTTTCCTTAAAATGATTTTTGACAATAGCATTCGGCGGAAAATAATGATTTCCTTCCACCACTTCGGTCTGATCACTTTCTGCGATTACCTGATTATTGAAAACTGCCTTCATAGAAATATCGTTTTTGATTAAATAACTGTATCAACCGGTATTTGATACCGATCTTTTGCACATTTGTACGAACCTAATGATTTATTAGTCTAAACTCCATGCATCTACCCAAAACAAATTTACTAAGTATCTTGGTTTTGACAGCTACTTTATTGTCGTGTCAGAATGAAGACCTTCAGATAAAACCCGAATTGAACAATACGCCTTACTTTGACCTCAAAGGGCTGATAAACCGACAGGTTGCGCTGCTGGATAGTCTTCAGCCGGAAGTTACCATTGCCGCCAGTATTGGAGAGCGTACAGATACCCAAACCCTGAAAAAAGATAGTGCCGACTGGGCAGAAAGCCTCAAGCTCTATGCAGATGCTGACCTGAATAAGCCTGTGCTCCGCGACCAGTACCTGGTAAGCGATAGTAACCTGGTGCAGAAGGAACTACAGGTCAGGACCTATCGGGCAAAAGACCAGCAGGAAGTTGACATCCCTTTTATGCAGGTAATTTATAAAGACAGTATTACCCAGGTGAGAGAAGTAGAAGCAGTATTTCGTGAAGATAACCCTCTCTACACTACCCTGCGACAGATGAAATTGTACTTTGAAGCGGACGGAAGCCATCCCAGGCTGATAGGATATACGACTAGTGGTAAGCAGAAGATGATCTTGAGAGACAGCGTGACCTACCAGACCGAAGCGCGGATCAAATATTAGATATCGCTATCCTGCTGTGCAGAGGGACGAGAAGCAGGTGATGGGTAAGTGTGCATCAGCGGGCGATGCCCTTATGGTACAGATAAGACTCCTGAGAGACTATAAGCGGTTTGAATTTATAGTCCATCTTCTGCGAGTCTTTTTTGATCTGTGTAAGCGGCAGGCCTGCTCCTATTGCGGTCATAGAGATGCGGTTTACTTCTCCATCCAGAGAAGGCTTGTTACCGTACACCAATATATTGTTGAGCTGATCTATCAGAAATCCACCAATACCACCTATGAGGAGCGCCTTGCCGATGGTATGGTGTACCGAATGCTGGTGAAAATAAATGGTGCCGATTTCAAAGACAGAGACCGTATCATCGTGGGTGTATACTTCCGTATCCGAAAAGCCCCGTATGTAGGTAGATACCTTTTTGGAGCTACCCTTGAACTTAAACTCAAGGGACTGGCCGGGGCTGAAGCGGGCTACCACATCATTATACCTGAGCACCAGGAGTTGCCGCTGGGCCAGCAGTTCCTGTGAACAGCAAAAAAGACTAATGAACAAACAACATTTCCAAAAAAGACGCTTCAAGAGACAAGAATGGTTAATAAAAATGAAGACAACGGCACTTAATTCTGTTTCAAAGTGCAATTAATTGAACTGAAAAGCAAAATACATGCAGGCATCACTCCCGATATTTTCAATAGTATGCAGGCTTTCTGACTCTAGAAAATAGAAATCGCCAGCCTCCCCCTCATAAAACTGATCGTTGATCTGCTCTTTGCTTTTACCCTCAATCATCAGAATGATCTCCCCTGCCCTATGCTGATGAGGCGGATGACTCTGCAGACCGGCGTTTAGCGTGGTGACGTGCATCTCAAAACGCTCGCACATGGCGGTAGGCCGCTCAAAAAAAGAACGCACTCCTCCCCTGTCATGCGACCGGTATTTCACGTCCTCCCAGTGTTGGACAAATGAACCACCGGCATCACTGCCTCTTGCATCATCCTTAGGAGCTTTTGAACGATAGCGTAATGTATAATAAGTCACCCCAGCACTGCTGCCATTGCGTATGCCATGCTGGTCTCCGGGCATGATCATCGCCACACTGCCCGCTTCCAGGTTTTGGGTATTCCCCTCAATATCTACCTCAAGCACGCCATCTTTTACAATAATGAGCTCTTCAATATCGTCGTGGGCATGTGGGGCGTGCGGAGAAGCTCCCGGTATGAGCGAGGTGGCATGCATTTCCAGAAAATCAAAATCACGCGAACTACCCAATAGCAGCGGCATTCGCTTACCGCTTTCCCGGCTGATGACCTCGGCAGCAGATAGCTTATACACTTTTGAAGGGACTACTGACTGCTGGGCCATCACAGATAATGTTAAGGTGGATAGGTGTAGGAAAAGTAACAGACGCTTCAACATGGCTTTGGGGGATTTTTTCAGAGGTTAATCTACCAAATATGGGAATAGAAAAGCAGCCTAAAATAGCCAATCTTTGCAGAAGATAGCTAAAATAATACTGGCTTAGGGCCACCCGCTTTCATAATTCTTTCTTTTTACGTACATTTTGTAAGAAATCGTGCAGTACCCTGATACTGATACGGCCCGATTAGCAACTGTTTCCCGCCTGCGAATATTTGTTTTATCAACTAAGCCAGCCCCTCATGAGACGCTACATGCTTATTATTTCTATTGTTTTACTGGCTTCGCTCATACTCGTTGCCATTTTCAGGCCTCAGCTACTGGAGCAGGCCTGGATATGGCTGGTGGGTTTTGCCGGTTTTATTTACAGCGGCATCCGGGGGCTGGCCGGCCTCTTCCAGCCAGACCAAAAGCTCAGAGATATTGAGGCCAGCAATGAAGAGATCAGGCGCAACTATGTCAGGATACAGCAGGAACTTGAGACTGCCCGCCAGCAACTTCAACAGGAACGAGCAGCCCAGCAAAAGGAAATAGACCGGCTGGAAAACCACCTGAACCAGCAGAAAGCCAGCTACCAGGAGTTACAAAACAGGCTCCACCATTTACAAAAGGTTGGCTACCAGGAATACCTGGAATCACTCAGTCCGGAAGAAAAGCGCAAAATTGAAGATGATATCTGGGGAGAAGTGGATTTTGGCCTGTAGAGCCGAAAACTATTATCCCGGGATATTCATCAGACCATACCTTCTACACTATGAACCTTAGCACTTATGAAATGCCCCCTGATTTGTTTTTTCGTTCTCCTCTCCACCATTGCTTACGCTCAGGTAGACTGCAATGATGACCGTCAGATCAAGGGTCTGCGCCGGGGCCAGACCTTTACTGCCCCCTGTGATTCTATGGTGGTGCTCAACGCACCTACTTATCGCAGAATAGCAGTAGAAAGACGCCAGCTGGAGGCGCAGATTGAGGTGATGGGACAGGCAAACCTGCTTCTGGAAGATATGCAGCAGACACAGGATAGCCTCCTGTTTGTCTACCAGGACCAGATTCGCTCTTTTGAAAACTATTATCAGTCGACTGACCGCTCTATACAGGCACTACAGACCAATCTTGAGCGGAGTATCGCCAACACCGAAGAGGCCGTCAAAATAGCCCGGAGGAATAAAGTGCTGGGCATACTGCTGGGAGGCGCTGCCGGCCTGGCCGGGGGCATCATCGTTGGCGGCTTAGCTTTCTGAATCAACCTAAAAATCCTATACCATGCAAAAACTACTCGTATTCGCTGTTGTCCTGATGGAGTGTGCTCTGCTGGGCCTGCTCATCTTTGTCAACTTTTTTGCCGGAGTCAACGGACTGGATGTATACGATCAGGTGGCCCTCAGCCTGATCCTGGGATGGATGAGCATACTGATCGGCTACCTGGGATGGGGGGTGTATTTCTATAATTTCAACTATGCCCGTTCTTCAGAGTTCTGGGCTAAGTTCGTAGCCCGGGCGGAAGCATGTGTTAAAGACGGCAGCATGACGGAAAACGAACTGTATGAGGAAATGGGCGCTCCGCGGGAAAACCCCTACAAGGATGAAACATTCGGTCTGCCGCCCGGCACAGTACGCGGTACGCTGGCCCTCACCATAATGATGGGAGGCATTGCGCTTTTTGTAAGTCTTTTCAGCGAAACTTCTCCTTTTGCCGAAGGAGAATTCTACAGTTACTTCCAGTTTTTTGAAGATGCCTTCCTGATGGTGATTGCCTTCTACTTCGGCACCAAAGGCCTGGATATCGTCACCAACCAGAAAGCTAAACGTGCTTCCCGGCCGAAACCTGTGCCACCCATAACGCCTCCTGCTGAAGATGCTCTGACGGATGAAGAACAGTTTGAAGAGGAAGAAAAGAAAAATCAGCAGGTATCTCTTCCTCCCAAAGCAGCCGCCAACGGCCAGAGTAGCCCACAGCTCGCTAAGCCCTCCGTACCCAAAATTCCCGCTGATGTAAAGGAGCAGCTGATGAATCAGCATTATCCGCATGTAAAGGATACAGAAAAAGATAAATTCCTGCATGATGAGGATATCCAGGACTTTGCAACAGCCTGGAAACTGGAAGTGCCGCTCGTCAGGTCGGTGATCAAAGTAGAATCCAGCGGCAAGGGATTTCTCCAGGATGGCCGCCCCAAAATCCTATTTGAGGGACATGTTTTCTGGAAGCAATTGAAGGAGGCAGGTCTGAAACCGGAAGATTATGCTGCACAGCACCCTGATATTCTTTACCCCAGCTGGACCAAAGTCCACTATAAGGGAGGGAAAGGCGAATATGACCGGCTGGAAAAAGCCCGAATGGTCCACGAAGCGGCAGCCTTATCATCGGCATCCTGGGGCCTGTTCCAGATCATGGGTTACCACTGGAAAAACCTGGAATACGCTTCGGTTGAGGAATTTGTCAGCCTGCAGTCGCTGAATGAATACGAGCAGCTGGAGGCTTTTGGCAGATATATCAAGCGATTCAAACTGCTGGATGCTCTCCGCAACAAAGAGTGGGCAAAATTTGCCCGTGGCTATAATGGTAAAGGCTATGCCGCCAACCAGTACGATGTAAAACTGGAAAAGTATTACCATGAGTTCAGCCGCGAAGCTGCTCCTGCCAGCTAACCGTAAGAAGTATCAGATTTCATTAGCCTGTTTTAGAGATTCACTTTACCTTTGGCCCCTATTGTCAAATTTAAAAGGAGCATTCTCATGAAAACCTGGTTTGTTTGTAAGGTGAAGTATCAGAAGCAGGACGAAAAAGGAAAAGTAAAAAATGTATCAGAGCAATACCTGGTAGATGCCGTGTCATTTACGGAGGCCGAAAGCCGGATTTACGAAAAAATGGGTGATCTGATCCAGGGGGACTTTTATGTTTCCAACATCAGCAAAAGTAATTTTACCGACGTCTTCCATTACGAAGATGCTGAAACCTGGCATAAGTGTAAAATGACTTATACGCTGGAAGTAGAAGGAAGCGGTAAGGAGAAAAAGATTACCAACTACATCCTGCTGACTGCCCCTGATGTCAAGACAGCCTATGACCGGGTCTACGAAAGCCTGAACAATATGCTGGTGGATTTTCGCGTGCCGGAAATCAGCGAAAGCCCCATTCTTGAAGTATTCCCCTACGAAAGTGATGTGGAAGAAAAGTGGCAGGAGGCTCCTGATAACTTTAAACCGATAGAAACGATAAACGAAGACCAGCAGGTGTAAACCATCTACTGCGCTGACTTGAGTATCATCTGCCGGAAGAAGTTTTTTTGCTCCACCTCCAGGTAGAGGTAGTAAATACCATCCGGCAGCGGATGCCCGGCCAGCTGGTGCAGGTCAATTTTGACCGGAAAATTATCGTAAATCATCTGTTCGTGACATAATGCTTTACCTTGTGCGTTGTACAGGTGAAGCATTATTTTTTTGTAGTCCCAGCGTTCATTGGATAAGGTAAAGATGCCGGAAGAAGGGTTGGGATATACCAGCAGGCTTTTGTTTTCCAGTGCCTCCTCTACTGCAGTTACGTTTTTGACAACCAGCGTTTTGGTAATGGTATTGGTACATCCATCCTGTGTTCTGGCAACCAGCGTAATCGGGTAAGTACCTACAGAATCATAAGTTTGGCTAAAGCGAACACCCCGGTTACGTAACTGGCCGTCCCCCAGGTCCCACTGCCAGCTGATTTCCTGCATCTCAGGCTTGAGCATGATCCCTTCGAACATGACTTCGCTGTTTTCCTGCAAAAAGAGGGTATCTGCAGAGAGACTGAAGTCTGCGAACCTGTTCAGCACTACATTTACCTCAGTAGCTTTGCTCTCCAGCAGGCTGTCCAGCCCGGTGATGTAGATGGTCATCTCGCCCTGCAAGTCTTCTATCTGGTAGCTGGAGCCCTTGTGCAGCAGTTCAGTAAGGGCCGCGTCTCTGTAAAAGAAAAAGAAGTTTCCATTGGATGGTTTCAGGCTTACCGCCTCTCCCCTGCAAACGCGTACATCTTCAAAAAGAGGCAGTGGACTACTTCCCAATGCTATCGTGCGCACCACAGACTGGCTGCAGACAAGCGACCCACTCGTCTGGGTGAAGCTAAGGCTTACTTCAAAATCCTGCCCGATGGTATGTTCCCGGCTATAATCGTAGACGATGGTATCTCCGCTGCCTACTAACTGACCATCAATATACCATTGCAGCCCTGTAATTCCGGCACTTTGCTGCGGATGAACTGCCCAGAGCTTCAGCAGATATTTACCCTGCAGAGATGATTCGGGAGTATAAGCGATAAAGGTCTCCGGTTTGAGTACGTCCACTTTCACTGCCGCAGCCACGCTTTCGT
Organism: uncultured Porifericola sp.; assembly: GCA_964518125.1. Classification (GTDB taxonomy): domain Bacteria; phylum Bacteroidota; class Bacteroidia; order Cytophagales; family Cyclobacteriaceae; genus Catalinimonas. The sequence continues at coordinate 19,324 of CAZFFW010000043.1, forward strand.
ATACAGAAGCAGCATTCACGACATAAAAAACTGTATCATCGGCCAGAGCGGAAGAAGTAAATGTAGCGCCGCTGAAAATAAGTTGGGACAGACCGGCATCAGCAAATACCTTGATCTGACTGCTGTTGGATGCAGCAAGCGAGACCGGCTCACCCGCACACACTTGCTGATCTGCTACCACAGGTTTGGGTGCTCGCCTTATAACCGTCAGCTGCCTGATAGTCATGCTCTCGCAGCCAGCGGCACTGCCTACCTTGAGTGAGATAGTGTAATTCCCTTCCTTGTCATATTTTACGGAAGGGTGCTGTCGGCTACTCCTGAAGCCATTACCAAAATCCCACTGCCAGCTAACTGCGTCAAGGCTTATGTCTTCCATGGTAAGCGTAGCTTCGCCGCTGGTATTGAGAAACAGCGTATCACTGGTATAAGTAGCCTGATCCACTGATTTTATCCGGAAGTCTGCTACCGGTAGTAGCATACGAATATTCACCTGACTGACGGTGCTTTCATCTCCTTTCTGCCGGATCATGCTTACATAAATGAGGGTGTCACCGGACAAAGCGCCAGTAGTGAAGCTCCTGCCTTCACCCAACAGTTCAGTAGCCAGTGCATCCCGGTAAAAGCGGTAGGTGGCATCAGCTTCCGGCATGACCGTTGCCGTACTATCGGTGCAGGCAAAAATCGTCTGGCTGATGCGGGGTTGCAGCCGGTGCTCCTGGTACTTTTGGGCGGCACGTTCCGCTAATTGCTGCAGTTCACCTAAGCTGTTGCCAAAGAGCCAGGCAAAGCCCACTTGGATATGCCTACCCGGTGCCAGTGTATCTACCGACACCCCCAGCAGATGGGCCACATCATTTCCTGCTCCCAGGGCACCTGCCTCCAGCTTGGGACTGTTTGCCGTAAGCCATGCATAACGGAGTGAATCAGAAAACACCGTTTCAAGGTCAGCAATATTACCATTCAGGTCAGCTTTATCAATAGCATAGTATGCGCTGCTATATGCGCCGAGTACCGCAATCCCTGCATAAAGATTGTCATCGTACACATAGCCCATTGAATGGTCAGCATCCCAGCCGGCACGATTGTCATGGACATCTCCCAGATCCCAATCGGCAAAAAGTGCCGGGTAGAGCTGAAAAAGTGAATCATTTCCCTGGTTAATGATTCTATATTCGCTGATCAGGTACTGCTGATCTTCAGGGGCGTTGTTGGAAAGCCACTTTTGTTCGATTTTCAGCCCTATGGGATTATCAGCATTACTGTCATTAAAAACAGACTCCAGAGACTGGGCAAAAACAGCAGATCTTCCAAAGCGGGTATTCTGTTCCGCAACAAAGTCATCGCTGTAGGTAGCTGTCGAGAAATCGCTGATGATATTATCCGAAACACTGTCCGCGCCCGCAGCGACCATCAATCCCAGGCGCCTGGCCAGCGTATCTCCCCGGAAGATAAGCCCGCTTCTGCTGACATCCTTTCCGATATCTCCCTGACTGTTGATCGCCAGTTTGGCCTGCCCGTTGTCCAGGTAACTGTAGGGGGGAGAAGACACGATGAAAAAATACTGGTAGTCAGCGTAACTGCCGTCCTCATAAGCCAGGCGGAAGTAAAGTTGCTCGTTGGCAGGCGTATTTTCGTGCAGGTAAACCCTGAAAGGTAGTTGCTGGTTGGTAGCACTAGCCAAAGTATCTAAGGCCCCGATGGTAAAGACTGAATCCAGTACCGTCACATACTCGGAAGGAGAAGAGAGCGTAACCTTAGCGGCAGATGTACTGGGACTCAGGTAATTGATAAAAGTAGCCTCAATGCTAAGGGTATCACCATAAAAAGCATAAGGTCCCACATGATTCCGGTAGCTGAAAGCAGACATGCGCAATGCCGGTGTAGCCTGATCAGACAATGCCTTCAGCATATTAAGTCTTCCTCTTCCCAGTTTTTCTGCAAAATTGGCATTATTGCCTACAGCATAAATATCGTCCGAGGCAAGGCGGAGCTTTTCCATGATCTGCAGGGCATTCAGTTCCGGGTAGCTGGCGCGCATCAGTGCGGCAGTACCTGAAACCATTGGGGCAGACAAAGAAGAACCACCGTTGGACTGGTAGCCATCTTTGCCGGATGTGGTATAGATACTCTGGCCCGGGGCCAGCAAGTCTACAAAATAGCCGTAAGTACTGGTATTAACGCGATTGTCGTTGTTATCAGTCTGACCAACCGATAATACGTGATTAAAAGATGCCGGATAAAAATTCTCAAACTTGCCACTATTACCAGCTGCAGCCACTACTACCGCATCCTTTTCCAGTACGGCGTAGTCAATCATATCCTGGCCAAAGTATGAAAAGGCATTGGCTCCACCCCAGGAAAGATTGATTACCTGACAGCCCTGATCAGCAGCATACGCTACCGCCTCGTAGCCCTGAAAAAAACTTCCGTCTACCGAACTGAAGATTTTGACGGGCATATAGCGGGAGCGGAAACCTGTACCTGCGATCCCGGTATTATTGTCGGTGGAGGCAGCGGCCAGTCCGGTGACTAGTATTCCGTGGATATTCTGGTCGGCGGTAGGGTCATTATCTTCATCAGCAAAGTCCCACCCACTATAATTGTCTACGTAACCGTCTCCATCATCGTCCAGGCCATTAATGGGATCATTACTATTGTTTTTCAGGTTATCGGACAGATCCTGGTGTCCGAATTCAATGCCGGTATCCAGGATTCCGATGGTGATGCTGGTATCACCTTTCTCCACTGCCCAGGCCTGGTATGCTTTGATCCTGGCCAGGTAAGTCTGCGCTCCTCCTGATTTAGCCGCAGCAGGATCATTAGGCACATACTCAGAAGCATTGATTCCAAGAGGTTTGAGCAGATAATATGGCTCAGCATACAGCACCTGCTCCATCTGCAGCAGTCGGTTGATCATCACTTCCAGGTCCTGGCCCTCGGCTAGTTTTATTTTGTAAATATTGTCAATATCTACCAGCGGCCGCTGTGTGCGGGCTCGGGCAGAAGCTTGACGTTTGCGGACAGGTATGGCTGGCTCTATCCTGTTTACTCCGGTAAGCGAACGGATCTCTGTAAGGGCATCTGTACCACTTTGGGTACGGGCATTTTGGGCAGGGGCAATTTTAATAATGAGGGTATGGGGCGCATAATCAGCTTTTGTAATTCCTGCCGGCATGCTAAAGCTATTTACTTCCTGTGCGAAACTCACAAGGGGGAGTAAAGTAGCAAGCAGCCAACAAAAAAAAGGAATGAACCGGTAAAACATAGCCCTCTGTTATTTACTTAGCGAAAAGACACCCCAACAATCTGTATGGTTGTAACGGCAGATACTTTTTTATGGGAGCTAAAGTATGCGTAAACCACCAGACTACCTTCTCTAAATCTAAGAAAAAACTACATGTGTTGAAATTCAGATGCCTCACCGGATCAGGCCAGAAATAAGATCAGGGAAATATCCCCCGGTCCATATAGGAAATAGCGATCTTCTCTATAGCATTGATGAAGGATGCTGTTCTCATTTCAGGTACATTTTGCTGCTTCATGATCTCGCGGGTGGTATGGTAGGCCTTCACCATGGTCTCTTCCAGCCCGGAATTAACGATATCAATCTCTCCAGCACCTCGGGTCAGGATATTACGCTGATCGTCACCGAGTTTGCTTTTGGTCGCATCTTCCATCATCTGTACCATCCGCAGATTGGTCAGTTCTTCGTAGCGCTTATCCATACGCCCAAAGCTTACGCGGGCCAGGTTTTTCAGCCACTCAAAATAGGACACCGTCACACCACCGGCGTTCAGATAGAGGTCGGGCAGGATCATGATATTTTTCTCGAGTAAAATTGCTTCCGCATCTTTGGTTACGGGTCCGTTGGCTGCTTCTGCCACGATTTTAGCTTTTATACGTGGGGCATTTTCTGTGGTGATCTGGTTTTCCAGTGCGGCTGGTACAAGGATATCACATTCGTACTCCAGTAGTTCATGGGCGTTTTCAATCGTTTTCCCCTTGCTATAATTAGTAATCGCACCACTTCCCTGCTTGAGATGCAGCAGTTCTTCGATGTCCAGACCATTTTCATTGTAGATACCACCATTGTACTCGGCCACTCCGATGATAATGGCACCGCCTTCCTGCAGGTACTTAGCAGAATGATAGCCGACATTTCCCAATCCCTGAACAATTACTTTTTTGCCTTCCAGACCGGCACTTAGCCCTATGGCTTTCATATCTTCCTCAATGCTTACTGCTTCCCTTATGCCATAAAAAACCCCTCTACCGGTAGCTTCTGTGCGCCCACGTATACCGTGGAGGGATACCGGCTTACCGGTCACACAACCGTAGGCGTTGATCTGATCAGGGAAGAAAGTACTGTAGGTGTCAGCTATCCATGCCATCTCCCGGGCTCCGGTCCCATAGTCAGGTGCCGGTACGTCCAGCGCCGGGCTGATAAAGTTTTTTTTGATCAGTTCTGAAGTGTAGCGCCTGGTAACAGACTCCAGTTCAGCAGTATTGTAATCTTTAGTATTGATACATACCCCTCCTTTGGCCCCACCAAAAGGTACATCTACCAGTGCACATTTAAATGACATCAGCGCAGCCAGTGCCATTACCTCATCTTCATTAACCTGTTCGCTGTAGCGGATTCCGCCTTTGACAGGAAGTCGGTGATGAGAATGCTGTACCCGCCAGGCAGTGATCACCCGGTATCCTCCACCCGAAAGGCGGATGGGAAAATTGAATTTGTACACACTGTTACATGCCTTGATCTGGTCAATCAACCCGATTGGGTGGTCTGTGTATTTTGCGGCTTTTTCTACATAGCTGCATACATCATCAAAAAAACTGTAATCGCTCATAAAAAATGATTTTGAGTGAATTAAAAAAATAGGCAAAAAATATTGAAAGCCAATTAACAAAGATACTTAAGGTAGATAAAAATCAAAGGTAATATCGTTCATACACTTAAAGTGTCCTTTGGGACAACGCTGATAGCCAATCTTGGAGCAGGGCCGGCAGGATACTTTGTTGTTCTCAAAGATTGTGAATTTGGTGCGATAAGGATACATCCCAAACATCGGTATGGTATTGCCCCATATGCAGAATACCTGCTTTTTGAAAGCCGCTGCGATATGCATCAGCCCGGTATCATGCGTGAAAACATAAGTGGCCTGCCGCACCAGGGATGCCGACTGATTGAGGTTGAACAGGCCGCAGGCATTGTAGATAATCGCCTTTTTGTTCAAATCCTTATTCAACTGGTACTCCAGCGGTTCGGAACCCTCAGTATGCGCAAAAAACCTGACAATTTCCTCTCCTGTCACACGGTCGTTTTTATCACCCAGCAGGATTATCGGCTTATTGATCCGGTCGCAGAGTTCAATCATGCGGGACAGCGGCAGTTTTTTGGTGTTAAACTGGGCACCGATGGCATAAACGACAAATTCCTTCTGGTGAGTTTCGGGTAGCCACTCCAGTTCAACCTCATCCTTTTCGGGAATAAAGTAGTCCAGGCCGAGGCTGTCCATCTTCACTCCCAGGGGTTCCACCGTCTGCATGTAGCGGTCAACGATATGTACATTGGGCAGTTTATTAATCTTAAAATTAGTCATCAGCCACTTTTCCACGTTAAGTTTAGGGAAGCTGTAAGCCTTCACCCCCAGCCGCTTCTTGATGATCATCGTACGCAGGTTGTGGTGCAGGTCAATGACATAATCAAAGTTTTCTGCTTTGAAACCCTGTATCAGTTCGCTGAGGTTCTGGTCCAGCAGATGCAGCTTATCGATATATGGATTACCTTCCAGCACTACCTTGTACTTTTTCATGGTAGCGTAGTGAACCTCAGCGTCTAGTTGAGCCTTAAGGGTGCGGGGTACCGGTGTAGTCAATACTATGTCACCAATGGATGAAAAACGAAGTATCAGAATCTTTTTGCGAGCCATGCGGCAAAAATATACATTCGGAGAGTAAGTAGGGAAGTACATTCCCCGTTTTTAAAGAATTTTAAAATTCTCAAATCACAAATGGACTAATAAAGCCTTTTATGTTGTTAGTATTTTGCCGGTCTGATTTGCCTTTTGCTAAAAAAAAGATATTTTTTCTATTTCACCGTACATTTTGAATAGTTATTCAGTAGATTATCCGGCTTTGACTTTTGCACTACTATGGGAATAAGCGTAAACAGGATTTTAGGAATATTGCTTCTTACACCCTGGGTTTGTGCGGCACAAATAGCACAGCCTGACAGGATTGAGATAGAAGTAGAAAGTACCAGTAATGAATTTACCGTTGTTTCTGCCGAAGAAAACGGCCTGGTAATCTTCCGTGACTCAGACAAGCGGAATGATAAGGGCAAGCATATCTGGGAATTTCATAAGTACAACAAAAACCTGAAGCAGGAGTGGACCAGGGAACTGGCGCTGGATGCCGGCTTTATGCTGAGAGGATATGACTATGATAAGGGGCAGCTTTGCGTCCTTTTCCAGGATGGCCCTTACCGCGACCGCAGCTGGCCTATGCTCAATATGTCGCTGGAAACCGGTGATACTGTTCAGCATGCAATTAACCAGGTAGTACCTGTTATGCTGGAGTATTTTGAGATCGTCGGCCAGACAGTGGTGCTGGGCGGGCAGGTGAACTACAAACCTGTGGTGATCCACTACGATATGCTTACCCGCCGCCTCAAAGCACTGCCCGGTATATACCAGGAAAAGGGTGAACTGATTGACATTATTCCCAACGAGAATGATAATACCTTTGATGTACTGATTGCTGAAATGAATAACAACCGTATCAAGACGGTAACACTTAAAGCATACGACCAGTACAGCAACTTACTACAGAGTGCACCGCTGGAAACCGAGGACCGCAAACACCTGCTGGATGCGCAGGTAACGGAGTTTGATGGCCAGAAACAGTACCTTGCCGGCACTTATGGTCCCCGCCGGTCACGTTACTCCCGGGGGCTTTTCATCGCCTCACTGGAGCCTGACGGACAGCAGGATATCAAGTATTACAACTACGGGGATCTGGAAAACTTCTTCAGCTATATGCGCAGCAAAAGGGAAGCCCGCATCAAACGCCGAATAGAACGCCGCAAGGAGAAAAACAAAAAAATCCGCCTTAATTATCGTATGGTCATCCATGAACTGATCGCCGATAACGGCAAATACATCCTCCTGGGAGAAGCCTACTATCCCAAATATAATAGTTACTACTACAGTGGGCTCTATGGAGGGATGCCTTCTCGCTACGATAATATGTACTTCGACGGCTATCGTTATACCCACGCCATCGCCGTCTGTTTTGACCAGAAAGGCAATCTGCTATGGGACCATGCTTTTAAGCTGGATAATGCCAAAAGTATGCAACTCAAGCAACTGGTGCAGGTCAACGTGCAGAATGACAGTGTGGTACTGATGTACTCCTGCGATAAGGAAATCCAGACCAAAGTGATTAAGAATAACGGCGAGTACGACGAAACCAGCACCAGCCCCATCATGCTGGCTAACGAAAACGATGAGCTTAAAAAGAAGAGCGACAGCGAAATAGTGGGTATCCGTAAATGGTACGATGAGTACTTTTATGTCCATGGTACCCAGGATATCAAAAATAAAAATAATCGGAATATTGAGCTCAACCGCAAGGTATTCTTTATCAATAAGGTTGCTTATTACAACAGCAATAGCGGAAGCTAGCCTCTTTGATAAGACCTTTGGAAAATATATTTTAGGCCGGCCATGCATACATCGCCGGCTTTTTTATATCCGGAAGTATCTTCAAAAAATTGACAGGCTAAGCTTGCGAGAAGTAACTTAAGCCTTGTAACTTGCAACGCGCCCATGAAACAGAAAAAACAGATCATAGACTCCCCTATCCTGGAAGTGATGCTCAGCCGGCTCTGTCAGCAACTGCTCGAGAATCATAAGCAATTTGAAAATACCATCCTCATGGGGCTGCAGCCGAGAGGAATTTACCTGGCAGAAAGGATCAAATCCCGGCTGGAGAAGATCATTGGCCGAAATGTGCTGCTGGGCTACCTGGATACTACCTTCCATCGAGATGACTTCCGCCGGCGCAGTTCGCCACTTACTGCCAGCACTACCAAAGTACCCTTTCTGATTGAGGATAAAAAAGTAGTATTCATAGATGATGTGCTGTATACCGGCCGTACTGTGAGAGCAGCCATGGATGCCATGATTACCTTTGGCCGGCCAAGTAAGGTTGAGCTACTGGTACTGATCAACCGTAAGTATTCCCGCCATCTTCCCATAGAGCCTGATTATGTAGGACAGGCCGTCAACACCCTGGATACCCAGAGAATCGTAGTAGCCTGGAAGGAACAGGGCGAAGAAGAAGGCGTATGGTTAAGCAATAAACAAGAGGACGAAGCATGAACGCATTGCGCAGCAAACACTTACTAGGAATCAAGGATCTGAGCCGGGAAGAAATCCAGCTTATTTTTCAGACTGCCGATAGTTTTAAGGAAGTGATCAACCGGCCGATCAAAAAAGTCCCTTCCCTACGTGATATTACGATTGCCAATGTCTTTTTTGAAAACTCTACACGTACCCGCCTATCATTTGAGCTAGCCGAAAAAAGGCTGTCGGCCGATGTGGTTAATTTTTCTTCGTCAGGAAGTTCAGTCAAAAAAGGAGAAACCCTGCTGGATACCGTCAACAACATACTGGCTATGAAAGTGGATATGGTAGTGATGCGGCATTCCAGCCCCGGCGCCCCGCACTTCCTCGCCAGACATATCAAAGCCAATGTCATCAATGCCGGTGACGGTACACATGAGCACCCCACCCAGGCCCTGCTGGATACCTATTCTATCTATTCAAAATTGGGTGATGTGGCCGGTAAAAAAGTAGCCATCATCGGGGATATTCTGCATTCGCGGGTAGCCCTTTCCAATATATTTGCCCTGCAAAAGCTCGGCGCTGAGGTGATGGTATGTGGCCCGGCTACGCTCCTGCCCCGCTATATCAAAAGCCTGGGTGTACGCGTTAGCCTGGATGTACGCGAAGCGCTGGAGTGGTGCGATGTAGCCAACGTACTGCGCATACAATTAGAGCGTCAGCAGGTCAAATACTTTCCCTCTCTCCGAGAATACTCACTGTATTACGGTATCAACCTGCAACTCCTCAACAGCCTGAGTAAACCAATCATGATCATGCATCCCGGACCAATCAACCGGGGCGTAGAACTAAACAGCGATGTGGCTGATTCAGAGCATGCTATTATCCTGGAACAGGTCGAAAACGGCGTAGCCGTTCGTATGGCGGTGCTCTATCTGCTGGCCGGCGGGCAGTCGGAGTAAATCCGGATTTTTCCCCTTAAATGACAACCCTACTGGTGATTATGCGTAAGTTTTAGTATAGCATATTTATTTTTTTGACTATATATTTATTTTAAATTTTTTTATTTTATGAATATCGGAATTAAATACACTAATATATTTGCGGCAATTGCTGTTTTATTTCTCTTCACAAAGTGCGGCCCTACCGTTCAAACAAATAAGACTGCTAATGTAAATTTAGAGAAGTTTGACACTTACGCTTACCTGCCAACACCGGATACCGTCAAGTACATGCGTCTCTCTGAAGAGATGGTAGAAGAAAAGACCATGGAAGCGGTCAATAATGAAATGCAGGAAGCAGGGTATACCATTAACAGAGACAATCCCGATTTGCTCGTCAAAACACATGTCATGGTAGACCGTGAAGTGGAGACAGTAGCCGATCCTGTTTACAGCACTTATGATTATTACTACCCCGGATTTACGGTAGGTTATCCTTCTCCGTATTACTATAGTGGCTACAACACTGTTCCCCAGGTAGTAGGATATGATGTAGATGCTATTCCTTATACTGAAGGTACGATCGTAGTTGATATCATCAATGCGAAGACCAATGAGATCGTATGGAGAGGTTGGGCAGAAGAAACAATTTCCGCTGACAACTTTGAAGATGATCTGAAAGAATATGTAGATGAGATATTTGAGGAATATCCCGTTGAAGACGCATAATCAGATCACAAACGACTGAAAACAAAAACAAGCATCATCGCTGCGATGATGCTTGTTTTTTTATGCCCACCAGCTTACTGACCGGATGCCTTATTGGCGCTGGCGTTATGCTGCTCCAGCGTCCGTATCATATTTTCGTGATATTCATCTATTGCCAGGGTATGAAAAAACGGATAGATCATTTTGTCCCGGAAGCGGGAAGCACTACGGTAATAAGTAGCGTGGTTAACATGGGTAGTGCCATCTCCGTTATCGTGAAAAGTTATTCGCTGCTTACCGGCAGACTTACCTCCTTTTACATAACTGATTTCAATGTAGTTTTCGTCTGGATCTATGGCGATGATTTCCTGGGCCACCGGTACCTTAACCAGCCCACCCAACACCTCAATATTGATAAATAACACCTGACCTACTTCAGCACCATCGTAGGCGCCGCCTATATACATTACATCATCCTCTTTTTTTGAAACCATCAGTCCGAAAGAAACCATATCACCGTTCCAGGCTTCGCCCGGATTGGCAGACAGATAGTGGCCCCAGAGGACATCCAGTGGATAGTCAAACTGATAGTCTTTCTCATGAAAGCTATAGCCTTCCAGTGAATCTCCGGGCCGATAAGTAGAAGTGAGCGCATCAAATGTGGTCACATCATTACTGATCTGCTCTAATATAAATTCCCGTATCTCCTGTTGCGGAATCCGGTCTAGGACTATCTCCCCCATTGGTGAAGTAGATGCACGCTCCATAGGTATTACAATCTCATTTGAAGATACATTGGTCAGCCACATATATCCTGCCAGCGCAGGCACTAATAACATTACAATCTTAAACATTGTCTTTTTCCTGAACATAGATTAGGGTCTGACAGCAGGTTACTTCCTGCTGCGTATGAATACTTTTACTAACGTTCTTACAAGGTGATCAGGTTGTGTTTTGGGCCTAAATAAGCAAACGCCTTTTAAAATCGGCCGCAAAGTTACCCTATTTTCACCAAAGATGTTGCATATAATCAGTTATTCAGGAAAAGCTCATGATTCATGCTGAATGGCCAACATTATGCTCCGGCCTGTCAGGTTTTAGTCCTGGAAAGCAGTTTACATCCGGTTGGCATGCGTACAACAGGTATCAATCTTCAGCAGAAGCCCTGTACCAGCCGTCCGGACCTGCCTGCAGCAGGCTAACCCTGCCATCGTTGGAGGCAGAGCCTTTTCGTTCGCCCGCCTGTATACCCTGCACCTTACTGACTATCCGTTCACTTTTTTCGCTTTCCACCCTGATCCTGAACTCCCCGCTTCCCAGGTTAAGGCGATAAGGAGTCTTCAGCCGCTTCTTTGCCAGGCGAAAGGGACTTTTAACGCCATCGGCACCATGTTTTTCTCCGGTAATCAACAGGTCAAAGCGCTCAGCCTTATTGCTCAGTGCATCTACAGTCAGTTCAAATGAATAGGCTTCTGTCAATTCTGGCGATAGACCGAGAGAGATCAGCAGGGGTAGCAGCAGAACTATCGGTTTCATGATCATACTGGTTGTTAGGTAAGTACTTATAAAAATACCACAGTATTTACTTGAGAAGCATGTGATTTACCTAATATAATACATTTCGTCAGCTTATTACACATGAAAATAACCCGGCAGAATTTTTTATTCCATTTCCGGATTACATAATCGCGCTCATGCTTACCAATAAGTAAAACTGTTTGTTTTTTCTTATGAAAACCATTGGCAAGCATATCCTCTACCTGTCTATCATCGCCATGTGTACGGTGAATATCATTGGTATGTACAAAAGCTACCTGAAAACTGCTTTGCCTTCTGCGGATAAAATCAATATGGCTGCTGCTGGCGTTTCAGAGCACGCATATGTACCACTTAGGAGCAGTACGAATATTTCAATAGTATCACAACAGGAAGAACTTCCTTACAGCAGCATTTTTTTATCACCCCCTGCCCTACTCATCAGCTGGCTGATCATGGTAAAACTGATTTTCAGCCTGTTTGCGGGCATCAGGCCAAAGCAAATCGGTAGTATTTTACCCTGATCCCTTCAACCACGCTACATGGGGACTTTTCATGGTTAAAAGAAGGCTCAACTCAAGCCTGTCAAGTGACTGGAACAAACAAATCTGATTCTTCACTCTTAGTGCTCAGTGCATGACACTAGTACTCCATTACTTAAGCGGATGAAACCGATTATTTTCTAAGCGTGATTATTTACTACTGTAGTATTCAGGGAAGTATATCCGGCGCCATACCATAAACAAAAATAGCAAGAGGCAACGACCATCCCAGTTTTCAGCGGATATGCTCATACGGGACCCAGTCAGTTTTTACTTTCCTGTTGCTATTGGCCTCCGGCAGTTGCTCCCAGGCATAGCCTTCCTCCTGGATTTCCTGCAGCTGGGCGTTGATCAGGGATGTATAGGCTGCCGCTTCAGCATGGCTATCCATGATGTTCTCCAACTGCCCGATATCTTCCGTCAGATCATATAGCTCATAGCTTTCCAGGTCCATGGCTTTGATGTACTCCATGTCAGGGGCAGAAAACTGATGGGCTCTCGGCAGGGTATCCACATCACGGCCCAGCAGCATATAATGGTCTATCCGCATGGCGATTTCCGGCGAAGTGCGGTAAAAGTACCAGTAGAGCGGCTTCTTACGTACAAATTCCTTTCCCTGCAGTACATTGAGTATGCTGCTGCCATCCAGTTCTTTATCAGCAGGAGGCTGCAGCTGCAGTACATCACAGATAGTGGGCATGATATCCACAAAGCCAGCTGCTTCATGGATAACGGTATCTTTGAGCGGCAGCCGGGGCCAGCGAATGATGCCCGGCACCCTGATACCGCCCTCATAGACATAACTTTTTACCGCCCGCAGCTTCCCGTTAGATGCCTGACGATAAGAGCCATTGTCGGAACTGAAGATGACCAGCGTATTATCCAGCAGGCCTTTCTCTTCCAGGTAATCTATGATCCTGCCTGCGGCATTGTCCAGGTTTTCAATATTCGCCAGGTATTCGGCGTCTTTTTCGGGATAGTCCCGGTATTTTTCCACCAGTTCGGGCGGAGAAGCGACCTTGGCGTGAGGCTCATGGAAGGCCACATACATAAAGAAGGGGTTTTCCGGCTGATAATCATGCTCCAGCCAGCTTTGCGCTTCCGCTGCCAGTATCTGGCAGGAGTAGCCCTGCTGCGCTTCCAGCTTTTGCCCGTTCCTGACAAAGTTAACCGGGTTCAGATGGGAAGGCTGGGCATTATTTTCGGTACCCAGGGAGTAATCAAAGCCCTGATCATGGGGCTGCGGATGGTTCAGGGCAGCATCCTGCGGCAGACAGCCCAGATGCCACTTACCAATATGTGCAGTCTGGTATCCCTGGGTCTGCAGGACTTCGGCAATGGTCACTTCCTCATCCCTGAGGTGCATAGGGTGTCCGGAAGGCAGATAATTGTATATGCCCAGCCTGGCAGGACTGCGCCCGGTCATCAGCCCCGCCCGGGAGGGCGAACAGTTGGGAGCCGCCGCATAAAAATCCGTAAACAGTATCCCTTCCTCCGCCAGCCGGTTGAGATGGGGCGTACTGGACGGCCCGCCGTAGCATGACAGGTCACCATAGCCCATATCGTCGGCAATGAGTAGCAGTATGTTAGGTTTTTCTGCAGACGGAATTGAACTCCTGGTTTTGCTACAGCCAAAAAGAAAACCTAACAGGCATACACCACTGATGCATAAATATTTGAACATGTTGCAATCAAGTTAATTCTTTTGCGTAAGATCCGGCAATATCTCTTTCAGTAAGCACGCTACCAGCTAATCCTGGCCAAGGCACTACCCTTTATCTATATTATTAGCTGCCGATTTGCCTGAATATAGCGCAAAATAAGCATATCAGGCATACAATAGCGGATTTGCTGCTGGATTGATACCTTCTATACAGCAGCTGTTTTTATGATTGTATATTGTTTTTATTGAAAAGGTAGAGCGGGCTACAAAGTCTGTAAACCACGGTTTTAGTCCGTATAAAGGCCGTTTAAGGAGTCAATCAGCTGATTTAGTACATCTGCGGTGGTGTTTGCCTGCTGAAACGACTGATTCAGTACATCAACAGTTGATTTTTGCACTGAAATACTTCATTCAGTACATCTGCAGCAGTGCATAGCCTTTGCATCAGCGCATTTAGTCCGTTTGCAACACGTTTTCTCACCCCAACGGCTACTGCAACAGCACTGCAGAAAAAATTTGCCCCTACCTGCAGTCTTGAACAAAGAAAACAAATTTACCCGGCAGCTACCTCCCCTTTCAGGCCTTTATAATCGCACCGCAAATAATGCATATCCTACATGGTAAGTTAATCCTGTAATTGTTGTGGCATACGTACGGCAAAAGCCTGAACTTCAACATCTAAAAATTCCACTGATAGGATGGTAAAGCTCAAATCACAAAGTATTGCTCAAAAGATGGAAAATGCCCGCCTGCTGATAGAGGGGGCAATCCACCAGCCGCTCATTAACCAGGAACTGGCGAAATACGGCTACCCGCTGAAAGAGATACAGAAGGGCAAAGCCCTGCTGGAGAAGGTAGTGCTGCTGCAATCGCAGAAAAGTACGAAGTACGGGGCCCAGTTCAGTGCTTCCGAACAGTTTAAGCAGGATCAGACAGCCGCCTGGGACAAATACATCTACCACATCAAAGTGGCTAAGCTGGCCTTTCGCAATGATTTGGGTAAGCAGCGTCAGCTACAGCTGAATGTGGCGCGTAAGCGTAACCTGGCAGGATGGCTGGAGCAGGCGCGTTTCTTTTACCAGGAAATACAGGGTATGGCCGCAGAAATGGAGCAGATGGGCGTAACTGCCTCTGAACTGTCGCAGGCACAGGCCATGATTGAGGCGGTTGCCGATACCAAGCGTAGCTACAAAGGGCTGGAAGGAGAGGCGCAGCTGGCTACTCAGGAGCGTAATATCGCGTTGAAAGCACTGGAAGACTGGGTCAGGAAGTTTACCAAAGCCGCCAGGCTGGCTTTGGATGAAAATGACCAGCTACTGGAAGGTTTGGGCCTGATGGTGCCTACCAGAAGCTAAGCCTCCTGCACTGCAATACGCACGTACCCAAGGAAAAAGCTTGGGTATCTGTATATAACACAAAACCTGCTCGCAAGGGCAGGTTTTGTGTTATATAGCTTTGAAAAAACACTGGGTTTACTTCTTGACGCCGGAGAGTTTGGATTTCTCCTGCACCTTGCTCATAAATTCTCCCAGTTCATTGTCAGAATAAGTCCCGAATGCATTGACGATCGTGCCTTTGGTACCGTCTTTGGTCTCTACCGCATAAAGTATAGACATATCTCCGGGATCACTTTCTCCTTCAAAACGGAACTCCTCGTTGATCGTCAGTTCCTGCGCCTGGTAGTTCTTCTGGGTACTGCGTACTTTCAGCACACCGTCCTCAAACTTAAACTGGGTATCATAACCATCTTTTTCCAGCGCCGCCATTTTCTCAGACAATGGGGTCCGGTATT
>CAZFFW010000044.1:0-4323 GCA_964518125.1 uncultured Porifericola sp.
TCAGCATGAGTACGAGCATGTAAACACCGGCGGTGGCGGTAGCCGCCCATTTGAGACGAGATGCCCTGGCGATGGTTGACAGGAAGAAAGGATAGAAGATAGCACCTACAATATAAAAAGTACTGCCATGCATCCGAAGTCTGCCCTGGTATTCAGAAGAAATGGTATAGAGCATCACCAGGAAAAAGCCGGCAGTGACGATAAAGATGGTTTGTAGCAGGCGATTGCGTAGCTGGATTTGTCGTTCTGACAGCCCTGCAGGTGTTGGTTGGTTCCGGATAGCCAATACGCTGGTCATGGCGCCAAACTGCACCATCACCATACCCAGCAGCAGCACGGTGTGGGGAGGCGAAAGGATGGTTACATCCAGGCCGTAGGTGTTGTGCCACCAGTCGTCAAAAGGGGCGGAGGTAAGCATGGCAAAGCAGCCCCAGATGCAGAAGAGCGCGCCCAGCGAACCATAGAAAATACCCCAGAATCTGACGGAAAGGGCTTTTTCTTCCCGGCTGCCCCAAAAGCTGGTCTTGAGTACCTGGTAGCCGGAGAAGAAGCCGGAGACCACCGCGCCCAGGTACATGCCCAGGTGGGGAGGCGAAAGCAGTCCGTCGCGGCCGATGCTGGTGTGCCAGGAGATATCCCAGATCAGCCCGATGATGATACTGAGCGAAGCGAAGGCAGTAGCGAATACGAAAAGGGGAATACCGAGCATACGTACGCTGCTTTTCACGCTCTCGGGCTTGAGGGTAGCGGTCTGCGCCTGCAATATTGCATCCATATGAATGATAGTTTTGAAGTGTTGGTATGAAGTTAGGCATTTTTTGATAAAATTGTTATGGCTTAACAAATTGTTAAACTGAGTAGCCCTAATTAGCCTATGAATCTTTCGCTGCCCGAACATTATGCGCAGATGTGGCAGGCTGCTTCTGACAGGATCAGACGAGGAGATATAGAGCCGGACCCGCTGCTGGATGCCCCGGATGATACGCGCTACGGCATTTCGCTACTGGCACGCCCCGATGAGCAGACTGCTGCTGCGATCAGCGCATTCCTGCAGGAGTGCCGGGTTTTGGAACCTGCACAATACTATTATCCCCCCTCAGATCTGCACCTGACAGTATTGTCCATCGTTTCCTGTTATGCCGGATTCCGGCTGGAACAAGTGGAACAGCAAGCCTACCGGCAGTGTGTGGCACAGGCGCTGCAGGGTATTCCTCCCTTCACGCTGACGTTTAGCGGCATCTCCGCCTCCTCGTCAACCGTAGTGCTGCAGGGTTTTCCCGGGGATGATACCCTGGAAAAGCTTCGGAACAGGCTGAGGACGAATTTTCATCAGTCAGGGCTGGAACATTCCATTGATAGCCGGTACAGGATCGTGACAGCGCATAGTACGGTAGTGCGGTTTCGGGAAAAACTGCAGCGACCAGCCAGGTTTGCGGATTTTCTGGCGGAGCAGAGACAGCGGAATTTTGGCGGCTTCAGAATAAACTCCCTGGAACTGCTGGGCAATGACTGGTATCAGCGCAAAGAAAAGACGGTCCTGTTGAAAAAATACGCTCTTGAAGCGGTGGTTTAGTACAAAACTATTTATCCAATCCCATGGAATACAAAAAATTTGACAGCCAGTTTGATGCCGCGAAGCTTGGGCTAAAAGTAGCGCTCCTGCTACCGCTACTACTGGTCCTTATCCACATGTTTGTCAACGGCATGTCGCTGCAGATGCTGCTGGCTTCTGGGGTACTGCTTGTACTCGTGGTAGGGCTGATGCTCTGGCAGATGAATGACACCTATTATCTGCTGGATAGCCGCTTTCTGCACTACCGCTCGGGTGTCCGGCGGGGAAAAATTGCGCTGCTCCGGATAGACCGCATCAGCCAATCTGTGAGCTACTTTCCCCTGGGCGATGCTTCCCGCTCGCTGAAAGGACTAATTATTTATGCCGGAAATGAGCAGATATTTGTAGGCCCCAGGGATGAATCAGAATTTTTGGCACTTTTGCGACAAAGCAATCCGGCCATCAGGACGGAAATTTAATCTACGTCAGCAGTGGTGGAGACCAGTAGTAGCTGCGTTAGATTACTCTTTTATGTACATTTTTTTTTCTCGGACACAAAAAAAGATATAATAACCTACACGTCTCCAACAATTCAGGATTTCACCTTCTCCGATTGATTTAGCAGAAACCCCTGGGATGTGTTACTTATTTCTCCTGCTCGTGCCTGAATACATATGACTATTTCCAGTATAGCACTTCCTGAAGGGCTAAAAAGAAGTTTTGTTCTTCAGCTAGAATCTTTCATTCTGCGTCAATCCCTGATATCCAACTGCTTCATGTTTACAGCGGCGATACCTTTGTCACTCACTTACGTAAGCTGAACTTCTATCTGTACCGTTGAACAAACCACAACAACATGATCAATTTAAAAGAAACCAAACGTATCAAAAAGGCACTGGATGAAAACCCCTCGGACTATCAGCAGATCATTGAGGGAACGGACCTGGCAATCTGCATTACTAACAGGGATGCAAAGTTCGTGACTGTCAACCAAAATTATCTGAATCTTTATGGCTATCAGCGAGATGAGCTGGTGGGAAATGACTTTACGATTGTTGTACCTGAGGAACATCGGGAAGCTTTGAAAAACTATCATGCCCGTTTTTTTGTGGATAAATACGAAATCCTGCGAAAGTGGGAAGTCGTAAATAAGCGTGGAGAAATCATGGAGATTTTTGCCGATGCCGGCTATCACGACCGGATAGAAGGCAAGCCCTGTAAGGTTACTTTAATCCAGTTTGAGCGCATTATTGGTAAAGTAACGGAAGAACATAAACTGATGCAGCAGTAGTATCATGAGCAGGACAGCGAAGCCCTGTTCAGGATTAGCCGGGTTTCGCTCAACTGCGAACTTGTTAGACATGCCAAGCTACTGTAAAGTAGCCAAGCAGGCTTTTCACCTAAGTAAGCGTTTAAGCCCTTCAGAGGCATATATTGCAACTACCTGAGTACTCAACATCATTTCCGCTAAAGGATGCGAGTTTTTGGCATGCTGTATGTTTAAAATAGGCAATTCGTACATACATTTATGTTGAAATATTCAGGCTTTAGGTCAACAGCAGCTATGGTATGATGATCTGAGGGTATATTTGGCAAACAAAAAAGGAAGTTTATTTTGAAGTTCAGGCGAGGCGAAGGCAATTTTTTTACAGGTGCTGACAGTAAGCACAGTACAGGCAATGACAGGAAAACAGACGTTTCAGACTATTATGCGCTGCTAAGTTCACTTTTTAATTCAACCTTTGAACAGTCTTCCATCGGGCAGGCCCTTTTTGACCTGGGCGGTAATCTTATCCGTACCAATAAAAAGCTGAGCGAAATCACAGGCTACTCTGCCGAAAAACTATCAGATATCTACTTTAACGACCATACCCGCTCGCTGGGTGCAGACGAAGGTAGCCCTGTGTACCAGATATTGTATCTGAACCAGAATACGCTACAGCAACAGGAGATGTTCACCTTCCGAAAGGATGATGGCAGCGAAATAGCACTGATTGTTTCCACTTCTAAAGTGTTTGACCACCAGGATGAACTGAGTTTTTACATCAAGTCTTTTGAAGACGTAAGCGTACTGCGCCACTCCGAAATGCAGATCAGGCGTATGGCCCAGGAGTTTGATCACTTTGTATATCGTGCCTTCCATGATTTGCAGGGTCCCCTCGCCTCCATTGAAGGAATCTGCAATCTGTTGAAGATGGAAGCTACCGCTCCTGAATCCAAGGACTACGCAGATATGATCGGGCAGATATCTGTCAAGATGAAAAAGGCGCTTATGGGTATGCTGGAGGCCGCCAAGATCAATGACCTTGACAGAGAGACCACCACCATTGACTTTGAGGCCCTGATACGGAACATACGGACTGACCTGGAAAAAACTGCCGGCTCTGATGAAGTGAATATTCTGCTTGATGTACCGAAGAACATTATTTTCCGAACAGATCCCGCTTATCTGGGTATCATTATCAAGCATTTGCTGGAAAATGCGGTTATTTTCAGAGATACCCATAAGGCACAGCCTTTTGTAAAACTACACATAGAACAGACCGAGCAGGATCATCTGCACATTCGGATAGAAGATAATGGAATTGGCATAAACCAGGAGGATCAGACAGAAGTATTCCAGATGTTTTGCCGCAAGAGCGCCCGCTCGAGAGGTGCAGGTATCGGCCTTTACCTGACGAAGCAATCGGTAGAACGACTGGGAGGAAGTATCCGTTTAGAAAGCTCTCCCGGACGTGGAACCACGGTAGACGTTTTGCTTTAGCCTTACA
>CAZFFW010000044.1:4423-34633 GCA_964518125.1 uncultured Porifericola sp.
ATGTTCGTCTTAAGCATACTCCTTCTGACGCAAATAATCAGGTACTTTATGGGTGAAAAGGCCGGCCCCTATCTCAAAAATACCCAGGATCAGGTGTGGCCAGAAAACAAAATCAGCAAAACCAAATAGCCATGGAGATGCTGCCAGCAGAATCCCGCCGATAATATCTATTGTCAGATGGGTAGACATAGGGATGGATTTTACCAGACTGGCTTCGTAGTTGGTAAAAAGCGCCATCAGGATAATACTCAGACCTATAACAAAAGGCACCCATTGCGCCGCCCCGTTGTTGGCAAAGCCCAGTATCCATGGGGCAGCCATGAGCACTATGCCCGTCAGATAATCAAGGGCAGCATGTACTTTGGTACTAATAAATCTCATAATATCTCAGTTTAAAAAATCCGTTAAAAAAGTAAATGCACACGAAAGTGCATCAAAAAAATACATAATTAATATACTATTTTAATAGTAATTAACTTATAAAGGTTGCCCTTATCTTCATTTTACTAATTAAATAAAGATATCTATTTACTAATATTACCGAAAATATCCACCAAAATTATGAAAATATACTCATTTTATTCATTGTGCAGTTTCCGTGGGAGCCGTCTTTCTTAACAAATGCTATCCCTTCTAAAGTACATTTATCTTATTGGCATATCATTATTTGAATGTTTCACCTCGGGCTAGCGTTACATCTGCGGTTAAATTTTCTATTTTTGCACCCATATGTTAGCCATTAATAACCTTTCGTACTATATCGGTAGCCGCCCCATCTATGAGGAGGCCAACCTACATATCAAACCCAAAGACAAAATTGGCCTGATCGGGCTCAACGGGACGGGAAAAACCACCCTTCTCCGACTGATTGACGGTGAGTACACCCCTGATGGAGGAGAGATCAGCAAAGCCAATGACTGCAGTGTTGGCTACCTTAACCAGGACCTGCTTTCCTATCAGTCGGATGACAGCATCCTGCATGTGGCCATGCAGGCTTTTGAAGAAGCCCTTAAGATTGAGCACCAGATAGAAAAGGTGCTAAAGCAAATGGAGACTGACTACGATGACAAGCTGGTAGATAAACTGGCCAAGCTACAGGAGCAGTTTGAAATGTTGGAGGGATATTCCCTGCAGGCAAAAGCCGAGGAAATATTAGAAGGTATCGGCTTCAGCACCCAGGACCTCAAGCGTCCGCTCAGGGAGTTTTCCGGAGGATGGCGTATGCGGGTGATGCTGGCCAAGCTGCTACTGGAGAAGCCTTCTCTGCTGATGCTCGATGAGCCTACCAACCACCTGGATCTTCCTTCTATTCAGTGGATTGAGAATTACCTGCGTTCTTATGAAGGTGCTGTGATTGTGGTATCACACGACCGGCAGTTTTTGGATAATACCGTCACCTCAATCGTAGAAGTAGCCAATCAGCAACTCAATGTCTACGCTGGCAATTATTCTTTCTACCTGGAAGAGCGCGAGTTACGCCGGGAAATACAGCAGAACGCCTATGAGAACCAGCAGCAAAAGATAAGGCAGACCGAACGCTTCATAGAGCGCTTCCGGGCCAAATCTACCAAAGCCAAGCAGGTGCAGTCCAGGGTAAAGGCGCTGAACCGGCTGGATAAGGTAGATGAAGTGGTAGACGAAAATGCTTCTGTAAATTTCCGCTTTAATTTTAAAAAGCAGTCGGGCCGCTTTGTCGTGGAAATGAACAATGTCTCAAAATCCTACGGCGACCTGCAGATTATCAAAAACTCAACCAGGGCTATTGAGCGCGGCGATAAGATTGCCCTGATTGGTGCCAACGGTAAAGGTAAATCTACCCTGCTCCGTATCATTGCCGGTACAGAGCAGGTGGAAGGTGAAAGCAAACTGGGTTACAATGTGGATATGGGCTTTTTTGCGCAGCACCAACTGGAAGCACTTAATGTCAGTAATGATATGCTGACCGAACTTAAACAGGCCGGCAGCGAAAAGACCGAACAAGAACTGCGTGGTGTATTGGGTTGCTTTCTCTTCTCTGACGAGGAGGTTTTTAAAAAGATCAAGGTACTTTCCGGAGGAGAGAAGTCCAGGGTAGCACTGGCCAAAACCCTGATCGGTGAAGCTAACTTCCTGCTGCTGGATGAACCTACCAACCACCTGGATATGCAATCAGTCAACATCCTGATCCAGGCGCTGCAGCAGTACCAGGGTACTTGTATCATCGTATCTCACGACCGTTACTTTATTTCCCAGGTAGCGAATAAAATCTGGTATATAGAGAATAAAGAGGTAAAGGAATACCCCGGTACTTACGACGAATATGCCTACTGGCAGCAGCAGCGCAGCGCGCAGGAGTCCAGCGCCCAGCAACAGGCCAGCCTGGCGGAAGAAAAGTTAAAACCCAAAGCAACTCCCGCTCAAAGTCAGGATAAAAATCAGCAGGAATACCGGGAAAAACAGAAAGAACTTAAAAGACTTCAGTCGGAACTGGAGAAAGCTGAAAAAAGGGTGATGGAGTTGGAAGAGCAGAAAGACAAATTGGAGCATGAACTTGCCAAGCCACATGTGTACGGCAATGTGGAACTGCTCGAAGAAAGTACCCAGAAATTTGAAGCTGTGGAAAAAGAGCTGAATGAAGCGAATCAGCAATGGGAAATGCTGGTACTACAGCTGGAAGAACTGGAAAATAAATAAGTTAAGCATGACAGATTATTTTTTGAGCCGGCTTACTACCTTCGGCTACGGACAGACAGCTCTTTTTTTTCTGTTTCTGAATTTAGTAATTCTGTCAGGATGTGTACCGGTGGCAGGCACCGGTAGTAGCAGTTCAGGTGCAGCCGGTAGTGGCACTACAGGCCCTGTCCCCAATGGCGTATATGAAGACCGGGTATTTACGGATCAGATACAGACTGTACGCCTCTTTCAGCCAGATGAGCAGTTATATGATGCCGTCATTCCAATCACCCAGAATTTACCGGTCTTCCTCACTTTTGACTGGCTGGAATTAGGAGATGAGCAGGAGGTCTACGGAGAATTAAATGCCAGGATCATCCACTGCGATGCCGACTGGCAGCAGTCTAAGCTCTACAGCATGGACTATCTGTACGATTACAATGAGTTTCCCATCACCAATGAGCAGTTATCCTTCAATACCAAAGTGCCATTTGCCCACTACCGCTGGGCCCTCCCCAAAGTAAAGATGCCCGGCAACTATGCCATACTGGTGTATGAAGGGAATGATGAGAATAATCCGCTCTTTATCAAAAGGTTTATGGTGTACAATCCGCTCCTGAGCATACGTGCCGGAGTACAGCGCTCCAGTGGAGTAAAGGAAAGAGACACCCATCATCAGCTGGAGTTTGTCATTGACTACCAGAACCTGGATATTCCCAATCCTTACAATGATGTGTATATCCTGATCAGGCAGAATCAACAGTGGTTTAATGCCATCAGCGGACTAAAACCTACCTTTGTCCGTGAAGACGTTAAGGAGTTGGAATACCGTCAGTTTGACCTGAAAAATAATTTCTGGGCCGCGAGTGAGTTCAGGTATTTTGATCTGCGTACAGTAAGTGCACTAGGGCAAAATGTAGCTGAAATCAGACAGGAGGCATTTCCGGTAGAAGCATTCCTCTTACCAGACCGCAGCCGCGCAGGCGAGGCCTACAGCCAGTTTAATGACCTGAACGGAGGCTTTATCATTGAAAATCTGGAAATCCGGGGCGGCGAACTGAACTCAGACTACCTGCTGACCCACTTTTTTCTGGATGCCGCTGAGAAGGTTGAGGGAGATGTGTATGTGATTGGCGCTTTTAACAACCGCACCCTCACGGAAGAAGTCAGGATGACATATGATCCTTTGCTGGAAGGTTACCAGGCGGACATTTTGTTAAAGCAGGGCTTTTATAACTACCTCTATTACGTAGATAATGGCCTGGGCAAAAACCCCTACCAGTTCGACGGTAGTCATTTTGAAACAGAAAACCTGTATGAGATCTTCGTATATACCCGGCCACCCGGTGCCAGGGCTGATATGCTGGTGGGTTATACAGCACTATCTTCCAGTGCTTTCCGCTAAGCAGTAGCTTATCAGGCTTCTGATTCTCTTTTTCTGAATTCAGGTTTTTTCGCCTCAGGATCAGGAGCACCTTCAAACTCATATTTACTGGTGCCTTTACCCGGATCAGCAGTTGCCAGATCAAGCATACCAAAACCTTTGTGCGCGTAGAGGCCAAGGCCGTTATTGAAAATAAATTCCTGCACTTCACTGACCGCGTACAATGTAAAGGGGAAGGTATAGCCTCTTACCTCGTATTTGACATCCTGATCGTAAAGAGGGTAGATACGGGCAAATTTCTTCTGCTGTTCGCGAATTCTGATCAGATAATTCTTATCAGGTACCAGCTGAAATTTATAAAACTCAGCAATCTGCTCAGCAGTATAATTGCCTGATTTCTCCATCCGAATCATGATTGACTCATACAGCAGATCAGAAAAAGTATCCGACGTGGGAGCGATAAACTTTTTACCACGATCGTCGCTGAAGGAGGGTTCTACCAGTACCAGCGGCGAAATGCAGACGTACTTCATCGCATCTGTAAGATCAGGTTTATCCTCAATCTCTACCGCTTCGGGTATCAGGCTCATGGTACCGATATCGATCTGCGGGAAGACAAAAAGATGCTTCAGGAAATAATCCACAAAATCCTTATTGGTAGCAGAGAGCACCAGGGTAACCCTGCTGGAATAGAAATGAAGGCCATTCCGGCTGATCTTTGTCTGCCCTTTGAGTCCGGAGAAGTTATAAAGTCTGGAATTGATAAACCTCTCATCTCCTCCTTTAACCAGTATTCCCTTGATCAACTGCGCAAGCAGATACTGATGGTGGAATGGGACATAGGACCCTTTGTTCCTTAGAATAAAAATTATACGTATTCTCAAAAATCCAGCTGTTTAAATTAAAACACAAAAAAGTCAACTGAATAAACAATTAGCTTAATTGTAGAAAGACTACTCAAAGATAAATTGTTTATTAAAACTCAAAATTTACCTGTAAAAATACTTACCGAATAAGTAACTAACTAAAAATTTAAAACACAATAGCTACATTCGTAACTATTGTGTTGAATTTACAATTTAACAATTTAAACGTTAAATCTAAAGTGCATAATATCACCATCCTTCACTATATATTCCTTTCCCTCAATAGCAAGCTTACCTGCTTCGCGGCAACCCTGTTCAGTTTTGTACTGCTTATAGTCTTCCAGTTTAATCACTTCTGCCTTGATAAACCCTTTTTCAAAGTCAGAATGTATCACTCCGGCTGCCTGAGGGGCCTTCCATCCCCTCATGATGGTCCAGGCTCTCACTTCTTTTTCTCCTGCAGTAAAGTATGTAATTAAGTTAAGTAATCTATAAGAAGCACGTATTAATTTGTTGAGACCGGATTCCTTCAGCCCATATTCTTCCAGGAATAATGCCCTTTCTTCAGAATCCAGTTCAGCAATCTGTGACTCTATGGAAGCAGAAATGACGATGACTTCAGCGTTTTCATCACCTACCACCTGCTTTAAAGCATCTACGTATTGATTGCCCGTATGAATTGACCCTTCATCAACATTGGCTACGTAAATTACTTTTTTGCCAGTGAGTAATTGAAGGTCCTGCACTGCCTCTTTGTCTTCTTCGGCCATTTCCAGGCTTCGGGCATTTTTCCCAGCCTCCAGGTGCTGCTTGTACAGTTGCAGGGTAGCCAGGTGTTTACGTGCTTTTGTATCTCCGGACTTGGCGATTTTTTCGAGGCGTATAATTTTTTTATCTACTGACTCCAGGTCTTTAAGCTGCAGTTCTGTGTCAATTACTTCTTTGTCAAATACCGGGTCTACCCCCCCGGCCACATGCACGATGTTATCATCCACAAAGCACCGTACAACATGGATAATGGCATCTACTTCACGTATATTGGCCAGGAACTTATTACCCAAGCCCTCTCCTTTACTCGCTCCCTTTACCAGTCCTGCAATATCTACAAACTCTATGTTGGTAGGAATTACTTTTTGGGGTTTTACCAGGCTTTCCAGGGTATTCAGGCGCTCATCAGGCACCGTGATCACGCCTACATTGGGCTCAATCGTACAAAAAGGAAAATTGGCAGCCTCCGCCTTGGCACTGGACAGAGCATTAAATAAAGTAGACTTACCGACATTGGGTAGCCCTACTATACCACACTGTAAACTCATATTCTAACGATTCTAAAGTTTTTTTCTACTTGGTCTTAAAGATACGATACTGCTGATAGCCGGTATAAAGTTCCAAATATACAACCTTAATAATTGTATAAACAGGAATAGCGGCAATCATCCCAATGACACCGGCTATGGTAGCGCCCGCAAAAATAACTATAAAAATTTCTAATGGATGCGCTTTTACACTTTTTGAAAAAATCAGCGGCTGTAAGACCAGGTTATCGGTAAGTTGGACAACGGCAAAGACAGATACAATCTTGATGACCAGCAATATGATTTCATTGGTTCCGGCACCGGTAAAGGTGGTGGATAAACCAACCGCAATGCCAAATACCGAACCCAGAATAGGGCCTGCATAGGGAATAAGGTTGGCGACAGCCGCAAATATGGCGATGGTGAGGGCATAATTGATACCCAGCAGACTAAGCCCCAGTGAGGCAATACAGAAAATAGAAAATATCTGGAAGAGAAGACCAATCAGGTAATTGGACAAAAGTGTCTCTATTTTATAAATAGCCGCTATGAATACTTCGAAATACTGGTTCGGAATCAGTTTGATCACCTGTCGTCTCACAATACCTTTTTCATAGAGGAGTATGAAGGTAATAAAGACAACAGCCAGAAAACCAACGAAGAAGGTTCCGGTAAGGGAAATCAGCTGGTTAAAAAACTCGCCAAAGTTGATAGAACCGATGATGGAGAGCAGGCTCTGCCGGAGGCTTTCTACCAGTACATCTTCTTCAGCTATGATATTATTGATGTATAAAAATGATTCCAGCCGCTGGAGTGGGGCACTCCCCCGGTAATAAAGTTCTTCATAATCAATACTGGTGATGATTTCTACCTGGTCATCTATGAGGGGAATAAACAGGATGACAAACAGCGAGATCAGAACGATGATTACAGAAAATGAAATCAGCACTGCCACGAAACGTGGCATATGATAGCCATAAAAATGCAACCCATTGATGTAGTTGGTCAATGGGGAAAATATGGCGGATAGTACCAGCGAAATAACAAAATAGGAAAAGATATCTGAGAAGACCCATGCCAGGAGCAAGAAGCCGAGCAGAAACAAGATAATATAAAGAAAGCTTCTGTTGATCATTAGGGAAAAAGCAAAAAGACGGTTGCGGTAAAAAAATAAAGCCCGAGAATAATCCAGGGCCCTTTCAACATGTAGCTTAACTTGGGGTTAATCCCACTTCAATTCATCATCCACGCTTGACTTTTGTTCGTCATAATTTTCCTCACCATTGGACTCATACTGAGTGAAATCATAATCGGGCATAAGTTCTTCCTTTACGTGGTCTACTGTCTCCTGCAAGGCTGCCATGAACTTGTTAAAATCTTCTTTGTAAAGAAAGATTTTGTGCTTTTCGTAGAAGTAACCGTCATCCTTGTATCTTCTTCTACTTTCGGTGATGGTAAGGTAATAATCGTTAGAACGTGTAGACTTCACATCAAAGAAGTATGTACGTTTACCAGCCCTTACTCTTTGAGAATAAATTTCTGCTCTTTCTTTTCCTTGATTATCTTCCACAACAGCTAAATTTAGGTTTTAAAGTAGGTACTTTAGTTTAAGTTTGGTTTTGTATCTTACTAAATTGAGCTAAATATAGTATAAATACAACCATTATTACAAATAAATAACCCTTATATACGCGATTTCAGAAATATCTGCGTTATGTTTGGTTGAGGCATTTTTCCGCCTGCTGACGTGCTTTCGGCTAACGTAGCACTTATGTTAAACCGGAGGGTTTTGACTTAGCTTAGAGGTACTACGCAAGGGATATCTTACCCTTACAGACTAATCTTTTTTTTATGCTCGAACTTAAGGAAATCAGATCATTCGGTAATATTGAACTACTGGCCCGGCAGCTGGTAGAGGGTTTCATCACCGGGCTGCACAAATCACCCTACCATGGGTTTTCAGTAGAATTTGCCGAGCACCGGCTGTACAATACCGGTGAAAGTACCCGCCACATTGACTGGAAGGTATACGCCAAAACCGACCGCCTGTATACCAAACGCTATGAGGAGGAAACCAACCTGCGTTGCCAGCTCGTTATTGACAACTCATCTTCCATGTATTACCCGCAGGAAAACAAAGGAAAGATTACCTTCAGCATCATGGCTGCGGCAGCCATTGCCCAGTTACTGCAGAAACAACGTGATGCTGTAGGACTCTGTACTTTTTCCGAAGATATCGAAGAGCAGACACAGGTAAAATCAACTTCCTCCCACCTGCATAAGCTGTTCCTCATCCTGGAAGAAATGCTGAAAAGCCAACCTAAAATGCGGCAAACCTCAGTAGCCAGTGTGCTGCACAAGGTGGCCGAAAAAATTCACAGAAGATCGCTGGTGGTCATCTTCAGCGATATGTTCGAAAACCAGCAGGAGAAGGAACAAATCTTCGGAGCACTGCAACACCTGAAACACAACAAGCATGAAGTTTTGCTTTTTCATGTCAGTGACCATAAGACAGAGCTGAACTTTGATTTTGAGGAAAGACCCTACGAATTTATAGATATGGAGAAAGGCGAACGCCTGAAACTACAACCCTCGCAGGTAAAGGAAGCCTACCATAAGCATATGCTGGAATACTACCACGAACTGAAACTCAAATGCGGGCAGGCTAGAATTGATTTTATAGAGGCAGATATAAACCAGGGATTTGACCATGTACTACGCGCTTACCTGGTGAAGCGGGCGGGCATGAAGTAGCCATCTTAAGCTGAAAGTTTCAGGTTAAAGGTCCAATAAACCTTTAACCTGAAACAATTAATAAACTATTCGTTATGCATCCAGGCCTTTTTGCCCAGCAGCTCTTCTTCTGATTCACGGGCTTCCGGATCTTCTACGCAGCAATCTACCGGACAAACTGCCGCACACTGGGGCTCCTCATGGAAACCCATACATTCCGTACACTTGCCGGTTACGATGTAGTAGAATTCATCCGATACAGGTTCCTGTGATTCGGTACCGTCTACTACAGAACCATCGTCGAGCTCTACCTCTTTCAGATCTGTACCGTCGGCCCATGACCACTCAACGCCTCCTTCATATATTGCTGTATTCGGGCATTCCGGCTCACAGGCACCACAGTTGATGCACTCGTCGGTAATCATTATTGCCATATCGACTTCGGGGATTTGTTTACTTAATTTTAACTCGTTTTATTAACGAAATAAATAAGCATTAGTTTATAATACAATCATTTGACCGAATACTTGAAAAATGATTCAACTGGAAGACAGGATCAGGGCATTTGCTACCGTGGGAAAGATACTTCAAAAACTGGAAGCTGAAGAAAAAGAAGCCTTATACTGGCGCGCCAAGGCCGAAAACAGCTGGTTTACCGAGGCAAATATTGCACTTGCCCTGGAGGGTATACAGCGTTACCTGGACGAAGATAAATTAAAAGCCTGGACCAGAGACTTACCTCCTCAGCCGGAGAAGGTCAGAAAAGTCGGGGTGGTCATGGCGGGAAATATTCCTTTGGTAGGCTTTCATGATTTCCTGACCGTGCTGATCAGCGGCCATAAGCTGCTGGCCAAACTCAGCTCACAGGACGCCTACCTGATCAAATTCATCGCCGGTATCCTTACTGATATAGAGCCCTGGTTTAAAGAACAGCTGGAATTTCGGGATCGGCTTAATGATGCGGAAGCCATGATTGCGACCGGCAGCGATAATTCTTCGCGTTATTTTGAGTACTATTTTGCCAAAATGCCGCACATTATCCGCCATAACCGCAGTTCGGTAGGCATTCTGAACGGGCAGGAAAAAAAAGAGGATTACCAGGCACTGGGCGAGGATATCTTTCAGTACTATGGGCTGGGTTGCCGAAATGTGTCCAAGCTTTATGTACCCGAAGATTTTAATTTCAGCCCGCTTTTGGATGCCTGGGAAGCTTATACCCACATCACCCACCACCATAAATACAGTAATAACTACGATTATAACAAGTCCATTTACCTGGTCAACAAGGAGCCGCACTTTGATACCGGCTTTGTGCTGATGCGAGAGAGTGAACAGCTTGTATCCCCGGTAGCAGTCGTGTATTACGAAAAATATCGGGATACTGCCGATTTACAGCAAAAGCTCCAAAGGGTGGAGCATAAGATACAGTGTATGGTATCGCAGCAGGGATGGCTGGAACAAAGCCTGCCGTTTGGAAAGGCACAGCAGCCCGAACTCTGGGACTATGCCGATAACATCAATACGCTGGAGTTTCTGAAGAAACTGGATGATCCTCCGGCCTGAAAGTGGTAGCTATTCTGGTACAAAATGAAAGTAACATAGCTGATTTGGACATCTACCAATTTACCCAAAATATCGCAATGGCAGTATATGGGACATCAGATCCGATAAATGAAAATATGCTGAAATAGCAGACTTCTGACTACTACTGTTCCACTACCTGTACACTGTGGTCGGTACAGTTGATACCACTGGGTTTGATATAGCCTTTGAGGGGACTGCAGTCATCATAGTCCTGACCGTCAGCTACTTTGATGTAGTGATAGTCGGCAAAAAGATTATTGGTCGGGTCAAAGCCTACCCAGCCCAGCCGAGGAATGTACACTTCTATCCAGGCATGCATTCGCGCCGAGCCTATAAGCTGCTGCCCCTGGTTTAGATAGCCCGAAACATAGCGGGCCGGAATCAGCTGGCTCCGCAGTATTCCGATCATCAGGTGACTGTAATCCTGGCATACACCGGCCGGGCTGACCAGCACGTCGGTAGCTTTGGTGTTAACAGTCGTAATATTGGGCGTATAGACGATCAGCCTATGGACAGCCTCATTCAGTTCGGTCACATATTGGAGCAGGCTGATATTCCTGCGGTAGCGCATGGAGGCTGGTATCAGGTGGAGTGGCAGATCTGTTAAAGTAGTTTGCCGGGTATAAAGGATATAGTCTACCTGAAAGGCTTCAGACTCAAGCTCTCTGATTTCTGCATCCAGGGGCAGGCAGTCACGACTGTCCGGGATGTAACCGGCTACATCTTTGTGTACTTTGCAGTCAAACCTGAAGTTGAGCTGGTTGAAGGGCCGGGCTACCCGGAAGCACAGGCTGTTGTAGCCAAAAACATTACGGCTGTAAAACGGACTACTATCTGCAGAATTTTGTGCATTCTCCCAGATAATTTTTTGCGTTTCGTTGGTGCAGGGCATGACTAAAAACTCAAACAGTGCCTCCTGCACAAAATGATCGTACTGATTTTCAGACTGGTAACTTATATGGAATGTGATCATTTAATGCTGTAAATATTGCCGCTCCAGTTGATTGCCAATGGTAAAAAGGTGCTCTTGCAGCTTATATAAAAATACTTCTCCTTCCTCCATAATGTCATCCACCGTCAGATAATTCATATAAGCAATAAGTTTACCAGTTGTAAACTCTACTGTATCCGGACCTACTCCCCTGCGGTTGCTGATATTTCGGAGGTTTGTCTGTAATTCCTTGAGGTTGAATAATACAGACTTGGGGAATTTTTTATTCAGAATCAGGAATTCCACACCCCGTACCCGGTTGGGCGAATCATGGTAATAATGCCTGCTCATGTCAAAACCACCGGCGCTGCGCAGCAGGGAAGCCCAGTGGTAACCACTGATGGCCGGACTCAGCTTTTCGTCTTCTATTTTGCTAATATCCTCCAGCTTGGTGATCAGTATCTGGGATATCTGTATGCTTCGCTCCAGGTTGATACCTATGCGGATCATAGACCAGGACTCATTACGCAGCAGTGTATTGTCAGCCACCCCCTTGATGATATTGACATAGTTGAGGACATGTTTGCAAAAGTCATAAGGACCTTTGCGGATTAAGTCCTCCTCACTATACTCGTTGGTGGTGTGGTAGAAACGGTTGATGGTCTCCCAGAGCTCGGTGGAAAGATTATCACGAATCCCGCGGGCGTTTTCCCTGACCAGCGAAAGGTAACTCTTGATGGAGAATGGATACTTTTCATCCATCGTCAGAAAGAGGATTACTTTTTCATCACTTACCGACTCATTCCGCTCATAGAAAGCTTCGGTAGCGTTGGCCATGGAAAGCATCGACTCCAGGCCGAGGTTTTTATCCAAGGCACGGGGAGCGTCAGAAAACGACAAATACTGGGCATTGATGTAGCGCGACAGGTGCTCCATCCTTTCTATATACCTGCCTGTCCAGAACAGGCTATTGGCAGTTCTTGATAACATCATAGTATTATTCCTGAAATACCCAGGTGTCCTTGGAGCCACCACCCTGGGATGAGTTGACAATCAGATTTCCTTTGCGCAGCGCCACCCTGGTCAGGCCGCCTTTACAGACATACTCGATACCATCGCCACAGAGCGAAAAGGTACGCAGGTCAATATGGCGGGGCTCAAACAGCTCATTCTCCTCAATGTAGGTAGAATGAACAGAAAGCGACATGATAGGCTGGGCGATGTACTTCCTGCGCTGGCTTTTGATCACTTCCTTAAAACTGGCTATCTCTTCTTTGCTGGCCCGGTTGCCAATGAATATTCCATAACCACCGGATTCATCTACCGGCTTGATCACCAGCCTTTCCATATTTTCCAGTACAAACTTAAAATCATCTTCCCTCTCGCAGCGGTAGGTTTTTACATTGCGCAAAAGCGGTTCTTCCCCCAGATAATATTTGATGATATCCGGGACATACGTGTATACTGCCTTATCATCAGCCACGCCCGTACCTACCGAATTGACCAGGCTGACATTTCCATCCCTGAAGACGTTCATCAGGCCGGGTACACCCAGTATAGAATCTTTCCGGAAAACCAATGGATCCAGGAATTCATCATCCACGCGGCGGTAAATGACATCTACCTTTTTGGGCCCGTGGATGGTTTTCATGTACACAAAATTGTTGTCGATAAAGAGGTCGCGACCTTCCACCAGTTGTACTCCCATCTGAAGCGCCAGGAAGGAATGTTCGTAATAAGCAGAATTATACATACCCGGGGTCAGCAGTACGCACACGGCTTCGTCAATACCCTGGGGAGCCACACTGGTAAGCACCTCCGACAATACCTCGGGATAGTCTACCACCGGTTGTACATTGCTTTTGAAAAAGAGGTTGGGCAAAGTTTTCTTGGTGGCAATCCGGTTAGAAAGCACATAGCTCACGCCGGAGGGGCAACGCAGGTTATCTTCCAGCACGTAGTACTTTCCGTCAGCGTGTTTGATAAGGTCCGTTCCGGAAATATGCACATAGAGCTCGCCATGGGGAACAAACTCCGTCATGTGCTTGCAATAGTGCTTTGAGGAGAATATCAGCTCTTTGGGCACTACCTTATCTTTGAGGATTTTCTTGTCGTTGTAGATATCCTGCAGGAAGAGGTTAAGTGCGCGGTTGCGCTGAATGATCCCTTTTTCTATGATCTCCCACTCACGGCTGGGGATAATGCGGGGAAAAAGATCGAATGGAAAAATTCGCTCCACTCCCTGATCTTTATCAGAATATACGTTGAAGGTGATTCCCTGATCAAAGGAGGACCGTTTGGCATATTCGTTCAGATCCTTAAAATCTTTGATCGTAAGTTGGGACAGATGGTTAAAAACTTTCTGGTAATGCTTGCGGACTTTGCCTTCTTCGTTGAATACCTCATCCAGTAGCCGAGCATCCTGCGGATATTTTTCCAGCAGGTCTCCCAGCTTCTTCTCTTGCTCCATAAATTGAGAATTAGATTATGTGTAATCCCTATTATAGGGAAATTCAGCTACAGAATACTCAAAAAATTGCGTTTAAGCCACAAGAAATGCCGAATTATTTGCGCAAAATAAAATATAGTTCGGTGGTGAGCAGAAAACTATTCGCTTCTTAACGAGTCTACCGGCTTATAAGATGCCAGGTGGAATGCATGGTAGCTTACCGTCAGCAGGGCGGTAAACAGGCCCAGTACAGCAGCCATCACCAGCACTTCCCAGGAGAAGCTGATGCGGTAGGCAAAATTATTGAGCCAGCGACTTATGGCCCAACTGCCCAATGGCAGGGCAATGAGGATGGAAATACCCATAAGCCTGAGCAAATCCCGGTTTAGCAAAAGGAGGATGTCCTTAAAATTTGCACCCAATACCTTGCGGATGCCAACCTCTTTTGTACGCTGGGCGCTGGTGTAGGCCGAAAGTCCGTACAGACCGAATGCTGCAATCAGAATGGTAAGCCCGGAGAAGAGGCTGAACAGTTGTGTCATCTGCTGCTCGGCCACGTATTGTTGCTGCAGGCGGTCATCCAGAAAGAAATACTCAAAGGCAAAGCGATCGTCAAAACGTACCCACAGCCGCTCAATGGCTGCTATCAGGTCAGCATCAAAGCCGGATTCCAGGCGTATCAGCAGGTAGTTAAACTCACTAGGCCTCAGTTGAAAGACCATGGGTTGGATCGGCAGGTGCAGGGACTGAAAGTGGAAATCCTCGGTTACGCCGATGATATTTCCCTCAACCTCGCCAAACTCTGAATCCCAGTGAATCACCTCACCTATTGGATTCTCCAGCCTGAGTGAGCGTACCGCTGCCTGATTTACGATCAACTGCTGAAGACTGTCCGTGGTATATTCCCGGGAGAAAGCACGACCTTCTCTCATCATGATCTGCAGGGCACTAAAGTAATCGTAATCCACAAAGCTTTCTGAGGCATTGATACGAAGGAGGGCATCTCCTTCGGCCCAGAGGGCATTGTTGTTAAATGCACTTCCCGGAATATTGGAACAGGCAGCTACCTCCGTAAGACCAGGTATGTTGTACAACTCGTTTTTCAGGCTTTCCAGCTGGCCCCTGACTTTTTCACTTTTGACAGGCACGACCATCAGTTGCTCCTTGTCAAAACCAAGAGGCTTATTGCTGATGTAGTTCAGTTGCTCAAAAATGATCATACTACCCAGTATCAGGGCGATGGCTATGCTAAACTGAAATACGATCAGGCTTTTCCGTAGCCAAAGCCCCTGTTCGGATGTTTTGAACCTGCCTTTTAGTATCCGGCCCGGCCTGAAGGAAGAAAGATACAGCGCCGGGTATAAACCTGATATAATGCCCACGCCACATATCCCCAGGAAGGCCACGCCCAGAGAGTAGGGAGAAAGCAGGTCATCAAGGCTGATACTGGCACCAATGACATCATTAAAGTAGGGCAACAGCCACTGCACCAACAGGATACACAGCATAAAACTAACAAAGCTAACCAGTAGTGATTCAGCAATGAACTGCAGGCTCAGGTGCTTTCTTAAGGCACCCAGCACTTTACGCATGCCAATCTCTTTGGCTCGCTCCACCGAACGAGCGGTGGTCAGGTTGATAAAGTTTACGCAGGCGATGACCAGGATTAGCAGGGCGGCAGCACTCATGAGGTAGACGTAGGAAATATTGCCGTTGGGTTCCAGTTCCCAGCGCAGTTGAGAGTGCAGGTGTATATCAGTGATCGGCTGCAGGCGAAAAGCAATATTGGCCTCTGCCAATGCCTTCATTTCTTCTTCCGTTCCCTTGATAAAATTATTGCGTATGATCCATTCAGGTATTTTAGCCTCCAGTTCACTGGCATCAGCGCCTTCCTGCAGCAGCAGGTAGTTATAATGCCCGAAATCTGCCCACTGAAAAAACTGGCTTTCCGGCTCATCTCCCTTCATCGTGAGGTAGGATACCAGGAAATTGAAGCGAAAGTGAGTGGCAGCAGGCACGTTTTCTACTACTGCCATTACCTCCAGCTCAGTAGTTTCATTAAAGACCAGGCGCTTGCCAATAGGGTTCTGTCTACCAAAGTAACGCTCAGCCGTCTCCTCGGTGAGGATGATAGCTCCCGGCTCTCGCAAAGCTTTTTCAGCATCTCCCAGGATCAGCCTGAAGTCGAATACCTGGAAAAAAGTGCTGTCCACTGCCAGGATTTCCTTTTCATCAAAACGCGTATTACTTTCAGGGTTTGCTATACTGAAGGTCTGACGGGTCAGGCCACTGCCCCAGATAGGGGTAAGACTGACCGCCTGCTTTACTTCGGGAAACGCCCTGACCATGGCCTGTGCCATAGGATGCGGCGTGCGTGTCTGCGGATTGTCATTGTGCCAGGTGATCCGGTATATCCGGTCTGCCTGCTCATGAAAGTCGTCGTAGGCCTGTTCCTGTTTTACGTAGTGGGCAGTCAGCAAACAGGCCAGAATACCAATACCCAGTCCTATCACATTGATCAGAAAAGTCAGCTTGCTCTTCCGAAAGTGACGCAGGGCAACTTTAAAGTAACTGTATAGCATGGGTAGATGGTTGAAGAAGTACTTTTAGGTAAAAAACAGGCTTCAAAGCTGATGCCACCGAATAAGCACCTGGTAGCGAGCAGGTTACAATTCTTCGTTCACTCCCTATTGTACGCAAACGGGCAAAATTGTCCAAAAATGGACATCTGACCGAAAAACAATTTGATCACAGAAAATATTATTCAGCCATGAACAAAGATGAACTAAGCCAACTTTCTGACGAAGAACTCCGGAGAGAATTCAGAAAACACAACATCAGGGGTATCATCATATCGCTGGTACTACTGGCCATTTTTCTGGTGATCTACTTCCTGCCTCTGGGTATTGATGCGGACCTGCAGTATAATCTCTTTTTGGGCCTGATCGTCATTTCGGCGGTTTTTGGGTTGTGGTACAACATCAGCAAAAGGAAGTACTACCGGGAGTTCAGAGACCGTAATACAGGCTTTTAGGCTTTCTGACCCCGATCTTAAACTGCCACTTTACCATTCTGCATATAGTATACTTTCTGCTCCCGCTCAAAATTATGGGTAGTGGTCAAGCATTGATGAAGTCGGATGAGAATCGCCAGTCTCTTCCTGAATTATTCACTCCTCAGGCTGTCCACCGGATTGCTCAGGGCAGCGCTCAGAGATTTGTAGCCCACCGTCAGCCAGGCGATCAGCAGGGAGGCTACGAAAGCAATGACAAAGAACCAGGGACTCAGCTCAACGCGATAGGCAAAAGTCTCCAGCCAGGCCTGCATGGCAAAATAACCGACTGGAGCAGCCAGCAGGTAGGCAATGAAGACCAACAGGGTAAACTCTTTTGAAAAAAGATACACAATGTGTCGTACACTGGCTCCCATTGTTTTGCGCACCCCAATCTCCTTCTGCCGCTGCAGCGCCAGGTATGACACCAGCCCGTACAAGCCCATACACCCAATGAGGATGGAGAGGAAGGCGAATATCCTGAAAGCCTGGTACATCACATCTTCTATCACATAAAATGCCCCCACTGTAAAGTAGTCTTTCATGGTGTAGGCAGTGAAGAACTGATCGGGGTACAAATTTTCCCAAATTGACTTGAGGTAGGGTAGCTCATGTACGCCCTTGGCTTCGTATAGGTGCAGGCCGACAAAGTTGGGGCTGTTCGTAACGTAGCTCAGTATACAGGGCTGTATCTCTTGCTGGAGAGAGGTCGTGAAAAAGTCTTTCAGCACACCGGTCACCATGATCTCTCGCTCGTCCATTTTTATCACATTACCAACTGCTGCTTCGGCCGAGGCAAATCCGAGAGTACGAACGGCCTCTTCGTTAAGTAGTGCATTGTAGCGTTTTGTACTGTCATCCAGAAAGACCCTATCGTTTTCTGTAAGGTTACGTCCGACCAGCAGCTCCAGGTCAAATGTCTGGATGTAATTGGGGTCAATGAATTTCCTGAGAAGGCTGTGTTTCTCACCACTGGGGTCATTCGGGTTACGAAAACTACTCCAGTTGTTGCCGCTCGACATGGGCGGTGCCGAAAAGAAAGAATAGTCCCGGATATCTGAATAGCTGCTCAGTTCCTGGCGGAAGTTTTCTACTTTCTGCCAGTCGTTTTCCGGCAGATAAGCCATGACAATGTTGTCTTTCCTGAAGCCCAGGTCACCTTCGCGGGCAAAATTAATCTGCGCGGCTACCACGATTGTACCAATCAACAGTATCTGGGAAATAGTAAACTGTACCACTATCAGGCTTTTACGCAGCGAAAATTTACCGCCAAAGCCAGTGTTTCGGGCTGTAATGGATTGCTTAAGAGCTTCTACCGGGCGGAAAGATGATAACACATGCGCCGGGTAATAGCCCGCCGCCAGGATAGTAAACAATAGCAATACCAGCAAAAAGTAAAACACTGTATAATCCATCCGTAGCCCAAAATCTATTACTACAGAAAGGTAGCTGTTGAAAGCCTCTATAAACTCGCTGGCCATCCAGAGGCCGAGCAGCGTGGCAATAGCCACCAGGACAAAAGTTTCGCCCATATACTGAACGATGATCTGCCGACGCAGGCTGCCCAGCGTCTTTCGGATACCGATCTCTTTAGCCCGCCGGACCGACTGGGCGGTAGCCAGGTTGATAAAGTTGATACAGGCCGTCATCATGACGATAATCCCCATCATTACAAAGGCAGTAATGAGTACCGAAGGAGTGGCATACACAGTACCGTCATAGTCCTCATTGGTATGAATATCGGTGAGGGGCTGTAGATGGAATGACTTGCGGGCAGCGGTTTCCTCATTATGATATTTACTGACTAACTGTGGGAACCGCTTTTCTACTTCTCCGGGTGTCTGCCCTTCTTCCATTGTGATAAATACATAACTGCCCGAATTGGTATTATCCCAGTTATCTACCCAGCCTTTGTTAAGGCTTTCAAAAGTCTGGTAAGGCAGCAGTAGGTTAAAGGTGACGTTGGAGTTCCTGGGAATATCCTCAATTACCGCCGAGATTTCATGCGGGTGCTTGTTAATCAACAATGTTTTACCTATTAGCTCAGGGTAGCGGCCTTCATATTGGTTACCAAAGAACTTGTCGGCGAGTTTACGGGTAAGCACCACATCCTCCGAAGTTTCCAGCGCCTGTTCAGCGTTACCCGCCAGGTAGTTGTAGTCAAAAGCTTGAAGAAAGAAGGGGTCGGCATAGGCCATTTCGTCTTCCTCAAAAAGTTTGTAGTTACTGTTATCAGTAGGCACCTTTATAACAGCTTCCAGTTCATTATAAACCTGCGATACCAAACTGGCCTCAGGTATATCCTCACGGATAGCGCTGGCCAGGGGAAAAGTGACATAGCCCTGTTTGATCAGTCCATCTGGTGCCTGGTAATGCTCAACTACTCGGTAAGTACGGTCTGCTTTGCTATGAAAATGGTCAAAAGAGTATTCGTGCCGTATAAACGCATAAATGGAAATAGCGCAGGCAATGCTTATCGCCAGACCAACTACATTGATAAATGTATTGACCTTGTGGCGCTTCAGGTTACGTATGATAGTGAGCAGGATATTCTTGAACATGCTGACAGAAATTTATATAAAAGCTACTTGATTATTGCGGGGAGAATATGCCGGGTGCATCAGGGCTGCCCTCGGTGCTTGGCAACCTACTGTAAATTGCAAGGATAGTAAGATGACAGAACCCCCTCCGGAGATAAGATATAGCATCTCGGCAGGCATGTAGTAGCGATTACAGGCAAGCTCAACTGTGGTAAAAATGACAAGCAGGCAGGTGGCCATACCAATAACCAGTGCCAAACTGTTTATGCGGGAAGCAAGACCATACTTCAGGACACTGCGGATGGCACCTTTGGAGTAGTTGACAATCATGGTTTAGCGGTTTAGGCTCCCGATAAACTCTAACAAATCTGTGCCAATTAAAAAAAAGGGTTAAGTGCCTCGCTGAGGCACTTTTGAAATTCACTGATTGTCCAGTGACGTACATATTTGTCCGTTCATGAACAATAAAACACTACAAAAGCTAAAGATTTTTTCCCTGCACCGCCTGGTTTTCCAGGTGGACCGTATAACGGAGCAGGAAGCTGACCAGCTTATCCTTACTCACTACTCCCATGAAGCTGTCGTCGTGATAAAAAACCGGCAGGGCTTCTTCCTGCAGCCTGAGCATCAGACTGATGGCATCCAGCAGTGCATGGTCCGGGTAGAGCTTGGGTTTGTCTTTCAAACAATCTACCACCAGGTGATAAGACTGCCGGAAAATATCCCTGCTGGTAATGATACCAAGGTACTGATCATCTTCATCTATGATGCTGAAAAAGGGCTTCTCGCTTAGTTTGTTCCTGACTACTTCGGTAGCGGTATAGGCGTACACTGCTTCAACATCGGTTTCTACCAGAGATTCTATATTCATCATATATCAGGTTGTTATTTCAATGGACTCGTAGGTGACAGATATCTTGAAATCTACTTTAAGGATTTCATCATTGGAGACGAAGGGAAAGACCTTTTCTTGAAGAATCCTGATTACTTTATCCTTAGGTACTTTTTTCAGAATCTTACGGCTGATAAATACAACAGCCACATCTTCATCGTCAATCTCTACCATATCAAAACTCATCGGAACGAGGTAGTCAAAAGACTTGGAAAGGCCTACCCGCCCCTGCTTGGATTGATTACCTACCACCAGAATATCCTCAAAGGGAGGTAAGTTGATCTCTTTAAATGAGAGGTTGATCTGGTAATTTACTTGTCCTTCGAGTTTACTCATGGGAAATTATTCAAGGGTAAAGGCTAGTTCTGCAGGGTAGCGAGCGAGTTGCGCAACCACCCAAATCAAAATCATGTACCAACATGCAAAATAGCAAATCATGCGAAAAATTGGAATAGGTAGTTCTATTCAAAAGGGCTATTGTATTTCCGTAGATGCAGCCATCGTAAATACAGCAAAACAAGGCTTTAAGGAAAATGACAGTCTCCGATCAACACGATAGCATTGCAGCTATAAGACAATATTTAATTCTGCAAAAAATGTCATATAAGTAATATAATTCTGCTGCTTCAAGAAAAATTAATTGTATTTTGAACAATTTTATATCAATTTGTTTTAACTGTTGAAATAACTTCAACAAAAACCTTCCAATGATCAATTCAACATAATAAATACGATGTTTATTTAAATTCTAAAATCATGAACACGATTAAACTCAATGGGCTTCAATTTAATTTTTATCTGAACTGGCACTCTCCGTCCGACTCGTCCAGTATATGTTTTATCCCTAAGGAAGAAAGCCTGCGAACCATTTTTCAGCAGCAGATACCTGCCGACAAAATTATCTATGACCTTTTTGTCTTAATGGATGAATATTTTTATGAGCAGCGGGCACTGTTTGATTTTAAGCCGATGTTCAAGGAAACTGTAGAGATCTTTGAGCTATTTATTGAGAAGAAAGAAATCAACACAAACGAGCTATCCGGGCTTATTCACGAATACCTTATTGCCGCGTAGCACCTTTCAGCGACACTCCTCCCCTACACTTTTTATTACTACACAATTTTTTCTGATCAGACATTCCAGTATTGCATACACCTGTGCCTTACAGGATAATTTACGCCCATACTTTTCGGTTTAACGCTCAGGATGGGGAAATTTTTTGCAATTGCAGCCTACTGCTATGGGTATGATTTCCACAATATGGGTGCATCGGAAGCTTTTGGAATATTCCCAAAGAGCCTGACGAACTCAGATTATATTGTTATAGCAAGTTTATCTGGAAATTTTTACTGAAAATACGCGAATGTTCTCTCCATCCACTGTCATTCTGCAGGGTGGTACCAGCCTTGTCTGTATGGTAAAAAATGAGAGGACCGATGAAAGCAGTAAAGACGATATTATGCACCCTGATCTGGCTATCAGTTGTACTATTTATCTTGCCTACGAATAATTATTATCTGGACCTGATACAGTCTTTTACTTTTCATGCACTATTGGGCTACCTGGCGATTACGCTGCTTTTTGGGCTAATGCGGTGGAGGATTGTTGCCGCATCGGCTGTTTCGGTAAGTTTTCTGCTAGCTGTTCATTTGCTGCCCCACATCAACAATGGTTTCAGCAGCCAGTATCAGGTTTATGGTAAACCTTTTAAGGTAGCCCATTTCAATGTCCTGTATAATAATACCCAATTCCAGCAGACAATCAGTCAGGCGCTGAGTGCTGATGCGGATATACTTTCTTTTCAGGAAGTCTCCACCGACTGGGCTTTCAGGCTGATGGAAGGACTGGAAAAAGAATACCCCTACTTTGCCATGACCGAACATAAGGTACATGGGGTGGCTATTTTCTCACGTTACCCGCTGGAAAATATCAATACCTATCACTGGACAGGAGAACCTAATCTGACTGGCGATATTCTTTATGAAAACAAAAAAGTGCATTTCATTGCTACGCATACCCTCTCACCCCGTAGCCCTGAGCGCTTTGAGAACCGAAACCAGCATTTGGATCAGGTAGCTAATTATGTTCAGAATATTGATGGGCCGGTACTGGCCATAGGTGACTTTAATGCAGTACCCTGGAGCCAGCATATTGTCAAAATCAAGGATAATACAGACCTGAAAGACAGCCGAAAAAGCATCAGTGCTACTTTTCCGGCAGAATACAGCCTGGGCCTTCCCATAGACTATATCCTGCATTCTGACGAACTCAGCTGTCTTGATTTTGATACGGTAGATGCACATGGCTCCGATCACAAGGGGGTCATCGGAGAATATGCTTTTACCCAACCTGACCTGCTGGTAGAACTGCGGTAAGCCCGCTACCTGCGCTCATACATGACTTTGCCGCCCACGATGGTCATGTCTACTTTAGTATCAAGGACTTTTTCCTCCTCTACCTGCATCAGGTCCTGGGAGTAAACGGTAAAATCTGCCAGTTTACCTACCTCAATGGAGCCCTTGATGTTTTCTTCAAAAGCTCCGTAAGCTGCATCCAGGGTATAGGACTTTAAGGCTTCCTCGCGTGTCATCTTCTGCGATGGCTCATACCCACCTTCGGGCTCTCCCTTCAGCGTTTTGCGGGTTACTGAGGCATAAAAACTGGGGATGGGATTGACCGGCTCCACCGGTGCATCCGTACCGTTGACGATTCTGGCGCCGCTATCCAGCAGTTTTCTCCACACATAAGCGCCTTCCTCGATGCGCTCCCTGCCCAGGCGCTCTATCGCCCAGGGGCGGTCAGACGACATATGTACTGCCTGCATGGCCGGTATTACTCCCAATGCTCCAAAACGAGCAATGTCCGGACCGCTGATATGCTGGGCATGTTCCACCCTAAAGCGGTGGTCACTGGCCAGGTCGGGCTTTTCCTGGAAGGCTTTTTCGTAATTATCGAGCACCTCACGGTTGGCGCGATCGCCAATGG
The DNA here is from genome assembly GCA_964518125.1 of uncultured Porifericola sp. GTDB lineage: Bacteria > Bacteroidota > Bacteroidia > Cytophagales > Cyclobacteriaceae > Catalinimonas. Next base: position 27,787 of record CAZFFW010000044.1, read on the forward strand.
CATGAGAACAGACCTGTAAGCCGCTTTCCAGTGCTTTCAGAGAAGTTTCATACACTACCCGCATGGGCGTAGTCTCATGTCCGTACTGGCCGGGCATGTCGGAATATTCGTCCAGCAGCCATGCACCCCTTGAACCAAGCGCTCCATCAGTGTATAGTTTGATACTACGAATGGTCAGAAAATTATCACCCAGGCCAATGGCTGGGCCGTTCTCGTAATATTCACTCAGTAAGACTGAATCCCGGCCGCTAAGCATGGCCCACACCCTGACCTTCATTTTACCTTCTTCGGCCAGCTTGCGATACAGCACTTCTATATCCTTGCTGATGCCTGCATCCTGAAAGGAGGTGATACCATTTTCCAGGCATTCCTGCATAGCCAGTTCGGCAGCACGGATATTACCCTCCAGGGTACGGGTAGGAATGTGTTCGGTTATCAGCCCCATAGCATTTTCGTTGAACACACCAGTGGGATTTCCCAATGCATCTTTGATGATCTCTCCTCCGGCGACCTCTTCAGCATCCGGCATCTCCTGATTGATATTCATCACCCCGGCAATTTCCATGGCTTTGGCATTGGCCAGGGCCGCATGGCCGCTGGCGTGCTTGAGGTAAACCGGGTTGTCAGGAGCGACTTTGCTCAGCCCCTCGTGGGTCGGAAAGCCCTTGACCATGGTCGGAGGCAGCGAATCCCATTTGTCCTGATGCCAGCCTCGCCCCGTAATCCACACGCCAGGACGGGTATTTTTGGCAGCCTCGGCTACCATCTCCAGCATTTCCTCATAGCTGTTTACCTGGAGCATGTCGAGGTTCATTTTATTAAGACCTACTCCTATAAAGTGCGCGTGGCCTTCTATCAGGCCTGGAGTCAGTGTTTTACCCTGCAGATCAATCACTTCCGTATTTTCTCCGATAAACATCTCAGCTTCATTGGCCTCACCTACATAAGAGATGGTGTCGCCTGTCACGGCGATAGATTGCGCCCGGGGCATATCCGGATCAACCGTATAGGCATTGGCATTCAGGATAACCAGTGTGGCCTCCTTTTTCTCCTCCTGGCAGGAAAGCAGGACCAAAAGCGCAAAAAGAAATGATAAGGAACGATAGATAGTAAGCATCATGGGATAGGGTCTAGTAAATCAGCGACAAATTATCATCAAAGATTTACAGCACAAAGAATTTCCACAAAAACATTTGCGCTATCTACAGACTACCAACATTTTGTTCTGGATAATTATATATCATTAGAATTTACAACTGCACTAACAAAAAAAGCAGGCCATCCGACCTGCTCTTATCATTTCCGGATACTTTTGATAGACTACAGACTTACTTCCTTTTCTTCGTCGGTAGTAGCGGCAGCGACTTCCTTCTGGACTTCGGACTTCTTCTTACTGTTCTTCATGATCACTTCATAAATATCTGTCCGGCGCTGCTGCAGGTTTCTCACGCTCCCCTGCGTACGCAACTTTTTCAGTAGCTCCAGGTCCAGATCAGAAACCAATGTGGTTTCAGTATTGGGAGTAGCTTCAGCCACGATGGCATCGTGTGGAAAAGAAAAGTCAGATGGAGAAAAAACTGCGGACTGAGAGTACTGAATATCCATGTTTTCTACACGGGGCAGGTTACCCACACTACCGGAAACTACTACGTAGCACTCATTTTCAATAGCCCTCGCCTGGGCACACCTTCTTACCCGCAGGTAGGCGTTTTTGGTGTCTGTCCAGTAGGGTACAAACAGGATATCCATCTGCTGATCGGCCAGGATACGGCTTAGTTCGGGAAATTCCACATCATAACAAATCAGCACACCAATTCTACCGGCATCTGTTTTGAAAACCTTTACCTCATCACCACCCTGTAGTCCCCAGTAGCTCTGCTCGTCGGGAGTAATATGCAGTTTGTACTGGGCGTCCACATTACCATCCCGATGGAGCAGGTAGCTTACATTGTAGAGCTTATGCTCCTCGTAAACGGGCATAGAGCCGGCAATGATGTTAATATTATAGGAAATCGCCAGTTCCTGCATTTTATCCTTGATCTTCTCTGTATAGTCAGCCAGCATACGGACGGCATCAGCAGCGTCCACATCTTTGAACATCGCCATCAGCGGCGCATTGAAAAATTCAGGAAACATGACAAAATCCGCATTGTAGCTGGATACGGTGTCCACAAAGAACTCTATCTGGTGCAGCAGATCCTCCAGGGACACTACCCGGCGCATCTGCCATTGTACTGCCCCTACCCTTACCACTGATTTGGTACCACCGATCAGCTTTTCTGACTCGTCGTAGTAAATATTAATCCACTCCAGCAGGGTAGCGTAGTAGTGTGATGCCTCGTCTTCGTCGGAGTAGCGGGTGATAACCTTACGGATGTGAAAGTCATTGGCCAGCTGGAAGCTGAGCACAGGATCATAAATCTCCTTGTTTTTTACCTCCTCAATATACTGCTTGGGCGTCATGCTGCTCCGGTACTTTTTGTAGCCTGGAATACGGCCTCCGGCAATGATAGCCCTGAGGTTAAGATTTTCGCAAAGCTCTTTACGGGCATCGTACAGGCGTCTGCCCAGGCGCATGTCCCGGTATTCGGGGTGCACAAATACATCAGTTCCGTATAATGTATCGCCATCATAGTCGTGGGTATCAAACTTACCGAAACCAGTGATTTCGTCATAGGTATGATTGTCGCCAAACTTCCGGTAGTCTACTATAATGCTGAGTGCGCCGGCGACTACTTTTTCGTCAACTTCTATACAAATTTGCCCTTCAGCAAAAGCTTTCAGCTGATTTCGGAATTCTCTTTTGGTCCATGCACCACCTGCCTGGGCATAGACAATTTTCATGATTTCTTTGATATCCTCATAGTCGCTCAGACGAAGCTGGCGAAGCTTTAGCCGGTGATGTTCGACAATTTCTTTTTTATTCATATTAATTATTCTTATTATCCTGATCTTTTCTGATTAAGATGCAATTACGTCATTTATTAACTTTTACCAAGCTGAGTCGTTTTGTGATTGTACTTATTTTTCAACCTTAATCATAATACAAATGGCAATTAGAAAAGCAAACGCAGAATGGAACGGTGGACTAAAAGAGGGAAAAGGTAAAGTTGCGCTAGGCAGTGGAGCCTTTGAGGGCCCTTACAGTTTTCAGTCCCGTTTTGAAGAAGGGAATGGTACCAATCCTGAAGAGCTGATTGGTGCCGCACATGCCGGTTGCTACAGCATGGCCCTCTCCGGTGCGCTGGAAGGTGCCGGTTTTTCTCCAGAAAGTGTCAAAACGGAGGCACATGTGAGCCTGGTCAAAGAAGGAGAAGGTTTCACGATCAATAAGATCAAGCTGGTCACTAATGCGAAGATACCTGATATCAGCCAAGAAGATTTTGAGAAACATGCACAGGGAGCTAAAGAAAACTGCCCTATCTCCAAAGCATTATCAGCGACCCAAATTGAGCTGGAAGCCAACCTACTGTAAGTAAAATATGATTTTGACTAAAAAAAGGCCACGATCTGACGATCATGGCCTTTTGTCATTTTAAGGGGTTCTTCCTCTCCAGATTTCTATCCAGCCTCGGTACTGACTGCCGTCCGGCAGACGCAGATCGTAGAAGTACATTCCATCAGCACTTTCACCTCCATCCCAGGCTTTGTCGTTGGTATAGTTATCTGACTGATAGATTACCCTACCCCATCGGTTGGAGATGATCATCCTGGCTCCGGAATCACCAGTACCTGACTCCAGGTTGATGATACGGAAAGTATCATTATCTCCGTCACCGTTAGGCGTGATGATATTCGGAATATACAATTCTGCAGTATAACGGATGCTGACCTCGTATAGCTGGGAGCAACCGAAGCGGTCCCTCAGTTCAATGAAGTAAGTGCCCATTTCCAGATCCCTGAACTCGTAAGCATACGGATCAATTGCAGGATTGGCGTTATCAACCGTAATCCAGTCCGTAGTTCCACCATTCGGGTCTGCGGCAATCCTCACCTCATAGGGCTTGCCTCCACCCGATATACTATCAATAAGAATGTTCCCGTAGGGCTCATTTACCGTAACGAAAACAGTCTCTGGTACTGCTGCCGTAAGCTCTGCATCTGCCCCGTCAACCGTAAAGGTTGGCGAACTTTCAGTACTGATAATGCCGCAGCTAGCCTGCTGCTGTACGATCTGTACCCGATAGTCCCCTTTCTCCAGGTTGGCAAAGGTATAACTGCTCGGTATTGCGGAGAATATCCGGCTCATATAGGGCTGCGACTGATTCACACTCATGATATTTATTGTGAACTCAGTGTTCTCAGCGACTACAATGTTGTTGACGGTCACTGTACCACCATCCCCAAAGCAGGTGATATTGCTAGCTTCATAATCAAAGCTGATAGCTGCCATTCCCGTTTCTGGGATATTCACCACCCGGGATGCCGGACATGACTGAGCCCCTCTTGACCTTATCACCACACGATAGTCGCCACCGGTAGGCACTCCTCCCACTTGCGTACTGCTTGTCCCGGCCTCAATCAGCCCTACACTCACAGTATCCGTCCCATTAATCACATAGACATCGTAGGGTGCGGGCGCATTGGTCGCAGCACTCAGCATGACATCCAGCGTGGCCGTTTGTGAAGGTGCATCACAGCTCGGCAGCTCAAAACTGATGGTATTGATGACAACAATATTTTCCACTACCCGGAAGGATGACTCACAACGCGGAGTGCCTGCTTCATCAATGACGATGTAATCATATTCACCAGCCGGAAGATTATTAAAGGTAGCAGAACCGATTGCAGCCTGGGTTTCATCTATGACACCGGAGACACTTACGATGCGGAAGTTATAGTTATCCGTTTCGCCTCCCACAACCGTAAATGTCACACTGCCTTCACCGCTTTCGCAGCTGGCTGGAGTCACATCTACATCAACTGTTTTGTCGCCCAGCACACAGGTAATACCCGGTCCTCCGCCGCCATTTGTACTACAGGTACTAATTACGGTGGTGTAGAGCGTATCCAGACTAGTACCCAGATCGTCTCTCAGCACGATTTCATAGCTACCCTCTGACAGTCCGTTGGCAGTGGTGCCGGTAAACAGCATAGGTTCACCTGTGTCAAGGCTACTGCCAATGATCTCATAAGCCCGGATTTCAGTGCAGGATGCTGTAAGGTTTACTGTAATACTACCGTCATTACCTTCGCAGCTTTCAGGGCTGGAACTTAGGGTTACAGGGTTCTGTACACCAATAGTCCGGCTAAACGTCAGCACGCTATCGCAGCCGGTTTGGGCATTACGGTCCCTGACCATCACAGTATAGTCTCCGGCAGCCAGATTGTCTGCGAGGAATACCAGACCCGGGAAGTTACCACCGGAGATCCATTCGGTAGAAGAAAGCGCGCTCTCGTAACGGTATTCGAAACGGCTGAGAGCTGCAGTAGCAGTTGGATTGACATAAACCATCAATGCGCCGTCTTCGCTACCCGGACAATTGACATTTTCAGAGCTTACTACAAATGAAGCCTGGTCAAAGCCACATCCGCACGCAGATGATGGAGATGTCTGGGCAGCTACTTCCGCAGACGCTACACCATCTGCTCCACAAGCATCAACTGCCACTACTCTCAATTCGTAGTCGCGGGTCTCCACAGAAAGTGAAGTAAAGGTGTACGTAAGCTCAGGAATAGTAGCACTCTCAGCTACTGTGACAAAATTGTCTGATGAAGCTTCTATACGGTATTGTACTGCACCAGGCACAGCTGCCCAACCAGCAGTAAATCCGCTACAGCTAGCAGCACTTACAGTCAACCCGGCGGGAGCAACTAATATATCGGTAATATTGACATCAAAAGTGGCACTGCTTGTACAAGCAGCCCCATTGGTAATCATATAAGTCACTGTATAAGGTCCACCGACGGTACTGGCCGCAGGATCAATTTCACCTGTCACAGGGTCTATAATCAGGCCGGCAGTGCTGCTGAAGGTTCCGCCGCTTTCGCTAACTACAGGCAGCTGCGAACCCAGACTCTGACACATGGAAGCCGTGGCGTAGCTGAAGTCAGGAACTGGCATAGCGCTGATTGTCACACTTTGGTCAAAAGAGCCAAAACAACTACCCGGACTGGTATAAGTCACGGTGTAAACGCCCGGTAGCGAAGCATCCAGGTCAATAGCACCTGAATTAACATCTGCAAATACTAAGCCTGCAGGGCTGGCCGCAAAGGAACCTCCCGTAACTCCGGTAATGGTAGCTATCGGATCTGTTTCATCCTGACAATAAGATACCTGGCTGTAACTGAAGCTGGCATCTTCTGTACCGTTGATTATCACATCAAAAGTAGCCGTTGCCCCAACACAAATTCCAAATGCTGGTATGTCATTAGTCACTGTATATGTACCCGGGATACTGGCATCCAGGTCAATTACCCCGCTGGTGGGGTCTATGACCAGACCGGCAGGAGCGGAGAAATTGCCCGGACTGGCCCCGGTAGCGAATACCGGAACAGGATCAGTATCTAACTGACAGTAAGGGCTGTCATTATAGCTGAAGGTTGCATTCGGCACACCACTAATAGTTACCGTAAACGTACTACTTCTGCTACATGCGCCTGCTATCTCATAAGTGATATCATACGTACCTGCAGGGCTGTTAAACGGGTCAATTTCCCCGGTAGAGGTATCTAATGCTAAATCAACACTACTGGCCGAAAAGACGCCTCCGATTTGGGTTACAGTAGGTAACTGTGGGCCAGCATCCTGGCAGAAGGTACCGGATGCGTAACTGAAAGTAGGATCAGGTACAGCATTGATGGTGATGCTTACATCAGCACTGGCCGGGCAACTACCTGCAGTAGC
>CAZFFW010000045.1:0-34500 GCA_964518125.1 uncultured Porifericola sp.
CCATCCTGATCGGTGGTCTGGTAGAAATGGTTCCTACCTTCCTGATAAAATCAAACATACCAACCATTGCCAGTGTACATCCCTACACTCCCCTGGAACTGGAAGGCCGCGACCTTTACATCAAAGAAGGCTGTAACAACTGCCACTCTCAGATGGTACGTCCATTCCGCTCAGAGACTGAGCGCTATGGTGAATACGCCAAAGCTGGTGAGTTTGTCTACGACCACCCTTTCCTGTGGGGATCGAGACGTACCGGTCCGGACCTGCTCCGCGTAGGTGGTAAGTATCCTGACTCCTGGCACTACCACCATATGCTGGACCCTGAAACCATGTCGCCCGGATCTATCATGCCTCCTTATCCATGGCTGTTTGAGCAGGAACTGGATGTGAGCGATCTGCCCGGAAAAATCAGAGCCATGCAGACCCTCGGCGTACCTTATCCTGAAGGCTATGATGAGCAGGCGCTGGCCGATCTGCAGAAGCAGGCAGCAGAAATTGCTGCCAACCTGAAGGCAAGTGGTATTGAGGTGAAAGCCGAGAAAGAGATCATCGCCATGATCGCCTACCTGCAGCGCATCGGTACCGATATCAACGCAGAAAAATAGTCAAAACAGTTTTAAGTTTCAGGTTGAAAGTTGTTCAAAGCTTTTGACCTGAAGCTTTCAACCTCAAACAAAGAAACATGCTAAAATTCATCAAATACCATATGGAGACCATCGTCGGAATAGAAATATTCCCGCTTATCTCCTTCGTTATATTCTTCCTTTTCTTCATGGGTTTGCTGCTTTTTGTCTTCACAGCCGACAAAAATGAGATCGCTGAGATCGCCAGCCTGCCGCTGGAAAACGAGCCTTCTGATCTACCTGTAAAGCACAAACTCTAAATCAACATCGTCATGAAAAAACTGCTTCAATCTATAAAACCCGCGATCAGGATCTGGCTTTTCCTCAGCCTGCTGCCGGCAGCAGCCATGGCACAGAGCACTACCTCTGAAGTTAGCTTCATAGAAGCCAACGGGCAGGAAGTACTGGTATGGTCGGTCATGGCCCTGGAAATTATATTGCTGCTGGTGGTGGTGACCATGTATTTTGTCATCAAAGTGATGGCAGATAAATTGTTGTCCAAACCACAGGAGGAAGGCGCCGAAGAAAGCGCAGCCGTGGAAGAAGAAGGCTTCCTGAAGCGCATGTTGACCAAGCTCAACGATGCCGTTCCGGTAGAGCGTGAAATGGAAGTAGCCACCGACCACGAATACGACGGCATTATTGAGTTGGATAATAACCTGCCTCCCTGGTGGAAGGCCATGTTTTATATCAGTATTCTGTTTGGCGTGGCTTACCTGCTACACTTCCATGTATTTAAGACTGGCGAATTGCAGGGTGCAGAGTATGAAACAGAGATGGCTGAGGCCAAAGCTGAGGTAGAAGCCTACCTGGCTACCAGTGCCAACAATGTGGACGAAACCAATGTGACCTTCGTGGCTGAAGCCAGCCGCCTTGAAAATGGACAGACCATGTTCGTGCAGAAATGCGCGCCCTGTCATGGTCAGGCCGGCGAAGGTGGTGTCGGTCCCAACCTGACCGACGAATACTGGATACACGGTGGCGATGTTAAGGATATCTTCAGAATCATCAAAAATGGTGTACCCGCTAAAGGGATGATTCCCTGGAAATCGCAGCTTTCTCCTTCGGAGATGCAGGATATTTCCAGCTACATCATTACCCTGGAAGGCACTAACCCTCCTAATGCCAAGGAGCCTCAGGGAGAGCAATATGTGAGGGAAGACAAAGTAGCCATGAAGTAAGATTGATTAGCATACAGTGGGCCGGTAATTTCCGGCTCTACTCTTCGAGAAACAATAAAGTGTAAGCAATATGTCAGTAGTAGATAACAACCAAAAAAACAAAGATGAGGACGTCTCCTTCCGGGACCGAATCAGTACTGTTGACGCATCCGGTAAAAGACTCTGGATATACCCCAAAAAGCCCAGTGGCAGGTACTACAATGCCCGTACGCTGGTGAGCGTAGTGCTGCTGGCGATATTATTCAGTGGTCCATTTATCAAAATCAACGGAGAGCCCCTCCTGATGCTCAATATCATTGAGCGTAAATTTGTCATTTTCGGACAGATTTTCTGGCCGCAGGATTTTCACCTTTTCCTGCTGGGTACTATCATTACAGTACTATTTGTCATACTGTTTACTGTCGTATATGGCCGTATTTTCTGCGGCTGGGTTTGTCCGCAGACCATTTTTATGGAACTGGTTTTCCGCAGAATTGAATACTGGATTGAAGGCGACTATACTGCTCAGAAGAAACTGGATAAGCAGCCCTGGAACCGGGAAAAAGTGCTTAAGAAAAGCAGTAAGCATATTATTTTTTATGCCATTGCATTCCTGATCGGAAATACATTTTTAGCTTACATCATTGGAATAGATGAATTGAAGAGCATCATCACTGACCCGCCCTCTGAGCATGTGGCTGGTCTTACTGCCATGGTCCTGTTTTCCACCGCTTTTTACTTTGTTTTTGCCAAGTTCCGGGAGCAGGTTTGTACCAATGTCTGCCCCTACGGACGTCTGCAGGGCGTACTGCTGGACAGACAATCTGTAGTGGTCGCCTATGACTATAAGCGCGGGGAAAAAAGAGGAAAAATTAGAAAAGGAGAAGACAGAGCCGCCACTGAGAAGGGGGATTGTATAGACTGTAAGCAGTGCGTACATGTCTGCCCAACCGGCATTGACATCCGCAACGGAACGCAGCTGGAATGTGTCAACTGCACCGCCTGTATAGATGCCTGCGACAATATCATGGACCGCGTAGGTTTTGACCGGGGACTGATTCGTTATGCCTCTGAGGAACAGATTGCCGAAGGCAAGAAGTTTCACTTCAATACCCGTAGCATCGCCTATTCTGTAGTTCTGGTACTCCTTTTGGGACTACTGACCAGCCTTCTGGCCATGCGTACAGATGTAGAGACCAGCGTGTTGAGGACTCCGGGTATGCTCTACCAGGACCAGGGTGATGGTAAGATCAGTAACCTTTACAACATCAAAATCATCAACAAAACCAATAACCCACTACCTATCCACCTTGAACTACTGAGTAAGGATGGCGAGATACAGATGGTGGGCAATGAAGAACTGATGCTGGAAAAGCAGGGAGTCGCTGAGAGCGCTTTGTTCCTGATCTTGGACAGAGACCAGATTAAGGAGATGAAAACATCGGTGACGATCGGCGTTTATTCAGGAGATGAACTTATTGAAGAAGTGGATACTTACTTCCTCGGACCTGACTTATAGTGTTATGGTGCGATGGTGTTAATGTGTTATGGTTTTTATACTAACGGAGAACCAAAACACCAAGAACTATAACACTCAGATCCATAAGACTATAAGTCCTAGAACTATAACACCTTAACACTCAGAACTATCACACCAAAAATAAGAGAAGCTATGAACTGGGGACATAAAATTGCACTGGTATTTATCGCATTTGTCGGGCTGATGGTATTCATGGTTTACCAGAGCTTTCAGGTGAATGTAGACCTGGTTGCGGAAGACTATTACAAACAGGAAATAGAATACCAGCAAAAAATAGAAAAAATACAGAATACCAGGGAACTGGTACAACAACTTTCTTTTGTACAGGAAAATCAGCAGCTCATCGTACAGTTTCCTGCTGGAAAGCAGCTACTGAATGGTGAGATCAGTTTATTCCGGCCTTCGGACGCCCGCTTTGATGTAAACACCAAAATCACCTTAGACGAAAACCACCGTCAAAGCATTTCCACCACCGATCTGGCCAAAGGCTACTATAAAGTTAAGGTAGACTGGAAGGATGGCGACACAGCCTATTTCCAGGAAGAGTCGGTATTTATTCACTAGTAAGCCATGGAATTTTTATTCACTGCATTTGCTATCGGGGCCCTGGGCAGCTTTCACTGTGTCGGGATGTGCGGCCCCATAGCCCTTGCGTTACCGCTTCACCGGGATACATCTTCCCGCAGGATCATCGGCAGCCTGCTTTACAATACTGGCAGAATCAGCACCTACGCATTGATAGGCGCTTTTTTTGGCTTGCTGGGACAGGGCTTTGTCTTAGCCGGTTTCCAGCAAAGCATCTCCGTAGTGCTGGGTATCCTGGTGATACTGGGCGTAGCTTTACCGGCTGCGTTTGTACACAAACTCAGCCCCAACAGCCTGATTGCCAAAGGTATCGCCAAAGTAAAAGTCCGGATGCAGAAGCTTTTTGCCATCCGCTCCTACCCTTCCATGTATTTCATAGGAAGCCTGAACGGCCTGCTGCCCTGCGGCATGGTGTACCTGGGCGTAGCGGGCGCTACTGCTACGGGTAATCCCGGCGAAGGCGCCCTTTACATGCTCCTGTTTGGGCTGGGTACCTGGCCGGTGATGGTACTGGTCAGCTTTTTTGGCAACTGGATTGGAATAGGCATCAGAAACAGAATTAAAACCGCCATGCCCGTGTTAGTCATGATCATGGGTATCTTCTTCATTTTGAGAGGTTTATCACTGGATATCCCTTTTGTCAGTCCGGCAATTTCTGCAGGCAGCGAAGCTGCGGTGGAAGTGTGCCACTAAGCAAACCTGAGAGGCTATGAATAAGGCATTAATCAGAAAATACAACGTACCGGGCCCCCGTTACACCAGCTACCCCACCGTACCCTACTGGGACGAAACTCCCCCTACCGAGGAACAATGGAAAGGCAAAGTAAAAGCGTCATACCAGAACAGTCGCGAAGATGGCCTGAGCATTTATATTCACCTTCCTTATTGCGAAAGCCTCTGCACTTACTGCGGATGCAACACCCGCATCACCGTCAACCATAAGGTAGAGGAGCCTTACATCAATACCCTGCTCAAAGAATGGCAGATGTACCTGGATGTACTCGGTGAAACTCCCCTGATCAAAGAAATACACCTCGGCGGTGGAACACCCACATTCTTCAGTCCTGAAAACCTCAGGCGGCTCATCAAAACAATCGTCGACAGTGGCACTGTGGGGCCTGATACGGAAATGGGCTTTGAAGCGCATCCCAATAATACTACTGCCGAGCATATGCAGGCGCTCTACGAAATGGGATTCCGCAGGATCAGCCTGGGGATACAGGATTTTGACCCGGAAGTACAGAAAGTAGTCAATCGGATGCAGTCCTTTGAAAAAGTACAGGAAGTCACCGAAATGGCCAGAAAGATCGGCTACACATCGGTTAACTTTGACCTGATCTACGGCCTGCCCAAGCAAACCGCCGAGACCGTAGCCGATACCATTGAAAAGACCTTACAACTGATGCCCGACCGTATTGCCTTTTACAGCTATGCGCACGTACCCTGGATGAAGCCCGCCCAGAAAAAATTTGAGGAATATCTGCCTACCAATGAGGTAAAGCGTCACCTTTACGAACTAGGCAAAGAGCTGCTGGAGAAAAACGGATACGCCGAGATTGGCATGGACCACTTTGCGCTTAAGACTGACAGCCTGTACCTGGCAAGTAAGGGCGGAAAGCTGCACCGCAATTTTATGGGCTATAGTACCACCTCCACCCGCTTACTGGTAGGCCTGGGAGCGTCTTCTATCAGCGATACCTGGACAGCCTTTGGGCAGAATATCAAATCTGTAGAACCCTATATGGCGCGGGTAAATGAAGGGCATTTGCCTATCTACCGGGGGCACCTGCTCACTGAGGAAGACCTGATTGTCAGGCAGCACATTCTCAATATCATGTGCCGCTCCCATACCCGGTGGAATAAGGAAGATGCCGCCAGCGAGGTGCTGAACATGGCGAGAGAACGCCTGAAAGAGATGGCTGAAGATCAGCTGGTGCAGCTCAATGGCGATTCAATTGGTGTATACGAACACGGCAAACCATTTATCAGGAATGTATGTATGGCGCTGGATGCCAGGATGTGGCGCAACAAACCGGAAACATCTCTCTTCAGCAGTACCATATGATCACCCATAAATAAAATTGCTCATTGCGCTTTATTTTAAAAAACTGACGATAATCATTTTTTCTCCATGAAATGCTGTTTAGTTTTGAGCTGAAGCTGCAAATCAGCCTATACCGGAAAAGCAGCAGAGAAAGAGCATTATATGAACCATACAGATATGAAAGAAGAAGTGATAGAAACCAAAAGCGGATTCCTGGGAAAATTGCAGGACAAGTGGGAACTGAACAGTGCGTACCAGGTAATCATCGTTTTACTGGTTTTTTCGCTGACCGGCAGTACCGTTGTTTTCCTGAGAAAATCGCTATTCAGCCTTATCGGATTTGACGAAGCCACCGATTTCTGGTTAAAAACCATCACCTACATCGCCTTTGTGATGCCCGCCTATCAGGTGTTGCTGCTGGGCTACGGAGCGCTTTTTGGCCAATTTGCCTTTTTCTGGAATAAAGAGAAGAAAATGCTGAAAAAGATAAAAAGCCTCTTTAGCAGCAAATCTTAAAAAATACCCTGGCAGTCTTGTCATTCGCTGGCGGCTGACCCGAAGATACTATTTATCTGAGTGTAAGTTTTTATGCTCAACCTTAATAGCTTCTCATAATTTAGGGATACCCTTTCGTTGGTGACGGAAGGGTATTTTTGTTTACAGCAGTTTTGTAGAAATCATCCTGGCCCTTCTCCTGTTAAAGAGTCAATGATTAACTTTACCGACAAAATGCATCTCATGCCCGACACTAAAAGCCTGATTTCTCAAAGACAGTTGTTTCTCAACCACCTGGCCCAGACCTCATCATTTCCCCTGATGATAGAGATAGACCGGGCGGAAGGCGTATATATGTACCGGGAGGACGGCAAGAAATACCTGGACCTGATCTCCGGGATCGGCGTCAGCAATGTCGGGCATCGTCACCCTCGTGTGCTGCAGGCGATTCAGCAGCAGTTGGACAAATATATGCACCTGATGGTCTATGGTGAGTTTGTACAGTCTCCGCAGGTACGACTGGCCGAAGCACTGGCCGAGACACTTCCGGAATCGCTTTCCTCCTGCTACCTGGTCAACTCAGGCTCCGAAGCCGTAGAGGGAGCCCTGAAACTGGCCAAACGCTATACCGGCCGGCCAAACCTGGTTTCCTGCATCAATGCCTACCACGGTTCCAGCCATGGTGCCCTGTCTGTATGCGGTAGCGAAGGTTTCAAACAGGCATACCGTCCGCTCTTACCCGGAATCATACATATCCGCTTTGGCGTAGCAGAAGATCTTGCCCAGCTGGACGAAACTACAGCTGCTATCATCATAGAAACAATTCAGGGCGAGGCGGGGGTAAGGGTGGCTGACAAACAGTATTTCAGAAAATTGCGGGAGCGCTGCAATGAGACCGGGACCCTGCTGATACTAGACGAAATACAGGCCGGTTTCGGCCGCAGCGGCACTTTCTGGGCATTTGAACAGTATGACATCGTACCGGACATTCTGGTATCTGCCAAAGGTATGGGAGGAGGCATGCCTATCGGTACCTTCATTTCCTCCGCCGAAATCATGTCAGTGCTCAAAGACAATCCTATCCTCGGCCATATAACTACCTTCGGAGGACACCCTGTAAGTGCAGTAGCCTCCCTGGCTACGCTGCAAATTATTCGGGAAGAAAAACTCTACGAGCAGGCCCAGCACAAAGCCCAGCTTTTTAAGCAGTACCTGCAACACCCTGCTATCAAAGAGATCCGGCACCAAGGACTTATGATGGCAGCGGTCTATGAGTCTTTTGATATCCTTAAGCCGGTCATTGACCGAGCCATAGAGCTGGGCGTCCTTACCGACTGGTTTCTGTACTGTGACAATGCCATGCGGATAGCGCCTCCGCTCATCATCAGCGATGAAGAAATCAGGGAGGCCTGCGACATTATTCTGCAGGCTACCGAAGAGGTGCTTTCCTGAAATGAGTTGATCCTGATGGCAGACAAAAATCGTTGTTATCATAATTCATGTAGCTACAGTTAAAGTGTTCTATTCTACAGTTCACTCCCTCCATGTTTAGTTTCACCCCGGTATGCATGGCTACTCCTGCATTTCTAGAGTTCTGTTTCAGATTCTAATTTAATAATTAAACAAACCCTCAGAACTTCAGAACTATGGAAACACTACTTTTTCAAGGTAAAAAACTCGCCCGCCTCCTTACCCTACTACTATTTAGCTCATTGTTCCTTGTCGCCTGTGACGATGACGACGACGATGATGATGATCCGATGACTCCTGCTCCTACGCAAAGCATCGTACAAATTGCCCAGGGAAACAATGATTTTGAATCACTGGTAGCCGCACTTAGTGCAGCTGACCTGGTGGACGACCTTAGCGGTGACGGCCCTTTCACTGTATTTGCGCCTACTGATGCTGCTTTTGATGCGCTGATTGCAGGTAATGATGATATTGACGAACTGAGCGATATCAGCATGGAGTCATTGATCGCAATATTGCAGTACCATGTGGCTAGTGGAGAAGTACTTTCTACTGAACTAATGGACGGTCAAACCATCCCTACCCTGCTCAGTGGTGAGAGCCTGACTGTAGGTATCAGCGGAAGCACGGTATCTATTGGAAACGGAACAGTGGTGCAGGCGGATATTCTGGCCACCAACGGCGTAATTCACGCAGTGGACCAGGTGTTGGTTCCTGAGGGATTTGTCATAGAACTGGCTCCCCAGAGCATTGCAGAAATTGTAACTGGAAACGAAAACTTCTCTATACTATTAGCTGCTCTGCAGGCCAGCCCTGAGCTATTGGCAGCTGCCAGCGCCCCCGGCGCAAACGTAACTGTCTTTGCCCCTACTGATGCGGCTTTTGTTGCACTACTGGAGACACTGACTAGCGCTACCGGTAATACCTTTGACGAACTTAGCGACATTCCGGTATCAGTGCTTACCCGCGTTCTGCAGTACCATATCCTTGGTGAAATCAAAACCAGCGGTGATCTGACCGCCGAAGAAACTACTCTCGGTGGAGAAACCATTGCGATTGATGCAACCGACGGAGTAACGATCAACGGAAGTGCCAATGTAGTTACTGCGGATATCATGGCCAGTAACGGTGTGGTGCATGTAATTGATGCCGTCCTTGTTCCTGAAATTATCCTCAGTAGCCTGGGTACAGTACTGGAGCCTGCCATATTTGACGCTGAGGGACGCTTTACTACCCTGTTAGCTGCGGTAGAAACTGCTGATCTGGCCGGAGCGCTGACTGATCCTGAAGCTACGCTGACTGTTTTTGCCCCTACCAATACTGCATTTGAGAATTTCATTGCAGAGAATGGTATCGCTGATGCGGCAGCATTGCTGGCAGCCCCTAACCTGGCTGATATACTGCTCTACCACGTACTGGGTGTACAAGTACCTTCCAGTGCCATTGCTGCCGGTTCTTCTTCTGCACCTGCACTCTACGATAATGACGAAGGTGGAATGGGAGAAGAGATATACATCAGCAATAATGGTGAAAATGGAATATTTCTGAATGGCTATGCTGAAGTGATCATCCCTGACCTGGAAGAGGCCAATGGTGTAGTACACGTGATTGATGCGGTACTCGTACCACCTACTGAAAGCATTGCCGGAATTGTGGTTGCTGCTGCTACTGCAGAAGAAAACGCACAATTCACGCTCCTGCTGGCTGCTCTGCAAAATGCTGACGAGACCGGCGGATCATTGGTAGACCTGCTAAGCAGTGAGGATGGAACTTACACCGTATTCGCACCAACTGATCAGGCTTTTATTGATGCCGGCTTTGCTGATGTGGCCGCTATTGAAGCTGCTGATGCTGCAACGCTGAGAACAATTCTTCTCTACCATGTAGTACCAGCGGCAGTGTTTTCAACTGACCTTAGCAGTGGTGCTGTGGAAACTGCCGGAGGTGGTGAAATCACCATCAATGTAGCAGATCCTGTCACCATCACTGACAATAGTGAAGCTAGCACAGACGCTGAAGTTATTGATGTCAATATCCTGGCTACCAATGGTGTAATCCATGTGATTAACCAGGTTTTATTACCCTAAAGTTCTTACATTTCATACCGGCATCCGTATTGGATGCCGGTTTTTTTTTAAAACTCACCTGGTATGTTTGGTCATCGCTTCCGGTACATTTTTATATTGCTGCTGGCCATCTACTCTTTCTTTAATATCCTTTTTACCGGAGGAGATAGCTTCTTTATTTTTCTCAAAAACCAGTACTACCTTTTTGCCATCATACTACTGATGGTTCTGCTGATCTGGGAAAGCAACAGGCTTTTGTTCCGGCTGCTACTCAGAAACGAAGACAAGTTCAAACGCAAGTATAACATCCTCATACTTTTCTTCTTAAGCAGCCTGATCCATGTCATGATTATTTCTGCCACGGCGGCCTACCTGCTTCCCGGCTGGCTGGGATTAGAGGTTGCGCAGGGTAGTTCTCAATTCAGGCTAGGCCTGGCGTTCAGCTTCAGGATCAACCTTTTTCTGCATACCATTCATGCGATCATGTACTATAACAGTAAGCTGAAAAATAGCATGCTGGAGGCGGAAAAGCTCAAAACCCTGACGGCAGAATCTCATTTTGAAGCTTTGAGAGACCAGGTAAAACCCCACTTCCTGTTCAACTCATTCAATGTACTTTCCGGTTTAGTGCACAAAGACCCCGAACTGGCATCAGAATTTATTCAACAGCTATCCAGGGTATATCGCTACCTGCTGTACCATCAGCAGGAAAAGCTGGCCAGCCTTGCCACAGAAATGGAGTTTCTGGATTCATACGTTTTTCTGCTCAATATACGGTTTGGTGAGGCCCTAAAAATCTCAACAGAAGTTTCTACAGAAAAACAGGAAAAATACCAAATCCCACCTGCATCTGTACAATTACTGGTAGAAAATGCGGTGAAGCACAACACCGTATCCAGAAAAAATCATCTGCACATAAACATTTTTGAAGAAAACGGCTTTCTAGTGGTACGTAACAATCTTCAGCGAAAAATCCGTCAGGAAACATCCCGTGGTCTGGGCTTGCAAAATATCAGCTTGCGCTATAGGCACTTGTCAGGGAAAGACATTATCGTGGAAGATGGCCATCAGTTCTTTACAGTTCGTTTACCATTAATGCTACCGTCAGATTATGAAAGTTCTCATCGTTGAAGACGAGCCTATCGCCAGCGAACGCCTGGCCGAACAAATTACCTCCTGCCACCCCCAAGCTGAAATTGCCCACATTTTTGATACGGTAGAAGATACCGTAGACTATTTTAAAAGCGGACAGACTGTTGACCTGGCCTTTTTTGATATACAGCTATCGGATGGTACCAGTTTTGATATTTTCAAGCAGGTAGAAATTAATAATCCCATTATTTTTACCACAGCCTACGATCAGTATACCCTGCAGGCTTTTAAGGTAAACAGCATAGACTACCTCCTCAAGCCTATTGACCACCTTGAACTCAAGCAGGCCTTTCAGCAGTTTGAAAAACACCATCATCGCCGCCTTACTGAAAACCAGATGGTTGACCAGCTTTTGCGCAGATTGATGCCATCTTACAAACAACGCCTGTTGATGAAACTGGGCGACCACTACTACAGCAAAACGGTAGAGGAAATTGCTTTCTTTTATGCTGAGGGTAAGGTTACCTACACACACCTGCGGGATAATCACAAGCGATATATTATAGATTATACCCTGGAAAACCTGGAAAGCCAGATGCTGGATCCCAGGCGCTTTTTCAGAATTAACCGAAAGTTTATCATCAACATAGAGGCTATTGCAGAAATCAAAAGCTACGTCAATGGCCGCCTCAGACTGGTCACATCCCCGGCCTCTGCCGTAGATATGATCGTGAGCCGGGAAAGAGTTAGTGACTTTAAGGACTGGTTAAATCAATAGATTTTACTATCATTGTCATGAGTCTACAAAACCTTTTCTATGAATCTATTATTGCGTCTGACCTTGCCCGTCATCCTGTCCGGTTTACTGGCTATACCAGCAAAGGCACAATCCACTAATGCAGCTGATTCTCTCAAACAGGAAATACTAAAGCTTCAACTGGACCTGGAGCATACCCAAACCAATCTGCGACTATCCAGCAAATCGTTTAAAAGAGGGATTTTCACCTCGGCCATCGGCTACTCCATTGTAATCGCCGGAGGAATACTGCTGGGAACAGATGATCTGAATAGCTGGGGTCAGCCCCTGATCTTTGCCGGTGGGGTGGTAGGTTTCAGCGGCGCAGTCATGCTGTATAATGCAAACCGCTATATCGGCAGGGCGGGTGAATCGCCCGTTATCCCTGGCGAAAGCCAACGGACTTTGCCTTGAAAAGCAAGAAAACCATCCTTTTTGACTTTGACGGTACCATCGCCGACAGCCTGCATCGCCTGCTGGAAATCAGCAATAGCTTTGCCGAGCAGTACGGCTACCGCAAGGTACACATAGAAGATATTCCCTACTACAGGACCAAGTCAACGCTTGAGACATTCAGAGAACTGAAAGTACCGCTGTTGAAAGTACCCATGATTGCAAAAAAGGTGAAAAGGGCTTTTCAGGAAGAAGCTCACCTTTCCAGACCTTATGCTGGTATGCCGCAGGTACTCCCTGCCTTGCAGTATGATTACAGTCTGGGTATCTTAACTTCCAATACGGAAAAAAACGTGCGCAAATTTTTGCAGCACCACGACCTGGATTACTTTGATTTTATTTATACTTCCAGCAATCTTTTTGGAAAAAGCAGGATACTTGGGCGCATTCTCCGAGAAAACTCCCTGCGTCTGGAAGAAACCATCTATGTAGGTGACGAAATGCGGGATATAGAAGCTGCCCGTCAGCTCAATATGGAAATGGTAGCAGTAAGCTGGGGAGCCCATAGTGCGGAGACCCTGGCCAGGCTGAGGCCCACGCACCTGATTCACCAGCCCGAGGAACTGCTGACAGTGATCTCCTAGATTTCCGGTTTCTCTTCAGGATGCTTTTCAAGGTACTCCTTCACTATCGGAGGTAATTCTTCACCTTCTGCGACAAAGATCATGGCATCGCCATTCATACAGTACCTTAAACCGGTAGGCTTGGGACCATCCGGAAATACATGGCCGATGTGGGAGCCACTACTGCTGTCCAGCACCTCTACGCGGGTCATACCGTAGGTGTTATCTTCTTTGAGCACCACGGCTTTTTCGCTGATGGGACGGGTAAAGCTGGGCCAGCCGGTACCTGATTCAAACTTGGCTTCCGTCCTGAACAAAGGCTGTCCGGTAGCGGCAGAGTAGAATACACCGGGTTTCTTTACCTTATTGAGGGGGCTTGAGTTGGGGCGTTCGGTACCAGCTTCCCTGAGCACATTGTAGGCATCATTGTCTAACCTGGATTTCCACTCCTGCTCAGTAAACTGGTAAGCATACTCACCCTTCATCTCATCTTCCCAGATGCCGATGTACTGATCGTCTTTGGACTGGTTCTGCGCCTGGCTTGGTTGTGAATTACCTGTACAGGCTACTATGGTGAGGATTACTCCCAGAAAAAGAATATTGATTGTCGTTTTCATAAACTAAAAAACTGAATTTGTTTCAGAATAGTTTACGAAACTTTAACAGAAAACGGATTCATTCAGCGATTCTTTTCTTCTTTATCTTTTCCGGGAAAGCCGATCTTTTCCCAGAAAGTCTGTTCTTCCCCATCTTTCTTCCGCTTTTCTCTTTCCTTGCGTCTTTCTTTCTTGTCTTTTTCCCTTTCTTTCCGTTTTTTCCGCTTTTCACGGGCTTTCTTCCGCTGCTTTTTCTTATCCTTGGCAATGATATACCGCACGGAAACGGCAGTATTGGCATCAAACCAGTCTTCGTGAATGATATGGTAGGCAGGTTTGAAATCAACTGAGGCTACCAGCGGCAAAAAGGGAATTTTCATTTCCAGTCCTACCATGGCATCTACGCCCATGATCGGACCATAATCCTTCAGGCCTCCCATATGCGCTCCTGCACCAAGGTAAGCGTTCAGGCCCTTCCCCAGTATAGGAAAATGCTTGACCAGCAACACTGTACCCCTCATTTCACGCTCGGCAGCAGTCAGCAGGCCTTCTGCTGCCAGGGTAGGCAGAATCCGCTGTTTGGCAGTAATGCCGTATTGACCGTTGCCAAAACGAAGTCCGACAGCGGTGCTGTATTTCTGGGCGTAACTGTTCAGCGTAAACAGGCATAGCCCAAAAAGCATAACAAACTTTATCTTCATAAAAGGTAAATCTTTAACGGTATTCCTCAGTACTTATTCTGCCTGATAGGCTTAGGCTGCATTTCAAACTTTATCCGCTGCATGCTGACTTCATGACACTGTTTGAGTAAACAGTATCGGACAATTATTATTGTACATATGAACGCAGCATAACATTTTGAAAATCATACAAACGTATGCAAATACCAGACCCCGACAGCAGAAATACTGCTACCAGAAGAAGCGCTAATTCTGGCAGAAAGATCATGTTTGAGGCAGTAGACACTGAAAATTAGAGGCATTTTGAACTTTGCTGACAGGTTTTCTTTAAGGCACTATTCAGTATATTCGTGGAAATTAAGACTGCCTATTTCAAAATGATAAAATCTGCAGCAACTGAATATTGTTTATTTAATCATATGATTCACTGATGAGACCGGATGGCGTAACTATCAAAGACCTGATGAACCGGCTGCCCCAGCAGGGAGAAGTGGTACATATCAGCGTAAGACCTCAGCGTATGCAGGCTCCTCAACCCCTGGAATCTGTTTTTGCCGATGTAGCCCACGGTCTGGAAAATGACCACTACGGTGGCGGTCCGGGAGGCAAAAGGCAGGTTACCCTGATTAGTGCCGAACATATTACCGCAGTGGCCTCTATGCTGGGTAAAGATAAGATTGACCCGGCTATACTGAGGAGGAATATCGTGATAAAAGGAATTAACCTGCTCGCCCTGAAAGATCGGCAATTCAGGCTGGGAGGTGCAGTACTGCAGATGACCGGGCAGTGCCATCCCTGTTCGCGGATGGAGGAGAACCTGGGAGAGGGTGGCTACAATGCCATGCGTGGACACGGAGGCATTACGGCCCGTATTATCAAAAGCGGAACGATCCGCCTGGGTGATAAACTTAGCGTGCTGCAGGCGCAGGACGCTACTAATTTATGAGCAAGAGAATTTTACTATTAATTAACCCAAGTAACTTAGCTAGAAATAAGTAAAGACTATGAACATTCTTATGATTGGCGCCCATCCGGATGATTGTGAGGTATTCGGTGGTGGCACCGCAGCACTTTTTTCGGCCAAAGGCCATGATGTAAAATTCATTTCGGTAACCAACGGAGATGCCGGTCACCACGAACTGATGGGTGAGGAACTGGTGGCACGAAGAAGCAAAGAAACCATTGAAGCCGCCCAGGTACTGGGTGTATCCTACGAAATACTGGATAACCACGACGGACAGCTTGAGCCCACGCTGTATAACCGTAACCTGATAATACAGAAAATCAGGGAGTGGCAGGCTGATATCGTGATCACCCATCGCCCGAATGACTATCACCCAGACCATCGCTACACTTCGCAGTTGGTGCAGGATGCCGCTTACATGGTGATGGTACCCAATGTGGTGATCAAAGCTCCTCCTTTACGGAAAAACCCACTTTTCCTCTACTTCCAGGATCATTTCAAAAAACCTTATCCTTTTCAGCCACATATTGCCATCAATATAGAGGAGGTTTATGAAGCCAAACTTATGGCGCTCCATGCCCATGACTCCCAGTTTTACGAGTGGCTACCCTGGATTGAGGGTAAACTGGAAGAGGTACCCGAAGACAATGAAAAGCGTTTCCAATGGCTGAAGAAGCAGTGGAAATCTAAACCTGCCAAAGAAGTCAGGAAAACGCTGAAAAAATATTATGGCGATAAGCGGGGCGGACAAATCAAACAGGCGGAAGCATTTGAAATATGCGAATATGGCCGCCAACCTGGTGATAAGGAAATCAGAGAGCTTATTCACATGCTTTCACTCAATCAATAAGCCAGCACTTTGGGCGGTAACTACCTGATATAAAGGGTGGCCCTATGGGCTACCCAGTTTTTTTTTCTATGAACTAATAGGGTAGCACTCTGCCGTTAATCTATTCAAAGACTACCCTGGTAAAGGGTCTCTTAGGATACGGGCTTGTAGTATTTTCAGCTATTTTATTTCAACACCCAACAGGATCACTTTGGCTTCTTCCCCCTCCTCATCTTACCAAAGTCAACAGACGCAACCGACAAAAAATCCAGCTTTTTTCCCAACGAAACAGCGCCATGCAAAACCTTATGAGCAAGATTGTTAGCCATAAATAATAATATTCTAATTGATACGGTGCTTTATACCCTATAATCATGTTAATTTTTTAAGAATAAAAATTAAACAGCCTTCTTCGGCCAACAATTTCTTTTTTTAATACTTAAAAAGAGTAAACCAAACTTTCATTTTTTAACCTTCTGTATATGGAGACTTTAGAATTTTATTCCTTTCAGAACATGGAGAACCTTTTTCAGTATACCTCCATGCAATTTGATATTGTAAGCCATATCCTTACCCTTGGATTTGGCTGTCAGGCTGCCGGACTGGTCTATTTCCTGTCTACCGCCAAAGATTCAGCCCCCAAGTATCGCCTGTCATCCTGGTTATCGGCTGTGGTCATGGTGTCCGCGGCTTTGATCCTGGCCAATCAATCTATCGTATGGAGCAATGCCTTCGTATGGGAAGATGGACTGTGGGTATTAGGTGACAGTACTTTTTCTAACGGTTACCGCTACGTCAACTGGTCTATAGATGTACCCATGCTGCTTACCCAGATGCTGGTAGTATTAGGACTGAGTGGAGCCAGTTTCCGCAAAAATTTTATCGGATTTGTAGTCGGTGGTCTGCTGATGATCTGGACCGGGTATGTAGGTCAGTTCTATGAGGTTGTGAGTATTGAGCGACTGCTGCTTTGGGGTGGTGTGAGTACCGTATTTATGATCTACATCTGCTACATTGTAGGAACATCCATCTTCCGTAACCTGAAGTATCAGCCCCAGGAAACCCACGGACGCTGGCGCGCGGTATTCTGGATACTGATCCTTTCCTGGACACTATATCCCATGGCATACCTGGTGCCCTGGTTCTGGGATACTTCATGGGGAATGGTAGGTCGTCAGGCAATGTTCACCACGGCAGATATTGTTTCAAAAGTAATATACGGCGTGATATTGAGCCAGATTGCTACGATCAAAAGTGCCAAGGAAGGCTATGAGCCGGCGATGCGTACGCTTAAGTATAGCGACAAAGACCGCGCAAATGTAAAAAAAGACGGCGTTTACATATGATTAATTAAGGCCGATAAAAACTAATAGAAAAGGTGAAGCTTGCGCTTCACCTTTTTGTGTTTTTGGCAAACATGCTGGCCTTCTGCTACTGTCCTTGCTCCCATAGGATTGCATTGAGGATCATCTGGGCGATTTGCGGATTTTGGTAGTCAGCCGGGGTTTCGCCCGGCATAAAGTAAAAGATCATTCCCTCTCCGTAAGCTTTGTACCAGACAGCACGGTCCTGCATAAATAGCTCCCCGTTTCGAGGATCGTAGTACTTAAAACCGGCCAATACCGTTTTTTCCCGGCCGTCGCTGAATTTATGGTTCATATAGACTTCCGTCTTGGGCAGTGCAATACTGGGATACATGCCCTCTACCGAAGGCCCGTCAGAAGAACTGTAACTGATGGGGTTTCCCCAGCTAATGTTATGGTTGGTGATGTAATGATGTTGGTTCAGATTGACCAGTCTCAGCGTGATGCCATTCTCACCGTCATGGTACCAGCCGTAGCCTGCTCCGGGCTTTACCGGGTGGGAAGAAAACTCAGGATGGTCTAATTGGATGCCCAGAAAATCAAAATAATGAGGATTTGATGCTTTTCCACTGCTAATGGAGTGGTGTAGACAGACATACTTGCCACCTGCTTCGGTGTAACGGATAATGGCCTCCTCGGTAGGAATCTCCAGGCGGCCATGGATAAACCCGATCACCGCTCTGTATTTGTCCATGCTTTCCGGAAGATTGTCCTGGTCTACGATGTCCACCGTAAGATTGCCTGTATTGCGCAGGAAATCGGCCAGTACTTCTATCTGCGGCATTTCATCCTGCACGATAAGCACCGGGGAATTGGCCTGGGCCATCAGCAGTTGATGCACAAAAATCAGCACTACTAAAAGGAGCAGCTGCCGGCAGTAGGTTTGGAGTCGTTTCATTGTAAACAGTAAGTTTTTATGTACAACCTAAAGCAAAGGATGCACTTATTCATTAAAAGTTAAAAGATAATGATTTTACCAAAAAAGTCGCTAATCAAAAGGCTTACCTTCAAATTCTAGCATTCCAGACTAAACCAAGCCATTAAAGTTTTTCTCTAACCAAGCATGGCTAAATAGCTGGTTTTCTGTTATTTGAATGGCTTCTCATCAACTATGCCTTCCCCTTGTTCAGCCGGTAGTTCAGGGTCAGGTTTACGGTACGGGGGCTACGCAGGAAGTTTCTCCGGGTATAGAAAATTGCCCCCTCCGTAATTGAGCGGTCCCGGTTACTCCTGAATACATCTATGATGTTCAGGGTCAAAGTTCCTTTGTTATTAAACACATCCCGGCTGATCGCAATATCCAGGAAGGCGATTGCCAGTTGTCGGCCCTGAGGCGTAATCTGGGGAGCCTCGTAGTTTCCCCTCAGCTGCAAATCAGTATTTCCCCAGAGGGTAAAACGGGAGTTGACCCGGCCAAACCAGGTATATGTGTCACTCTCAAATGACTGATCCAGGTTACTGCCGTCAATCTGGGAGCGGAAGAAATTGAGGTTGAGGTCCATTTTCCACCAGTTGACAGGCTGGTAGGTCGTAATGAATTCGGCCCCGTACGCAATCTCCTGCACCAGGTTATAAGGGCGGGTATTGGCCATTCCTTCTTCATCTACATCCCTGATGCGCAGGATTTTATCATCAGTATGCCGGTAATAAAGGGCTGAGCTGATGGAAGCTTTTTCATAGTATTTGATATGACCGGCCTCAATGGCATCGGTATATTCCGGGTTAAGGTCAGGATTGCCACTGAAGAAATTCCGGTTGTCAAAGAAAGTGACAAAAGGCGTCAGGTCATTATAGGTAGGCCGTTGAAGCCTGCGGCTGTAGCTCAGTTGAAGTCGGTGCTCATTGGGCAAATCGTAGGTGAAGTGCGCTGAGGGAAAAAAGTTGAGGTAATTTCTTTCGTTGACCTCGGCGGTCTGCAGGAGTTCGGTAGTGAGGTCGGTATATTCTGCCCTCAAACCCAGCTGGTAGCCAATTTTTTTGATCATATTGCCCAGCATCAGATAGGCGGCATAGATATTTTCATCGTAATAAAAATCATTGTCCAGCCCGTCCAGGGTTACCCACTCCTGCTCTCTTTGCTCGGTGACCAGAAAGTCGTTGGTAATATCCCGAAGGGTGTTCCTGATACCAGCTTCAAACTTTCCCTCTTCCCCAAAGGGTTGCACATAATCCGCCTGCAGGAGTAGTTGTTTCTCCGTTTCGTAGTTATAGGAACGCTGCAGTTCATCGGGTATGCCTGAAGGTTGCTCACTTGGCAAAAAGAATTTCTGCGTGTATAGTTGATCGGACTCTTCCCAGTTGTCTATATAGCTGAGAATGGCGGTGAGCTCATGATCTTCCCTTTCAAATTTTTTCTGGTAATTGAGCGAATACTCCAGGTTGGGTTCGGTTTCATCCTCATCCTGAAAGCGGCGAATGGTACTTTGCTGATTCTGCAGGTTAAACAGATAGTCTTTGTATTCAATTTCCGTATTCCGCTTGCCCTTGGCATGGCGATAAGTAAAGGAGGTGGTAAGTATGTTGTTCTCACCAAAAAAGTAATCAGCGCCCAGTTGGACATTGTTATTGAGCACCGTCTGACGGGAGGTATTACGCTGGCGGGTAATAAAAGTAGTATCGGAATAGACTTCCTGGTAAAGCGTATTGTGAGGATTGGCAATATTCCGGTAGATCATCCCGTAGTTGATGAAGAAGTTAAGATTCTCCTTGCGGTAGTTCAGGTTGATCGCCGCCCCATAATTATCAGGCTGACCTACGGTGAAGTCAAAAGAGCCATTGACACCCCGGCTGCGTTCCTTTTTCAATACGATATTGATGATACCAGCCATACCTTCTGCCTGATACCTGGCGGAGGGGTTGGTGATAATCTCAATGTTGTCTACCAGCCCACCCTGCAGCTGCCGCAGGCCATCAGCTCCATCAAAACTTAGCAAACCGGAAGGCTTGCCGTCAATGAGTATCTGCACATTACTGCTACCTCTCAGGCTGACATTACCTTCACCATCCATGGTGACAGAGGGCAGATTGCCCAGTATATCGGCGGCAGTTCTGCCGGCATTGATAGGGTCCTGGCTTACATTAAAGACTTTTTTATCCAGGGTCAATTCCACCAGGTCCTTTTCACCTGTCACGACCACTTCGTCCAGATCGGTAGTTTGGGCTGCTATCCCCACTTCCCCCAGTTCCATTGTTTTCTGGCCAGTCCTAATGATCAGCTCGTTAATCGTTTTGGAAGTATAGCCCATAAAATTGATGACAGCGTAGTATTCACCAGCCCCAGCGTCCAGGCTGAAGTTACCTTTTTCATCAGAAATGCTGCCTGATACCAGAACACTGTCGGCTTTTTGAAACAGACTGATAGTAGCATAAGGCAATGCATCCTGGGTAACATCGTCATGAATAGTGCCCCTGATCGTACAGTTTGGGGACTGGGCAAAAGCAACTGAAAAAAGAGCAAGCGATAGTGTACAGAAGAGTAATAACGAAAAAGCCTGGGAGCCAGATTTGGATACCAAATAGAACGACATCAGCTAAAGTATTTAGGTTGTTAGAAATCAGCTGGTAAATTAGTATTTGAAAATCAAAAATATAGGCTTTTCATCATCTATCTATAGAACGGAAATACTGACTCGTCTAAATATCCATTTTTCGGCCTACCCTCCTGAACGTAACAATACTGCTCCAGGGATATTGTAAGCCAGTATGGAGAAGGATTTACTGAAAGCTTAAACAGAAAAAAAAAGGACTAAAGGAGGATACACTTAAAGAGCAAAATCAGCCACAAAATGGAAATGATGGCATTTTTTAAAATAATAACATCAACAGAGCACATATTTATTTTATATAAAACATCAAAAGTTTTAATTATTGTAAACATTAATGACGCTATTACTTTATATACCAAGAACGTAAGGTAAAATAAGTAACATATTTTTTAAACTAAATTAACGGATTATGAAAAATTTTTCACTCTTAGTAACGAGTTTATTTATGCTATTCCTCAATGCCCCTATCCTGGCACAGGAAGAAAACCAGCAGCAAAGCGAAGAAATGCAGGAAGCCCGTCAGGAAGTAGAACAGGAAGTTGATGAAGTCATCAGTTATGTTGATCGTAACTTTAATTTCGGACTCAAAGGAGGGCTTAATTTCAGCACATTTAACGACGCTGAGGTGATTAACTCAGATGTTCAAACCCAATTGCATATTGGATTTTATGGTAGATTTAACTTTACCCGCAGACTTAGCGCCAAAGCCGAACTACTCTACAGTATGCAGGGTACCCGTGCGGATGAGTTTGCCTTTTTCAAAGATTACTCTGTAGACCTTAATTATATCAGCCTGCCGATCATGGCAGAATTTGGTGTCACCGACAATATTAGTATTGAACTGGGGCCATACTTTGCCGTATTGGTATCATCCCGTCAGAGTTTTCATGAACTGATGGATAATGTAGAACGCTTTGACGTTTCACAAGATGAAACAAACTTTGTGGATGTGGGCATGGGCGCCGGAGTCACCTATACAGCCAACAGTGGTTTGGGAATAGGCGTACGCTACTCACAGGGATTTGCCGATGCCCTGGGTAAAGAATTTTTCAGAAGTGCTTCAGGAGCCAACTCGGTACTACAGGTCTCTGCATATTACGAGTTTTAGTAACTGTAATAAATTAGTTTAATCCTTGAAAGCCTGATGCATCATACCATCAGGCTTTTTTTGTCACATAAATAAGCTAGGTCAAATGAACTACCAGGCTATCATAGAGGAAGCTTTTGAGGAGGTAAAAAAAGACCCGCGCAAAGGCAAGGTAGCTACTTACATACCAGAACTGGCACTGGTAAACCCTGAAAATTTTGGGGTCTGTCTCAGTACCATTGAACATCAGTGCATTGGTACAGGTGACTGGCATGAGCCTTTCTCTATACAAAGTATTGCTAAAGTGCTCTCTCTGAGCCTGGCGTTTACCCTGCTCGGCAAAAAAATATGGAAAAGAGTGGGTGTGGAACCGGCCGGTACACCCTTTAACTCCCTGGTTCAGCTGGAATACGAGCATGGCATTCCCCGTAATCCCTTCATCAATGCAGGGGCGTTGGTGATTTGTGACATCCTGATCAGCGAACTGCAAAATCCCTATGATGACTTTATCCAGTACATCCAGCTACTGGCAAATGACGATTCTATTGACTACTGCGCCTCCACGGCCAATTCTGAAAAGTCAGAAGGTTACCGGAATGTAGCCCTCATCAACCTGATCCGTTCATTTGGAAATATCCACAATGATGTAGAGGCTGTACTGGATTTTTACTTCCATCTCTGTTCTATCCGCATGAACTGCAGGGAGCTTTCCCGGACATTTCTTTTTCTGGCCAATGGAGGTCGGGACCCAGTTACAAAAAAGCGAATAGTCAGCAGTAGTGAAGCCAAAAGAATAAATTCTATTATGATGACCTGTGGCTTTTATGATGAAGCAGGCGAATTTGCCTATGAGGTAGGGTTACCCGGCAAAAGTGGGGTTGGCGGAGGCATTGTGGCACTTCACCCGGGGCAGTATGCGATTACTGTCTGGAGTCCGGGCCTTAACCCCAAGGGGAATTCTTATCGGGGCATGAAATTTCTGGAAAGGTTCACGACCCGCAGCGAGTCCTCCATCTTCTGACCAACTCAATCAAGGTCTGCCAATACCTGCTCCACCTGCGTGGCATCCATACCGGCTTCTATGGGTGTATTGTATAGTAGCTCTATGAGGTCACGGTCTATTGGGGCATATTCTGTAGTGGTAGTCCAGTTAGCAAAAAAGATACTTCCGGGGTCTTCTTCAGAATCGTTCATCAGCCCCAACGACTGGGTAAGTTCTTCTCTGAGAAGATGTCGCTGCGCATCCTGATCCACTATACGAAATACGTCTACGTACATACTCCCGCGATTGATAACAAAATCACTGTCCCAGTACGCCCAGAAAAAACCCAGGTTAGCCTCTACATAAGGGGTTGCATTGGGCTCAATGTCAGATGCATAATTTTCCCCACTCCCCAGGTAAACGATGTAGTTGGCATCTGCTTCCTGATCAACCACTGTTAAGGTGATTGGCTCAATGATTTCATTCAGCTCCTGCACAATGCGCTCAAGCTCAGTTTCCATATAAGGGATTTCATCACCCTTTAGAAAAATCCGCATGTCATTCTGCCATTTTCTGATATGCTGTGAGCTGTTGCCAAATTCAGACCCCAGCGCTACTTCGTTGAAGTAATTGTACACGGCTGAACGGTCCGGGTTGACAGTATCATCGGTCTCTTCCTCATCACATCCTGCCAGACAGATGGCCATCAGAAAAAGCAGTAAAGGTGGGTATAGCATGGTATATTTCATAGTTGTTTAACCACCTGTTTCCCAATAGGTTCGTAACAGGCACTTTTCACCTTCTCTATCGGCCAGCTTCATGGAATAAGCACTATATTTTGTATATTCAAGGTATGCAAGCAAGAAAGCCTAACCGGTATCTCGTGCTCAAAGAATTTTTTGACAGCAGGGGATACAGTCTGAATGCCTACAGCATCAGTATCAGCATGGGAATACCTCTTTCCCTTTCATACGACCTTATTGCCCAACTGCTGCTGGACGGCCATCTGCAGTTAAGCTTCTCCTGTAGTGCGGGAGGAGAACACAGTCGTACGGCTGACTTCTACGAAATCAGTGCTGCTGGTATTGAGTTTATTGAAAACGGCTATGTCCGTAGTCAACCATCCGCTCGCTTTGCTTTCAACTTTCAGTATCCTTTCCTGAAACTACTGAGAAAGTTCATGATCTGGGACTAGTCTTGGCCAAAATTTCTCCTGGACTGCTCCAGCAGATAGTAGTAAAATGGCTTGTTTTCTACATCCTGCACCACATTTACCCATTTTCCACTTCCCGGCTCTTCTGTAGTTTCCCCTTCGTTAGGAAGTTGGGTTGATACTTCCAGTTCCATCTTTTTACAGTGAAAAAACTCGGGTCGTCCTACAAAGGCAGCGGCGAGTACATCCCACATATGATACAGATAATCGTAGCCGGGAATAGTATTGACCGTAATCGCCCAGCACAGAGAAGCCAGGTGAGAGAGTTCATATTCGTTTTGTTGTGCCAACTTTCTGAGAAACTCCATGCTAACCGGTACCTTATTGGTAGCATCAAGAGGGACAATGGTAAGCGGCAGGTCCTGCCCGATCAGCCAGTGCGCCGAGGCCGCATCCCAGTATACATTCCATTCGGCAGAACCATTATGCGTATAGGTCCGCACATTACCATGCACGTGGATAGCCCCTGCCATCCAGATGATTTGTCCGATCTTCTGCCGGATAGCCGGTTCTATTCTCAGGGCATGCACCAGGGTGGTACAGGGGCCGGTCATCAGGTAAGAAACCGGCTGATCGCTTTCCATCAGCTTCCTGACAATAAACTCGCTTCCTTCCAGTGGACTAAGTGGCCTTTCAAAAAAAGGCATGTTAAGCAGTTGTGGAAAAGCATTGATGATCTGGGGCTGGGCACGCCATACATCGGGAAAAGCATTGATACCCCTGGCCCTACTGATGGCAATCTCTATCTGGGGCTGCCCCATTAGCTGGAGGAACTTGGAGGAGGTTTCGGCGGCAGAATCCGGATAACAATCAGCGGGGGTGATGTTGATTCCCAGCAGTTCTGTCTCTTCCATGGTGAGCACCAGCAGCAGCGCCAGCAGGTCATCTACACCACCATCATGATCCAGGAAAACTTTGGCTTTAGTCGGCATACAGTAGTTGGGGTTGGTCTTGAGAAAAATTCAGGAAGGTAAAGCTAAGCAAAAGGGTGTTGAAAAAAGGAAATCTACAGATAATCACCCAAGCAAATGAAAAAAAATAAAATAATTCATCCCCAGGTTAAATCCGGCATGGGCTACAACAGCTCCCCAGATTGAGCCACTTTTCTGTCGTGCAAAAAAGAATATGCGGCAAATCAGAAACAGGCCTGTCATCCAGATTAGGGATGGCAAAACCAGCCACTGCCACTGACCTTCCTGGTAGATAATGCCAAAATGGGCCAAATGTACCAGGGCAAAGGCAGCACTATCCAGATATGACGCTCGGAGGTCACCCAGAACAGTTGCAAAGTATTCATGGATCAAACCACGATAAAAAAGCTCTTCTCCCAGAGGACTGAAACTCATACTAATCAGACTATAGATAAAAAAATACTGAAGCCGCTCTCCTTCCAACATCAGGCCCGGAAGGTTCTGGTAACTCCCTGCAATGTACACATAAGCATGTGCCTCACTGTTGCCGAATAAGGCCAGCATAATGCCATACAGCAGCCCGCTACCCAACAGCCCCATGATAACAGCACCCAAAAAAGCAAACCAGTTTTTTACCTTCTGAATGCCAATCTTCTGCCGTCCTTCTTTCTTCAATAATACAAATGGCAGGACCATCATGAGAAGGAAGATCAGGGAAACGTACTGGTAATTTCCGCTACGGGCAGCATGCAGCACCAGCGCAAAACGGACCACGCTAAAAAGTAACAGAAGCGTCATACCCAGACGAAGAGGCGTATACCATGGTCTGGCAAAAAAAGAGCGATGGTCTGGAAGGAATAAGTGCATTATAGTTGAACTAGGCTTACAATAAAGTAGAAAAATTAAGCAGTATTTCAAAGGCTTCCTGCGCTGACCGTTAATCTGTTCTGCAATGTTTCCAAAAAATTAATATCTTGCTGCCTACACTACTCAATCACAACATGAAAAAGTATTACATCAGTCTTTCTATCCTGCTGGCCTTTGTTGCCAGTTCATTTGTCATGCACATGCAAAACGCCTCCGAAACCGTTCGTCACGTGGTCGTCTTCAAGTACAAGGAAGATGCGCCCCAGTCCAAGATCAAGCAGGTAAACGACAGCTTTCGTGATCTGCAAACCAAAATACCGGGAATCGTAGATTTTGAATATGGCATCAACAACAGCCCCGAGGGCAAAGACCAGGGATTTTCACATGTCTACCTGCTCACCTTTGAGAGTGCTGAGGCCAGGGACAACTATCTACCCCATCCCGAGCACAAGAAATTTGGCCAGTTGCTGGGATCACTTGATATCCTGGAAGATGTCTTTGTGGTGGACTATAACCCCATGGAGTAGATAAACCAAAATTGTAGCGGATTTTTAACCAGCCCGTATGGAAATCTCATACGGGCATTTCTTTATATTGCCTCAGATGAACAGATATCATATTTACATATTCCTGCTTTTTTTATTAGCAATTTCCTGCGGGCCCTCTCAGCAGGAAGAAAACGCCGAACAGCCCCCGGTCCAGACAGCTACTGAAGATGACGAACAGTGGATTTCTCTCTTCAACGGAGAAGATATGCAGGGCTGGATACCCAAAATTCGCGGATATGCACTGGGTGAGAATTATGCCAATACCTTCAGGGTGGAAGACGGCCTGCTGCAAGTCCGCTACGACGGATATGACGACTTTGCCCAGCAATACGGACATCTTTTTTATGAAGAACCTTTTTCCAGCTACAAATTCCGGGTAGAATACCGCTTTACCGGAGAGCAGGCACCCAATGGCGAAGGCTGGGCCTGGCGCAACAGCGGTATCATGGTACACGGACAGGCACCGGAAACCATGGGGCTGGAACAGGACTTCCCCATTTCTATAGAAGTGCAGCTACTGGGCGGACCGGAAGAGGGCGAGCGTAGCACCTGTAACCTGTGCACTCCCGGTACGCATGTAGTCATGGACGGGGAATTAGTAGAGCAACACTGCATTAATTCCACTTCCCAGACTTATCGGGGTGATCAGTGGGTGACGGCAGAGGTGATCGTGTATGCAGACTCCCTGATACAGCATGTGGTAAATGGTGATACGGTGCTGCAATACAGCCAACCCCAGGTGGGAGGTGGTGTGGTCAGCGGCTATCCTGAAGAGGTGAAAACAGACGGGCAAGTACTCCGGTCGGGTTATATTTCGCTACAGAGCGAAAGCCATCCCATTGATTTTCGTAAGGTAGAAATCCTGCCACTTGACGAATAGACACTTGTAAAGTATTGTTCTTAATTTTTCAGGCACTCACCAGTTCTTCCTTAATCACATCAGCGGCTATCCTCCCCGATCGCATGGCAGCATTGATGGACCCGTTCAGCAGGTAGTCACCGGCAGCATAAAGCCCCTCGCGTAGCTTTAGCTGTGAGGCATCCGCCTCATGGGTTACACTATCCTGGTCCGGCAGTGCATACTGCACACGATAGGTTCTGAGGTGCTGCCATGCACTGGTCTGATTGCCAAACCACTGGGAAAGTTCTTTCTTCACCTGTTGTTCCAGCACTTCATCAGCAGTTTGCTGCAAACCGTTGATAGAAATAGAAAGCAGGTTTTTACCTTCTGGGGCATAAGCGGGTGCTATTTTGTTCATGACACAAACGTTGTTTACCAGCTTGTTACCTTTGGCATTCAGTGCGATTAAGCCTTTTTCAAATGGGGCATGATCAGTACTGAAGTACATATTGGTGGTACTATGGTACCTTACAGCATTCTTGCCGCCGTTCAGGTAACGACTGACATAGCCTAAAGGCTCGGTTGCCAATAGAATGACAGGCGCCTCGTAAGTCTGACCGCCTTCGGTAGTCACCTTTTGACCGCTGATATTGGTTACCTTCTGGTTACAGAAGATATGGCCATTCCCTAACTTATCGGCCAGTTGCCGGGGGATCATTTCCATACCTCCCGCCGGAACGGTCGTATCTCCCTCTGTGAACATTTTAAAAACAAAGTCAAATTCTCTTCGGGAAGTCGTAAGCGCATTTTCCAGAAAAATACCGGCCATAAAAGGCTGAAAGAAATTGCGCAGCATCCTTTCGCTGAATCCATAGTCCTGCAATACTGCCAGGGTACTTTTTTCAGGCTGCATGAATATTTCATCCACACTCATCTTTTTAAGCCTCAGGCTAAGGCTTAATATCCTCATCTTATCAGAGAATGAACCCACTTTTGAAAACAGGGTACTAAAGGCTGAGGAAGGTTCACGGCGAGGATCCATGATCTCATATTTACCATCGGTGCTCAGGATCATGGCGCCGGGAAGAAAAGCCCTGAGGTCAAGGGCATCGTAATCAAGCATTTCCCTGCTTTCGGGATAGGCAGTCAGCAGTACCTGAAAACCTCTGTCCAAGAGGAAACCATCCAAAACATCTGTTTTGATTCGCCCTCCTACCCTGTCTTCAGCCTCCAGCACTTTGACACGGAAACCGTACTTTTTCAGATGGATGGCCGCGCAAAGCCCGGAAAGGCCTGCTCCGACAATGAGGACGTCTGTAGAAGATTCTGAAGAATGAGCCATATTAACAAGTTTCTGTCTGCTAATATAGCCAGCATTCAAAGAATAGAAATCATCAGTTGCTAAAAATATGCTTCTGATATTGCTTGGGTGTGTATCCGTACTGCTTCTTAAATGAGCGGATAAAATGGGAAGTATTGTTAAAACCTACGGCATAACAGACATCACTCACCGCACTATTGCCCTGTACCAGCATCTGCTTAGCCAGTTGCATACGCTTGGTGTTGATAAAATCAACCGGTGACATGCCAAGGAACTTCTTGAAATACCTATGGAAAGTAGGTTTACTCATACAGGCTTTTTCTGCCAGTTCATCAACACTCAGGTCCTCCTGTAAGTGTTCCATGATATAATCAATAATAAACTCCAGGCGTGGCATATCATTGCCATTTTTAGACATCAGAATCTTACGGGCCTTGGTTTGCATCATCAGGATCACCAGTTCCTGAAGCGTATGGTCTATCAGCAGCTTTCTGGATGTCTGGTCAAACTGATTGGTGTAGTAGCTGCAGATACGATGGATTGCGCTATTAATGCGGTGATCTTTGATACTCTCGTATTTGAGGTTGTCATCATCCAGCAGCAGGGTTTTTTCATCACCCGGCACTACTTCTTTCAGCTGGTTGAGCGTACTCCTTATAATAGAGCAACCGATTTCCAGCGTAAGGCACTGAGTAGGGTTGGCGGGTGTGGCATTGGGGAAGTCAATCTGCACAAGTTCCTGTGGGGCCATTACCAGGGAATCACCGGGCATGAAGTTAAAAATACTATTCTGGGAATTTGCATCCTCGTGGATGACTTTCTTCCCACTTAACATAAAGAGCAGAACTGGATTGTTGAGGTGGCCAAAATTGACCATTTCAGCTTCCTGGAAAGTTTCGTATAAACATAGCTCTGAGTTTTCTCCACTGTAAACCTTACGGTTTTCAATGATCTGCTCAGGTTTGATCTGTTCAAGCAATTGATCATGCATAGATTAAGCAGTTAGTTGTGAGGCTTGACACAAAATAGCTACTTTTTGATAGTTTATCAATATTTCTTGTAAATGAAAGTCGGTATTATTGAAATATAATTTATAACCCTAAATAATTACAAAAATGGTACACAACAAGCCTAACTTTAAAGAAAAATATGATAATTTCATTGGAGGCAAGTTTGTAGCTCCCGTAAAAGGCAACTATTTTGAGAATATTTCACCAGTAGATGGAAAGCCTTTTACCAAAATCGCACGCTCTACCAAAGAAGATGTAGAACTTGCACTGGATGCCGCTCACGCCGCCAAAGATGCCTGGGGCAATGCGCCCGCTGCCGAAAGAAGCCGGGTACTCAATAAGATAGCCGATATCATGGAAGAAAACCTGGAGATGCTGGCTGCTGTGGAGACCTGGGACAATGGTAAGGCTATCAGAGAGACGCTGGCCGCTGACCTTCCCCTGGCTATAGACCACTACCGCTACTTTGCCGGTGTCATCCGTGCTGAAGAAGGTAGCCTGGCCGAACTGGATGCCAATACAGTTTCCTACAATATCAAAGAGCCCCTGGGAGTAGTTGCACAGATCATCCCCTGGAACTTTCCCCTGCTGATGGCTGCCTGGAAGATCGCACCTGCCCTTGCCGCCGGTAACTGTACGATCGTGAAACCAGCGGAACAGACCCCTGCCGGACTGATCATCTTTATGGAACTGATCAAAGACGTGGTACCTCCTGGAGTGCTGAACGTGATCAATGGGTACGGACCGGAAGCCGGAAAGCCGCTAGCCTCTTCTCCCCGTGTCAACAAAGTTGCTTTTACCGGAGAAACTACCACTGGCCGTCTGATCATGCAGTATGCCTCTGAAAACATTGTTCCTGTAACGCTGGAATTAGGTGGTAAATCCCCCAACGTTTTCTTTAAGTCCGTAATGGATCAAGACGATGAATTCCTGGATAAGTGTGTGGAAGGAGCGGTCATGTTTGCGCTCAACCAGGGTGAAGTTTGTACCTGCCCCTCCCGTATCCTGATTGAAGAGTCTATCTATGAGCCATTTATTGAAAGAGTAATTGAGCGTACCAAAAAAATCAAGCTCGGCAATCCTCTTGATACTGAAACCATGATGGGTGCTCAGGCATCTAATGATCAGTACGAGAAGATTCTTTCTTATCTCAGCATAGGTAAAGAAGAAGGAGCAGAAGTACTTGCCGGTGGCGATGCGTTCAAGATGAGTGGTGAGTATTCTGAGGGCTACTACATTCAGCCTACCCTCTTCAAGGGACACAACAAAATGCGGGTGTTCCAGGAAGAGATCTTTGGGCCGGTTACTTCAGTCACTACTTTTAAGGACGAGGCTGAGGCTATCCAGATCGCCAATGAAACACTTTATGGCCTGGGTGCCGGTGTTTGGACACGTAACATGCATGAAGCATTTGGTGTAGCCCGTAAGATTCAGGCTGGTCGTGTTTGGGTAAATACCTACCATGACTACCCTGCCCATGCACCTTTCGGTGGCTATAAGAAGTCTGGCATAGGCCGTGAAAACCACCACATGATGCTGAACCACTATCGTCAGAACAAAAACATGCTGGTTTCTTATGACAAGAATGCCAAAGGATTTTTCTAGAATATAAGTTTGTACCTGTCTGTATGAGGAATTCAGGCTCAACAAAGAGCCTGATTTCCTGTTTTATAAGGGTATCAGTAATTTTGGTTCCGAACCAGGATTTACCCTTTTCGCTTATCTCATTCAAACCCCCTAAAATCTGCAATAATGGAACAGCAAACTACCGAAAAAAAAGAGTATGTAGCCCGTGTGCTGGTAACAGACAAGGCCAAAGAAGTAATTGATGAACTCAGGGACGTGAATGGTGACCTGATGTTTCACCAGAGTGGCGGTTGCTGCGACGGTTCCTCTCCCATGTGCTATACTGCTGGTGAGTTCAAAATCGGTGGAAGCGATATTTACCTGGGAGATATTTACAGATGCAAATTCTATATGTCACGTGACCAGTTTGAGTACTGGAAGCATACACAGCTTACGGTGGATGTTACCAAAGGAAGAGGTTCAAGTTTCTCTCTGGAAATTCCGATGGGCGTACGCTTCATTATTCGTTCAAGATTATTTACCATGGAAGAGCTGGACAGGCTCTTTCCGGTAGAGTAGTTACCACATACATGATTGAGACCCGGATGCTGCTCATTTAGCGCATCCGGTTTTTTTTATTTTTATGCTATTAATTATAACACTTCACCCCTCTGACTTAGTTAATTAAGTGAATGTCATTTTTTTTAACTAAAAAATATAAGGATGAATAAGCAAAATTTTTTTACAATACTGACATCTTTTTTCTTCTGTACGGCAATTGTCTTTTCTTTTGAAGCCAGTGCACAGGAAACAAGCGACGAGTTTAACGAAGGCATGTCTGAAGCCAGCGAAATTGCTGACTGGGACACTGATGGCGATGGCGAATTGGATGCACATGAATTTTACGTCGTAAACTACCGTATCTGGGATACCGATAATGATTCCCGCATCAGCCAGGAAGAATGGGAAGCTGGTATGGAAAACTACATCGTGGTAGACCGCCAGTCAGAAATGGCCATGTTCCCCGACTGGGATGTAAACCA
This sequence comes from uncultured Porifericola sp., assembly GCA_964518125.1. GTDB lineage: Bacteria > Bacteroidota > Bacteroidia > Cytophagales > Cyclobacteriaceae > Catalinimonas. Next base: position 32,255 of record CAZFFW010000045.1, read on the forward strand.
GGACGATTCTCTTGATGTGAATGAGTTTACGCTGGTGATGGTAGAAAGCGACCCTTTTGATTTTGGTACATCTGCGCCTATGAAGAATGAACAGGACATGCAGGACCAGACGACTCAGAGCCAGAATATGGAACAAAGCGATAGCCAGACGGAGGATCCCACGGTAATGATCTGGCAACTGGATAATGATGACCTGGTAGAAAAAATCACCTATGGTGACTGGCAAATCAAGCTGGACGAAGATGATAACTAAAGTCTGAATCTTTACAGCTTTTATGAAGCACAAGCTAGAAATCTAATAAACACCAAAGCCCTCTGAAGAGGGCTTTGGTGTTTATGAGTATTATGGTTCTTGGCGGAAAGCATGCGCAAGGAGTTCATCCATACCGACTATTTCCAGTGCCTTTTCATGGGTGGCTTCCAATACCACCGGCGGTGCGACACCTGCCTCCAGCGCTTCTTTCCAACGGGCAGCACAAAGACACCACTTGTCGCCTGCTTTTAAGCCCGGAAAGCCATAAGCAGGCATGGGCGTAGAAAGATCATTCCCCCTGGATTTGGTAAACTCCAGAAAATCTCCAGTCATCATAGCGCAGACCACATGAATCCCTGCATCTTCCGGTCCTGTATGACAAAACCCATCACGATAAAAACCCGTTTTAGGCTGGCTGCAACATAGTTGAAGCGACTCACCAAACAAATTTTTAGCTGGCTCAGGCATATTTTTGGTTTTTTTATAAAAAGGATCAATTCAGATTAACAATAATTTACTGCCCTGATTGTTCGGCAGCATGCAATTTTTCTATTCTATCTAATACTTCATCAACAAAATCATGTAAATAAGCTGGTGTTAGATTTTTATCCGCATTGATATAATGCTTGAAGCCGGTACGCTGATAATTTCCTTCCACATAAATTCCTTTCCCACCAGCTGTTACGGTATCGCCAACCACCAGATTAATTTCGCCATACAGGTTTTGCGGAATCATATTTTTCAGATCTTTTACCAGTTCGTACTGTTGCTGAGGTACAGAAATAAAATTTCCACCATAAGGAAAACTGTCTGCTTCGTAGACAGGATAGGTGGGATTTTCAGCGATCATCAGCATCTGATCATCCAGATTCAGATAATAAATCTCCGTACAGTTGCTCTGGCATCCCTCCTGAAAAGTGCCAAAAATCAGGTAATTATGAATCTGCAAACCATCAGGTTCTTCAGTACAGGAAGTCAGTAGCCATGATACAGCCGCTACGCAAATGAATAAAAGGGTATTTTTCATAAAATTGGGTTAATGTCTATAAAAGACCCCTTTCTTTCCGGGAAAGATGGAAATCCTTTCTGAATTATTTTTGATATATCCTTATCAAAATCTGTAAACCGCACTAATTTGAGCAGACAGGTTTACGTTGAGCGAGACGAAAAAGGGAGTCCATTCTCTGTGTTGAAAAAAAGGCTTATACCCAGGAAAGTGGAAGCGCCGACGTAAAAACTTCCCCTGATATCATACTGAATACACAACTGATCATTAGCAGAGGGATGATTAAATTGGCAATGGCCTCTCGTGTCAGCGACATTCTATAGCCTAGCTCCCTTACAAACTTCATTTTTTCATCAAGGTACTTACGCTTTTCTGTTCCAAAAAAAGTCAAGCTAGCTGATCATGATCACAGCACTAATGCGCATCACTCCGAAAAATAAAGAGGTATATGTCTTTTTTAGCCGTTTTATGGTCATTTGCTCACTTAACACAGAGGGCATTTGTGCTTCTTTTGCAATCTCCGGTACTTGCTTTGCCTAAGCCAAACTATGGCTCAAAAAAGCGCCAAACGGCTTTAATTAAAGGCTACTTTTTTATATTTTAGGTAGTTGAGAAACGTTCAAGCGACCTAATTTTATGAAGGCCATTATCCGGTGTGTTATTTATTTTTTTCTGCTCCCCCTTTTTATTTTTTCCTGTCAGACACCGGAAAAGGAAGTCACTTCTATAGCAAAAATCAGCTTCAACTACGATATCAAGCCCATCCTCTCTGATCGCTGTTTTGCCTGCCACGGACCGGATGCCAACAAGCGGGAAGCCGACCTGCGCCTGGATACACCTGAGGGCGCATTTGCAGCACTTAAAGATAATCCCGGCCACTTTGCCATCATTGCCGGTGATCCTGACGAAAGTGAAATGTACCGCCGCCTGATCTCCGACGATCCGGATATCATGATGCCGCCGCCGGAGTCTAACCTGAGCATCAGC
>CAZFFW010000046.1:0-33400 GCA_964518125.1 uncultured Porifericola sp.
TTGGCCATTTGCCGGGTCGCAAAGAAGACAGCAGAAGCAGCCAGCAGAATGAATACATAATCCATCCATTGGGTGTGTTCACCCAGATCTTCAGAAATGATCCCGGCCAGTATCAGAACCGGCAGGAGGAGACAATGTATCAGGCAGAGGAGCGAACTTACGATACCGAGCGAATCTGCTTTATGATTATTCAGGTGCATGCAAAAAAATCATTTTGACAAAGATAGCTAATCAACGTTTTTTATTGCCACAATGTTGCAAAAAATATTTCGTAAATAAAAAAAGGCTTCATTTTCGGATGAAGCCTTTTTGAAATCAATCTAATCAGCGTTTCAGTTCGCGTTTATTATTTCCGGTGTATATCTGGCGAGGACGGCCGATAGGCTCTTTGTTCTCACGCATTTCTTTCCACTGGGCAATCCAGCCGGGCAGGCGGCCCAGGGCAAACATTACCGTAAACATATCGGTAGGGATACCCATCGCACGATAGATAATGCCGGAGTAGAAATCTACGTTAGGGTAGAGTTTTCTTTCCTGGAAGTAATCATCCTCCAGTGCCGCTTTTTCAAGGGACTGGGCGATTTCCAGCACAGGGTCTTTGATGCCCAGGCCTGAAAGTACTTCATCAGCATTTTTCTTGATGATACGGGCGCGCGGATCGTAGTTCTTATATACCCGGTGGCCAAAGCCCATCAGGCGGAAGGGATCGTTTTTATCTTTGGCCTTATCAATAAATTTCTTTACATCACCGCCATCTTTTTTGATCTCTTCCAGCATCTCAATCACTGCCTGGTTGGCTCCACCATGCAGAGGGCCCCAGAGGGCATTGATACCAGCCGAGATAGAAGCATACAGGCTTGCCTGTGAAGATCCCACTACACGTACAGTAGAAGTAGAACAGTTCTGCTCGTGGTCAGCATGCAGGATGAGCAGTTTGTCCAGTGCATCGGCTCTGGAGTTATCCACCTCGTAGCTTTCAGCCGGCAGGGCAAACATCATCTTCAGGAAATTGCTGCAGTAATCCAGCGAGTTGTCAGGATAATTTACCGGATGGCCTATTTTATGCTTGTAGGCCCAGGCGGCAAAAGTAGGCATCTTGGCAATGATCCGGATGATGCTCAGGTTAACTTCCTCCATGGAGCGGTTGGGGTCCAGCGACTCGGGATAAAATGCAGTCAGAGAGCAGACCAGGGAAGACAACACGCCCATCGGGTGGGCACTGGAGGGAAAGCCATCCAGGATTTTCTTGATGTCTTCATGTACCAGTGTATGATGGGTAATCTCCTCTTTGAAACCACTGAATTCACTTTCAGTGGGAAGATCGCCATATATGAGCAGATAAGCAGTCTCCAGAAATGAAGATTTTGCGGTAAGGTCCTCAATAGAATATCCACGATAACGCAGAATACCGTTTTCTCCGTCAAGATAGGTGATAGAACTGGTGGTGGATCCGGTGTTTTTGAAACCCGGGTCAAGGGTGATATAGCCACTTTGCGATCTCAGCTTACTGATATCAATTCCCTTTTCCTGTTCAGTTCCCTCAATAATCGGAAGTTCGTAGGTTTTACCCTCAACTTTAAGTTCAGCAGTCTTATTGGACATATTTGAATGGTTTTATTGGTGTTTTAAATCTGGATAAAAATAATGTATAACATTGGAATAAAATATTTTCAGGGCTAATTGTTGCCAAGGATCAGGGGTAATCCGTCACTGCCATTTCCGATCACAACCACCTTGGCGTTGTTTGACTCAGATAAGCGGGTGGTAGCCTCAATACCCCTCATTTTGAGGAGTTCGTCGGTAAGGCTGCTGTTGATGATACTATTGGCCTGGGCCTCTCCTTCAGCGGCAATTCTTTTCCTCTCCGCCTCGCTTTTCTCTCTTTCCAGCCTGAACTGGTAGGCGAGTGCTTCCTGCTCCTGCTCCAGTTTATTTTCAATGGCGTTCTTGATCTGCTCGGGCAGGTTGATGGAGCGGATCAGCAGCGCCCGCATCTGAATATTATTGGATTCGCTCTGCAGGATGCTTTCGGTTTCTTCAATAATGGCAACTTCTACTTCACTTCGTTTGGTAGAGTAAATCTCTTCGGCAGTATAGCGCCCCATGACCCGGCGCACAGTAGACCTTACTTCGGGAATAATCAGCCTGCTGACATATCCTTCTCCAAAAGATTCGTGTATATAGCCGATCTTGTCGTACATGGGATGAAACCTCACGGAAATATCTACTTTGAGGGACAGGCCGTTTTTATCCAGGACGTCCATGGTTTCATCTACGCTGTTTTCTTTGACGTCGTACACATACATATCATTCCAGGGGGCTTTCACCACAAAACCTGGCTGATAAATCATATCCTTATCCAGGCCGCCGGCAAATTTGCGGAAAAGAACGCCCCTCTCGCCGGAGTTGATGGTCAGAAAGATGCTGGAAGACAGATAGATGACGGCAATGAACAGTACTACTCCAATAACGATCAGAGGCATGTATTTTCGATTATCCATAATAAAATGTGGGGTTGGTAGTGCAAGTAAACTTTTTGGCTAAATATGCCTGATCAAATAAGAAGATCAGGCGTTAGTATTTTTTACGGCTAGAAATTTTAACGGTTTTGGCCGTACTACGTTCTGAAAAATAAAGCACCAAGATGTATTAATGAGCGCAAATTACAAAAAAGATCAGTGTGCATTCAATGACAAATTTCTAATCTGATCATATTATTTGATCTTAATTCCGATTGATTCCTAATAAATAATCCTAATTTTGGGCTAAATTACTAATTACAGGCAGAATTATGTACTACAATTCTATTATAGAAACTATTGGTAATACCCCCCTGATTAAGCTAAACAGGGTAAATGAAGGTATTGAAGGTACCATTTTGGTTAAACCTGAATATTTTAACCCAGGTAATTCGGTCAAAGATCGAATTGCCGTCAAAATGGTTGATGATGCTGAGAAAGCCGGACTGCTCAAGCCGGGTGGTACCATCATAGAGGGTACTTCAGGTAATACAGGTATGGGACTGGCACTGGCAGCGATTGCCAAAGGCTACAAATGTATTTTTACTCTGGCTGATAAACAGTCACAGGAAAAAATTGATATCCTCAGAGCAGTAGGTGCCGAAGTGGTGGTATGCCCTACCAACGTACCGCCCGAAGATCCACGGTCATATTATTCAGTAGCTAAAAAACTTACCGAAACTATTCCCAATTCTTTTTATCCCAACCAGTACGACAATCTTTCTAACAAGACTGCGCACTATGAAACTACCGGGCCGGAAATATGGGAGCAGACTGAGGGTAAAATTACACACTTCGCCGCCGGGGTAGGTACCGGGGGTACAATCAGTGGGGTATCACGCTACCTGAAAGAAAAGCATAAGGGCGTTTTTACACTGGGCATTGATACTTATGGCTCTGTATTCAAAAAATACAAGGAGACAGGCGAATTTGACGAAAAAGAAGTGTTTCCCTACCTCACCGAAGGTATAGGAGAGGATATCCTCCCTAAAAACGTAGACTTTGAGCTGATTGACGAGTTTGTTAAGGTAACGGATAAGGACGCGGCTATCATGGCTCGGCGGCTTGCCCGGGAAGAGGGGCTGTTTATTGGCTGGTCTTGCGGCTCGGCAGTCTTTGGCGCCCTGAAATACGCACGCAAGCACCTCAAAAAAGATGACGTCATGGTGATTATCCTGCCTGACCACGGTACCCGCTACCTGGGCAAAATCTATAACGACAGTTGGATGAAAGACCATGGATACCTGGAAAAACGTGAGTTTGCCACCGCGCAGGATATTCTTAAATCAAGAAACGGACAGGATCAGCTAATCACCGTCTCTTCTGATACTTCCGTGGGAGAAGCAATCAGAATCCTGAATGAGGTTGGAATTTCTCAGATACCAGTAAAAGAAGGGGATACCTTTGTCGGTAGTCTTACTGATTCCAAACTGCTGCATCATTTGATTGATAATCCCGAAATCAGGAATAAGCCGGTTTCTGAAGTGATGGATAAACCTTTCCAGTTCATTTCCATTCATGATACGCTGGATGTATTGTCCTCCTTCCTGGATAAAAATAACAAAGCATTGCTGGTCAGGGACAGACTCAACCAGGTGCATATTATCACCAGGGCTGACCTGCTGATGGCGATGAGCAGCTAAGGACAAGAACCTAAACCCGGCCTGCGCCGGGTTTTTTTATAGATTGGCCGGGTTGCATTTGTAGGCTATTTCTAGCATTTTGTGATGGATTTTACATTTTTAACCATACTGTTTACAACACACATGAAAAAACTAAAACTTGACCTGACAGCAATGATGGCTGCTATGGCTATCCTCGGGATGAGTGCCTGTGCATCTAATTCTACTGAAGACACTGGCAGCCAGGAAACACCTGCTGAAACCTCTGCCGTCAGCGAGGAAGAAGAAGGCTGGACGTATATGTTCCAGGAGGATAACAAAGAGGGCTGGACCCAACTGAACGGAGAGGCTACCTACGAAATAAAGGATGGCGTAGTGATCGGTACTACCAAACTGGGTGAGCCTAACAGCTTCCTTACGACTAACAAAATGTATGATGATTTTATCCTGGAGTACGAGGTCATGGTTGACCCACGCATGAACTCAGGCGTTCAGATCAGGAGTAATTCTTACCCTCATGATACTACCTACACTTATACTAACGCAGAGGGCGAAACGGTAGAAAAGACGGTTAATTCTCCCAGGGTACACGGCTATCAGGTAGAGATTGATCCATCAGAGCGTGCTTACAGTGGTGGTATTTATGATGAAGCCCGCAGGGGATGGCTGGCTGACCTTTCAGAGAATGAAGCAGGTCGTCAGGCATTTAAGAATAATGAATGGAACAAGTACCGTGTGGAAGCCAATGGTGATACAATTCGTACCTTTATCAATGGCGTGCAAACCGCTGAACTGGTTGATGATATGACTGACAGTGGTTTTATCGGCTTGCAGGTACACTCTACCAAAATTGAAGATCCCATGCAGGTAATGTGGCGCAATATCCGGATCAAAGAATTATAAGTAGTGCCAAAATATTGATTATTAGGGTGTTAGGCTGGCATTTTGTATGTAAACCCAGAGGGTATTTATTGTAACCCTAACACCCTAAACCTATCTTCAGAAAGGATCCACATCAATCACTGTACTGGTCTTTTTTAGATTTTTATCCTTCTCCAGAGCGTTGCAGCTGTCAATAATGATTTTTTTCGCTTCAATGATGACCTGGTGTTTTTTCTCCAGCTTGATCATCAGTTGCATCAGGTACTGATTGCGCAGTCGTGATATCAATGGCTCCTCCGGACCGAGGACTCGCTTGATGCCCAGTTTTTCCCGCAGATTTTCCGATAGCACTTTCGCAGCCTTACTGCAAATGTTCTTATCCGGGTTTTTGATGGTTATCCGGATAAGCCTGATGAAAGGCGGGTAGTGGTACTCTTCTCTTTCAGCTATTTCTTCATTATACAGCCCTATATAGTCATTTTTGACAATTTTCAGCAAAATCGGCTGTTCCAGGTTATTCGTCTGGATGATCACTTTTCCAACTTTATCCCTTCTGCCAGACCGTCCGCTTACCTGTGTGATCAGTTGGAAGGTTCGCTCATGGGAGCGGAAGTCAGGAAAGTGGATCATGCGGTCAGCATCCAGTATGCCTACCAGGCTTACACCGTCAAAGTCAAGCCCTTTACTGACCATCTGCGTACCTACCAGTATGTCCAACTCGCGATTGGCAAAGGCATCAATGATCTGTTGGTAGCTGTTCTTCTTGCGGGTAGTATCCAGGTCCATCCGCTGTACCCTGGCCGAGGGTATCAGCATCTGAATTTCTTCCTCCAGCTTTTCGGTACCGTAGCCGGCAGTTTTGAGCTTGGTAGAGCCACAGGCTTCACATTCCAGATGAAGCTTTTCGTGATGGCCACAGTAGTGGCAACGGAGTTCGTAGGCAAACTGATGATAGGTCAGGCTGACATCACACTGCTCGCACTTCGGAATGTGGCCGCAATCCTCACAAAGAATATAAGGGGAATATCCCCGGCGATTTTGAAAAATAATTACCTGTTCCTCCAGCGAAAGCGTACTTTCCATACGTTCCAGCAAAACAGAAGAAAAATCTTCACGCATGGTGCGGCGCTTTTTCTCACGCCGGATATCCACCAGCTCAATTTCAGGTAACTGTGCACTGCCGAATCGCTTCGTCAGACCTACCAGGCCATATTTTCCCTGTAAGGCATTGTAGTAAGATTCAATGGAGGGCGTGGCAGAACCAAGGATCGTTTTGGCATGGTGCATCTGGGCGAGTACCAGTGCGGCATCGCGGGCGTGGTAGCGGGGCGCGGGGTCAAATTGCTTATAGGAAGTCTCATGCTCTTCATCCACAATGATCAGCCCCAGGTTATCAAAAGGGAGCAGTACCGCTGAACGTACCCCAACGACCAGGGGGTATCGGCCACTGAGGACTCCCTGCCACACTTCCACTCTTTCGTTATCTGAAAACCTGGAATGGTAGATGCCCATCTGATCCCCAAAAATTTTCTTCAGGCGGTACACTATTTGGGTGGTGAGCGCTATTTCAGGCAGGAGGTACAGCACCTGACTGCCATTTTCCAGGACCTCCCGGATCAGGTCAATGTAAATTTCTGTTTTGCCACTACCCGTCACTCCGTGCAGCAGTACCGTATCCAGCTTCTCAAAATGCGCCAGTATCTCCTGACGGGCCAGTTGCTGGGTTTCAGTCAGGTTGATTTCAGCCAGCGGGCCTTGCTGACGTACCTCAAAACGGGATACCACCTCTTCATACTCTTCCAGTATACCTTTCCTGATCAGCGTGTTGACCGAAGAAGTAGATACACTTTCATTGTTAAGAGATGATTTCAGCAGACCCCGATCGTTCGCTTCCGGATTCTGGTAGGTAGGCAGTAACTGCAGGTAGCGGAGCAGAACATCTACCTGCTTGGGTTGTTTTTCCAGTTCAATAAAGAGCTGCTCCAGGCTAATGGCATCGTGCGCATACTTGTGTTGTAACCTTACCCGTTTTACGATTTTGGGCTTATATTTTTCTTTTACCTCCTCAAAGATCAGAATGGTTTCCTTGCGGATCAGGGATTTGATCACATGGTAAAAGTTTTTCTCGTTGAGCAGGTTACCGATTTCCTGGTAGGAGAGGGTCTCTTTTTCTTTGAGGGTATCCAGGATAATGTATTCTTTTTCACTGAAAGCCCCTTCAAATTCCTCAAAATCAAAGTCAGGGTTCATCTGCACTTTAGACTCGCTGCTCAGCTTGAGGCCTGAGGGCAAGGCAACATTGAGGACTTCGCCAATGGTACAGGCATAGTACTCGGCAAGCCAGCGAAAATGCCTGATCTGTACGGGCTGCACCACTGGCTGCTCATCCAATACTTCCAGGATATAGCGTGCCTGGTACTTTTCCGGAGGCTTGTTGTGCAGTTTGCCAATTACACCGGTGAGTACCTTTTTGCTGCCAAACTGCACGATCACCCTGCTACCGACCTGCACGGCCTCTTCCATATTTACCGGGATGCGGTAGGTAAACAGTTTGGGGATAGGTACAGGCAAAATGATATCCGCAAACCAGGTAATCCGTTCGTCCGGGGCCTCTACATTAAGTTTGAGTTGATCCAATGCTTTTCCTTCTATTGTCGATATTGCTGACTAACAAATCTACAAAAGGAGGGGAAAAAAAGGGAGGTCTGACCGATTTGTTTCTTCCCTCTTTTCCCTGGCTCTCGTGAAGTTCTAACGAATCAGGGGCTGACGCCTAACTGTTCGTAGGCGGCTTCTATCGTATGCACCGGCATTTTACAGGTTTTGTCATAACATACATAGATGGTGGTTTTGCCGTCAATGGCTGTCCGCTTGCTCAACAGGGGTAGTTTACTGTCGCCGTCGCTGCCCAGGACCAGCCGGTTGGGGTGGAAAAGGGTGTGAAACCTCGCCCCGTAAGTTTTAGCCTGTTCACCAAGTATGGCTATTTCAACCGTAGGCTGGTGCATCTCAATGTATAAACAAGCCCAGTTACTCAGATAGGCAGGGTCGGAGGATAACACCTTGGTGATCCTTTTCATCATACGTTCGGCTATCTGTTGGTATTCCTGATGGTCCAGCAGAAGTGAGAGGCGGTAGAGGTTTCGCGCCATGGCAGAATTGGATGATGGTATCACGTTGTCAAAAACTTCTTTCTTCCTGGCGATCAGTTGCGTATCCTCGCTGGTGTAGAAGAAAAACCCTTCATCCTTATCATAAAAATATTCTACCGCATAGTCACTCAGGTTCTGTGCATGTTCCAACCAGCTTTCGTCAAAGGTTACCTGGTATAGACTGATAAAGGCATCAATAACAAAAGCATAGTCTTCCAGGTAAGCGTCCAGGCGGGCTTTTCCTTCTTTATAACTTCGGTACAGGCTGGCACGCTCGCCCTGTTTGCGCATGAGTTTATCAGCGATAAAATGGGCATTCCGCAGCGCAAGCTCCAGTATTTCGGTCTGCTGTAGTACGGCATAGCTGTCAACCAGTCCTTTGAGCATCAGGCCATTCCAGCTGGCCAGAATTTTATCATCCAGACCGGGTCTTATGCGTTCTGCTCTCTTATGTAACAGCTTTTGCCGACTATCATCCAGCAGTTCATCAAATTCAGTCCTGTCCAGTTCGTATTTTTTAGCAAAAGAAGCTTCATCCTGCTCCCGGAATAGGATATTATACTGCTTTTCCCAGTTCCCTTCCTGATTTACACGGAAATAGTCACCCATCATATCGGCCACATCGCCCAGGGTTTCTCTGAATTCATCGTATTTCCAGACATAAAACTTCCCTTCTTCTCCTTCACTATCTGCATCAAGGGCACTGTAAAAGCCTCCTTCCGGACTTGTCATTTCTCTGCGTGCAAATGCTATTGTATCTGAGATGACCTTTTTGTAAAGGGGCTTATGCGTCAGCGCAAATGCTTCGGCATAGAGGCTTAGCAACTGCCCGTTGTCGTAGAGCATTTTTTCAAAATGGGGCGCAAACCATCGTTCATCTACTGAGTACCGGGCAAAGCCGCCGCCTATCTGGTCGTAAATTCCTCCAAGAGCCATCTTGTCCAGGGTAAGCTCCAGCTGTTGCAGGGCAGACTTATCCTTACTGTAAAAATAGTAGCGAAGTAACAGCTGCCAGTTGGCGGGCATGGGAAATTTGGGAGCACGGTTCATGCCCCCCCACTCCTGGTCAAAACGGGCCGACAATCCCTGGTAAATGCTATCCAGTGTCTCCTGAAAGGCCTGTTGTTCCTTTTGTTGACTATCTTCAATGATGCCATAGCGTTGGATGTCGCTGTGAGAGAGGTTTTGGGCAAACTGATCGGCGGATTCCTGCAGTTTGTCCCGCTGATCAATGAATGCCTTATGGACATTTTCCAGCATGCGTACCCACTGTGCCGGAGGGAAATAAGTACCGCCGTAGAAGGGCTTCTGGTCAGGCATCAGGAATGCATTCAGGGGCCAGCCTCCCTGCATTCCCATGCTTTGTACCGCATCCATGTATATCTGATCCACATCGGGTCGTTCTTCCCGGTCTACTTTAATACAGACAAAATGCTCATTCATCAGCTTTCCGATCTCTTCATTTTCAAACGACTCCCGCTCCATTACATGGCACCAGTGGCAGGAGGAATAGCCTATACTGACAATGATCGGCTTATCTTCAGTGCGGGCTTTTTCCAGGGCCTCTTCACCCCAGGGGTACCAGTCTACCGGGTTATGGGCATGCTGCAATAGGTAAGGGCTGCTTTCATCTGCCAGTCTGTTGCTATATTTATGTTCTTTCTTTGTCATTTCAGTTGTTTTTTCATTTTCTTCAGCTCTTGGCTGACGTCCACTACTTTACTTAAGTGCTGGAGTAGCTCAATAGTTTTTTGGACAAACTTCTGATGCTCTTCAGACTTGGGCTGAAAGGGGCGGTGGCTCATGGCTTTATGGACTTTTTCCCATTTGGCCATAAATTCTATTGCCTGGTCGTCCACAAAAGTTTCTACCCATTTTTCCCAGATAAAGTTTTCTGCCACCTCGTTCGGGTGGATCAAATCCGGTGCATAAAAGCGGTAATCACGCAGATCATCCATCATGATCTCATAGCTTGGAAAATACTGTACCTTTTCGCTAAACTGTTTACGGATCATTTCTATGGCCAGCCTTAGTGCAGCTTTACTTACCGAATTCTGGACTAGTGTATCGCGGAGGTGCCGTACAGGGCTGAGGGTAAAGATGAACCTTGTACGTGGGTTAAATGCGTTCATGGCGAAATACAGTTGCTCAAAGCGGGTAAGTATCTCGCCCGGATCCAGCAGTCGCTTCTGAAAGTAGGACGTCGGTAACTTATGACAATTGGCCACGATGCGTCCGTTATCCTGCCGCTCATATACGAAGGCCGTACCCAGGGTAATAATCACCCATTCAGCATTACGGAGGTGTTCACGGGTGCTGAGTAATGTATGGGCAAGTTGGGCTTTCAGGCTTTCCCGGCTGCTGGCGGCAAAATCAGAATGAAATTTAAAGTTGAAGTGCAAGTCCTGCCGGCTTAGGTAAGAGTCTTCGGAGGGCATGTAGGCATTGATGCTGTCGTGTATCAGGCGAAAGATGGACGCCGGATTGTAGATGGTGCCAAAGGGGTTCACCATGGCCTTAAATTTATTGGCCAGCAATCTTTTTCCGATTACTTCGGCAAAGCATGATCCTACGGATAAGACACCCTGCTGTAGGCTGATTTTTTCCTGCGAAGGTTCAGGATGTAGTTCGGTTCTAAACATCATTTGGGCTTGTGCGATGAATTTGAGCATTACCAACAGATACCAATAATCGCTGGCGGGGCAAAGTGTTTAGGTTGTAACGCCCCATGATGCAGAAAATGCAAAACCATGTAAGCAGATCAATTTAACGCTACATTGGCAGATAACCTAAAATAAAAAAGTACAAAAAAAAGCGCTCCCGTTGATGGAGCGCTTTCAAATATTGCACTAGCTGAGTTGGTTAACCTTCTACTACCTTGATGGTAATTTCTTTTTTAACCTCCTTGTGCAGGTCAATTTCAGCGGTGTATTCACCCAGGTTTTTGATATCCTGTCCGAAGTAGATCTTACGGCGGTCAATATCAAAACCTTTATCGCGAAGAACTTCTGCAACCTGCAGGGTGGTGACAGCACCGAAAATTTTGCCGCTTTCACCAGCTTTGGCAGGGATTTCTATGGTCATATCGCCCATTTTGTTGGCAATGGCTTCAGCATCGCTCTTCACCTTTTCTGCTTTATGCGCAGCCTGACGGGTATTCTCTACTACCATCTTACGGTTAGAGGAGCTGGCAATTACCGCCAATCCCTGGGGGATCAGGTAGTTTCTGCCATAGCCGGCCTTCACCGATACAATGTCGTTCTTGTAACCCAGGCCTTTGATATCATCTTTAAGTATAATGTCCATGTGCTTGATTAATTAATAAATGGAGCTTTAACAAGCTTTTCTAAGCAGAAAGCTGTTTTCGGCCTTTTACTTCAGATTATCAGCCACGTAAGGAAGAAGTCCCAGGTGTCTGGCCCTTTTGATAGCCTGCGCTACTTTCTTTTGGTATTTCAGGCTGGTTCCGGTAATACGACGAGGGAGGATCTTGCCCTGCTCGTTGATCAGTTTCAGCAGAAAATCAGGATCTTTGTAGTCAATATACTTGATACCGTGCTTCTTGAAGCGGCAGTACTTTTTCTTTTGCTCAGTCTTATTGCTGATTACAGGTTCGTTTTGTAATGTCATGATGCAGACTCCTCCTTAGTCTCTTTTTTGTTTTTTCTGAATTCTCCTTTTCTTCTTCGTTCATTGTACTCCAGTGCGTGCTTGTCTAAAGCAACTGTCAGGAAGCGCATGATCCGCTCATCTCGTCTGAATTCAGTTTCAAGGGTAGCTACTCCGGAAGGTTCAACGCTAAACTCTACCAGGTTGTAGAAACCGGTAGTTTTGTGTTGAATAGGATAAGCAAGTTTGCGAAGTCCCCAGTGCTCCAGGTTGATAATTTCGGCACCATTGTCTTCCAGGACTTTTACAAACTTACCGGCAGTATCCTTCATCTGTTCATCAGACAAAACGGGATTCAAAATGAATACTGTCTCGTAATTTTTCTTTAATTCCATTATATTTTTTTGTTAACTGGAAAAGAGCTGCAAATTTACAACTATTTTGCTACTAACAAAAGCTTCTTGAGAAACGTTTTTTATTTTGTTTTTCAGGCAATTCACACCTAAAATTCAATAAAAGCTATGTGCGGTAGATATAGTATAGGAAATGAGATAGAGCAGCTTGCCCGCCAGCATCAGCTCAAAGTCCCGGATACATTTGCACCGGCCTATAATGCTGCTCCCGGTCAGGAGTTGCCGGTGTTCAGTATGCTCAACCAGAACGCCTTCAACCTGTTTCACTGGGGTATTCACCCTTTCTGGGCCAAAAGTGAGCGCCAGCGCCTGATCAATGCCCGCGCTGAAACGATTGCTGAAAAAGTAACCTTCAAAGAAGCCTTCAGCAAACGCCGATGCCTGGTGGCAGGAGATGGATACTATGAATGGATGAAGGCTTCGGAGGGAAAAGTCCCTTACCGTATATGTCTGCGTGATGAGCAGCCCTTTTTCTTTGCCGGGATATGGGAGCAGAAGCAGGATTATATTTTGCAGGATTTTGCCATCATTACCACTCGTGCGAGTCCTTCTATTGCCCACATCCATGATCGGATGCCGGTAATCTTACAGCATGAAGCAATAGATTTCTGGCTGAGCGACACTGAGGATATCCCAGGACTGCTGGATATACTGAGGCCGCTGGAAGACCGTCAGCTTAAAGCCTACCAGGTATCCAAAAAAGTCAACTGGGTAGGCAATAATTCAGCCGGGCTGAGAGAAATTGTAGCCTGACCTGATCGGAATGATGAATTTCATTTTACTTAACTTCCGCATAGTAACTGGCTAACAAACTCATTTTTTGGGTAAAAAAAAGCTACTCCTTCTGCCCATATTTCATAAAAATCGGATGTTAGTTGGTATATTGACCCATCAATAACAACATGATAAACTATTGATTATGCAAACTGAGCGCTATAACCCAAGCCCCCTTGAAGTACAGATGGCTGAAGCCCTGGAGAAACTAAGCAAACAAATAGAAGAACATCTGCCCAAGAATAAGATTTTAGAGATTAAGAGTAACATTAAAGCAGACAATCCCCAGTTAAATATTTTTCTGGAAGATGAGGACGGTGACCGGCATGAGATCGTCATCAAAGTTATACAGCGAATAGATAGTTCACAGTACCAGTAAGCCAATGCATGAGAAAGGTATTTCGGAAAAGGAGCTATATTATCTGAAAGATGTTGATTTTTTACAGACCCGCCATGATATCTACCGGAAAATCAATGGCTTACTGCTGGATACGGAATTTACTCTCAAGCAATATATAAGGCAGAACGAAGTTACTTTTCCGAAAGGCACAAAATTCAAAGCAGGAAAAATAGCCAAAGGTGAAAATTACCGGCTTCTGCCGTATTTTATCCTGGACTATCCCCGCTTGTTTAGCCGTAAAAGTATTTTTGCGCTCCGCACCATGTTTTGGTGGGGACATTACTTCAGCACTACGTTTCATCTTTCTGGTGAAGCCCTGCAGCAATGTAAGCCCGACCTTTTGGATAGTATCGCTACGCTTTACGGACAACAGGTTTACCTGTACATCAAGGAAGATGATCCCTGGGAGCACCATTTGAATGAGGAAAATTACCGTCTGCTGGATAGCTGGGATGTAGCATCGCTGAAAGAAAAAATTGACGGGATGGAACATATCAAGCTCAGCAGTATACTGCCCCTGGATCAATGGAACCATCTTCCTGAATTTACACTTGCTTTTTTTAAGCATATGTACGCGCTTTGGACCTTAGATTAAGCTAAAAAGCAGCAGTACATCGTTTTAGATTAAGATTAGAAGACACACACAACTACTATGAGAAGTATTATCACCATATGTATGCTATTTGTGGCATTGCAGGCCTGGTGTCAGAGTGGTATTACGCCGATTGACAGCCTGAGGGGAAGGGGAGAACTGCAGGACGGAAAACGTACCGGAAGATGGGCCTTTTTTAACGCCAACGGACAACTTGCCCAGAGAGGGTTTTTTGAAGATGGCCAAAAAACCGGCAGATGGCTTTTTTTTAATGACTATGGCAACCTGATGGGGGTCGGAAATTATGAAGATGGTGATGCTATCGGAGAATGGAAGTTTTATCATCCCAACGGGCAGCTTAAATCCCTGATGTACCTTCAAGACGGGCTCCGCGACAGTACCTATACCGAGTACCACTACAATGGAAAACTCAGTGTGGAAGGGCAGTACGAAGCCGATATGCAAACCGGCGTCTGGAAAACCTATTATGAAACCGGTGATATCTACGCGGCCGGTAAGTACGTGAACGGTCTCAAAAGTGGTATCTGGAAATATTTCAATGACCGAAGCATCCTGATCGCTGAAGGGCCTTACCGCCTTGACCTGGAGGACGGGCAGTGGTTTAAATACCATGAAGATGGACAATTGCAGTCAGTGGGCAGCTTTGTGATGGGAGAGGAGGATGGTATGTGGGGCTTATTTTATGTCAATGGGCAGCTAATACAGGAAGAAGACTGGAGCATGGGGCGGCTGATGAATGTAGGTCCATATTTCTCCATCAGGGGAGATACCCTGGATGCCGGGAGTTTTAAGAACGGAAACGGGACAAAACTGGCGTACTACAATACCGGCGAACTGGAAGTGAAGGGAGAATACCAGAACGGAAAGCCGGATGGTAAGTGGGTATATTACCATAAAAACGGAAGTATATCAGGAGAAGGAATGATGAAAGATGGAGAGCAAACCGGAAGCTGGACCTTTTATTATGATAATGGTACCATTGAATCCAGCGGCAAGTACGAACAGGATGTCAAAACCGGCCCGTGGAAGTACTATGCCCGCAACGGGCGTCTGATTGAGGTGGTGGACCATTCTGACGAGCAGGGCGAAGAAGAACTGTAATACACTACCTATACAACCTTAAACTATGCTATTCCTACAAACGAAAAGGCTTTCCGCCAGAGCCATATTTTGCGCTGCCTTCCTGCTGATCGTGGCAAATGTTTATGCCCAACAGCCACAGGAAAACCCAAACGACCTCTTGTTGCAGGATTATCGGCCGGTATCCATTTACCAAAACCAGCACACCGAGGTCAAAGCGGCCCGATATCCGCTCATAGACCTGCATTCTCATCCTTATCCAAAGTCTGAAGCCGAACTTGATCAGTGGGTGGCTACCATGGATGAACTGAATATTGACCAGTCAGTAATCCTCAGCTACCGTACCGGCGCTGAATTTGACTCCCTTTACCGTTTCTTCCAGAAGTATCCGGATCGTTTTGTGCTCTTCTGTGGCTTTGACTACAGCAGCTACAACGAGCCTGATTTCGCCGAAAAGGCCATCAAAGAGCTGGAGCGCTGCTACAGGGTGGGTGCCAGAGGAGTGGGAGAACTGGGTGATAAGGGTAAAGGCTTATTCTACTCCAAGCCCAGCCCCGCTTACGGAATGCATATTGATGACCCCCGGATGCAGCCCCTCATCCGGAAATGTGGGGAACTAGGAATGCCCATCAGCATCCACGTAGCGGAACCTATCTGGATGTACCATCCCATGGACGCTAACAATGATGGATTGATGAATGCCTATAAGTGGCGCCTTGACGACCAGGAAGGTATCCTCGGGCATGCAGCAATGGTCAAAACACTGGAAAATGCGGTAAGTCAGCATCCGGAAACTACTTTTATCGCCTGCCACTATGCCAATAGTTCTTATGATCTGAATATTCTGGGAAAACTGTTTGACCTGTATCCCAATCTTTACGCCGATATTTCTGCCCGTTTTGCCGAAACGGCTACTATTCCACGAACTGTCAACCGTTTTTTCACCAAATACCAGGATCGCCTGGTGTATGGCTCTGATATGGGAATGGCGAAGAGCATGTACCGCACTACATTCCGTATACTGGAGACTGAAGATGAGCATTTTTACGATCACGACATTTCAAGCTATCATTGGGCGATGAATGGCTACGGTCTGAGTCCTCAGGTATTGGAAAAAGTGTACCGACAGAATGCGCTCAAAATACTGGGCCGTTAGTAGATCAGATCTTAAAGAATATTTTCCGCTGATATAACCAGTAGCACAGGTACCAGTATAGGGCAAAGACCGCAATGGAAGCAGCAATAGCCATGATTTCTGCATTAACGCCCAGTATTTCCAGGGTGCCGTTGGTAAATATAGCTGTGAAATCGTTGACCCACTGGTGACCCACCGTCTGGGTAAAAAGGTAAATAAAGATAGAGTTCATCCCTACGATACTGAAGAAAAATACTCCGGTGTGGACTCTCCTGACATCCACCAGCCAGTATGAAAAAGCCAGTACCAGCAGGCACCAGCCTCCGCTAGCAATGGTAAAAGAAGTGGTGGCGATTCGCTTGATGATGGGTGTAATACCCAGCAGGTCCATACTGTAGCCCAGCACCAGCCCGATGACGCCGGCTATGATCAGGGGCCTGAGTTTTTCGGCAGGGCTGCTGTCTGCAATGAGTACTTTACCAGCCACTACTCCCCATATGGTATGCGCTGCGGTGGGTAAAGCATTGATGGTGACCCATCCACCCCCGTTGATTTTACCCATCAGTACAGTGTCCATCCAGGCACCAAAATTTTGCCCCTGTACAAAAGGCTCAGTAAAACCTTCTACCAAAACCAGGCGGTAAAGTAGTTCTGTGAGTAACAGCAGACCGAAAGAAGCGGCTATCTGCGTTTTTAGAGGAAACTTGAACAGGAAAAAAGCAATGAGTATGGTAACTGATAACTGGGTAAGTACATTCCATAATTCCCAAACCAGTTGTCCACTGTAAACGCAGTGCAACAGCACGCCAAAAGCGAAAAGTAATGCGCAGCGTTTGAAGATGTGGTTTCTCGCCTTTCTCCAGTCATCAGGCTTTTGCACTCTTTTCTGAAGCGAAAAAACCATGGCTACTCCTACGATGAACATGAAAAAAGGCTGCACCAGGTCCCAGAAACGGAGGCCATTCCAGGGGTGGTGATGAAATTGTAAAGCCAGACCATGAAGTAGCGAGCCTTCCCGGCTAAATTCAAGGGCGTGATGATAAAGTTCGGTTGATTCCCCCACCAGTAAAAACATGGTGGCACCACGAAAGAGATCAAGAGAGAGCAGTCTCTCAGCTTTTTTTTCCGGCATGTTAGGTTCAGCTTGTTGTATCTGGATTTAATATAACCAAAAATACACATCACCACCAGTAAGTTGCTGCTCAGCTGATTTTATTTGCCGGGTGAATGTTTATCCCTGCAGGAAAAGGTTCTGAATAC
This sequence comes from uncultured Porifericola sp., assembly GCA_964518125.1. Taxonomy (GTDB): domain Bacteria; phylum Bacteroidota; class Bacteroidia; order Cytophagales; family Cyclobacteriaceae; genus Catalinimonas. The sequence continues at coordinate 17,460 of CAZFFW010000046.1, forward strand.
CCCTTAACACCATATCAATACCAATGGCACCCACAAAAAAACCATTTATACGGGTCAGAATATCAAGGTTTTTGTCAAAAGCAACCTTTATCTTTTTTGATTTCAGCCGCTGACGGATTTCCTTAAGTCCCCATACGAAGACAAAATTGACCAGCATAATGATCAGCAGCGCCAGGATACTTTCGTAGATCATCAGTTGGTCACTCATCAAAATTGTAAGGGAGATAGTACCGGCACCTACCATAAAGGGCAGCGCAATTTCGGATGCCAGGTCATCCAGGTCTTCTTTAATTTGTATGAAGCCTCGCTGTCCTTTTACAATAAAAAGATAGGCGAAAGAAAACAGAATGATCCCACCAAAAATTCTGAATGATTCAAAGTAAATCTGAAAAACCTTTCTGAAGATGAAGTCACCCAGCAGTAGAAAAAAGAGGAAAATCAGGAAGGAAATGATAGAAGCCCTCACAAAAACCCTGAAAAACTGCGGGGTAGGAAGGTCTTCCATTACCGGTTTGAGATACAGGAAAAGGGCAAAAGGGTTGAGCATGACCAGGAAACCGATAATAACTGAGATGATATCCATGAAAAATGACATTGGTTTAAAAAAAAGAAATCTACCCTGAAGGGTGTAGCAATATCTTGGCCTGTGCACAAAATAAAAGCCTAAAGTAGGGTAATCTTTAAGAAATGGCTTTGTTTAATAAGGAGCATCAACCTGGATTTAAAGTGCAAAAAAAAAGGCCAGCCATATGGCTAGCCTTCGCTTCTCTTGTCTCCTTTTACTACCTATCCTCTTTGGTAACCTTCTGTCTTTCATCATAGCTGTCGGCTGATCCTGTTTCTGATTCATCACCAACGCTATTGTCAGGGTTTACAATTTCTGTATTGTCATCAATTAAAGCGTTGTCTTCGAGAAGATTATCTTCTTCGCAGGAAGAAAATGTCAAAGCAGCGATAAAAAGAATTGATGAGATTTGGGTTAACTTTTTCATAAATGCTCAGTATTTATTTTAGTATTTAACAAATATCAAAAAAGTTAAATTAAATAGTATAATAGTTTAATTTATAACGCTTCATTGTAGGTTTACAATGCTAAAATGAAAAAATTTCCGAGCCTCTATCTATTTTGGTGGAATTGAGAAGGGAGGATGGTTACTGACTATTGGCTTTCCCAAAATTGATAAGTTACTGATAGCCTGTAAAATATGCCTTGAATTTAGATATGATTTAATAGTAATTTACTATTAGGTATTTGTTGTAATTCTTAGTTTAACTTATATACGTTTATGCGATATTAAGGTATTGCGCATGATAAATAAGCTCGTTTCTGACCATTCCTTACACTCCTGAGCTTCAGATAAGAGGTTAAACGATCAAAAAATTCTAGATTAATACTTAAGTAAGCCGCTATGTGATCTCTGTTTATTAGCTTAGCCACCTACAAAAAAGAAAGTAAAAGGTCTGCCTGAGTTATATACTTTTTTGGCAATTGCCTTATCTCCACACGTGCTTGAATCCTCCTTGTATGCTAAAAAAAAGTCAGCCCCGGGGCTGACTTTTTGCTATGCAGAATTCCAGAAAGGAATCCTTAGCTATTTTGCAGTTGCATTGCGCCTGATTTAATTTCTTCCACGATATCAGGATTGAGCAGGGTAGAAGTATCGCCCAGATTGGAAGTATCGCCCTGTGCTATTTTTCTCAGGATACGGCGCATGATTTTGCCCGAGCGTGTTTTGGGTAAGCCCGACACAATCTGAATCTTTTCGGGCTTGGCGATAGGCCCTATGATCTTGGTCACTGTCTGTCGGATTTCATTCTTGAGGTTTTCCTCGGAACGGTCTGCCATATCGCAGATCACAAAGGCATAAATACCCTGACCTTTGATTTCATGAGGATAGCCTACCACGGCAGATTCAATTACCTTCGGGTGCTCGTTGATAGCGTTCTCCACCTCTGCAGTACCCATTCGGTGTCCGGATACGTTGATGACATCATCTACTCTACCCAAAATCCTGTAATAGCCATCTTCATCGCGCTTTACACCATCGCCGGTGAAATAATAACCTTTGAAAGATGAAAAATACGTCTGTCGGCATCTTTCGTGGTCGCCATAAGTAGTTCTCAGGATAGAGGGCCAGGGAAATTTGATGCATAGGTTGCCTTCCACACTGTTACCTTTCAGTTCCTTCCCATCATTATCTACGATAATTGGCTGTACGCCTGGGAGTGGCAGGGCAGCATAGGAGGGTTTGGTAGGGGTAACACCCGCAATGGGAGAAATCAATATACCCCCGGTTTCGGTCTGCCACCAGGTATCTACAATGGGGCACTTGCCTTTACCAACATGGTCATGGTACCAGTGCCAGGCTTCTTCATTAATAGGCTCTCCCACTGAACCGATCACCCGCAGTGACGCCAACGAATAGGGCTGAAGTGGTTCTGTGCCATAAGCCTGAAGCGCCCGTATGGCAGTGGGGGCAGTATAAAACTGGTTTACCTGGTACTTATCTACTATTTTCCAGAAGCGTCCGGCATCCGGATAAGTCGGCACCCCTTCATACATCAGGGTAGTAGCCCCGGCCAGCAGCGGACCATAGACGATATAGGAGTGACCGGTGATCCAGCCCACATCTGCGGTACACCAGTATACATCACCAATGCTGTACTGGAACACATTCTGAAAGGTATAGTCGGTGTAGACCATGTAGCCTCCACAGGTATGCACCACCCCTTTAGGTTTGCCGGTTGAGCCGGAAGTGTAGAGGATAAAGAGCATGTCTTCCGAATCCATGGTTTCGGCTTTGCATTCGGTAGACTTACCCTCAATGGCATCATGCCACCAGATGTCACGCCCCTCCTGCATGTTTACTTCGGTTGCGGTACGTTTGAGTACGATTACCTTTTCAATGGTTTCGGTATTTTCCAGTGCTTCATCTACAACAGCCTTTACCGGGATGGACTTGGTTCCCCGGAAATTACCATCCGATGTCAGGACCATTTTGGCTTTGCAGTCATTGATACGGTCAGCCAGGGAGTTGGCAGAAAAACCGGCAAAGACCACTGAGTGTACTGCTCCTATGCGGGCACAGGCCAGCATCGCGATGGCTGCTTCAGGCACCATGGGCATGTAAATAATAACACGGTCACCCTTCTGCACACCATTTTCCTTCATGGCGTTGGCAAACTGATTCGTCGCATGGTAAAGTTCCCGAAGGGTCATGATGCGGTTCTCTTCATCCACTTCGTTAGGTTCCCAGATAATGGCAGGATGGTCGCCCAGGGTAAAGAGGTGTTTCTCAAATATATTTTCGGTGATGTTCATCTTCCCGTTGATGAACCACTTGATGTCCGGTATTTCAAAATCGTATTCAACAACTTTGTCCCATTTCTTCTGCCAGTAGAATGATTCGGCTATTCTGGACCAGAACTGTTCAGGTTGTTGGACGCTTTTCTGATAATCGTGAATATATCCTCCAAGCGTTTGAATTTTATGAGTCATTGTGATTAGGTGGTTAGGGAATTAAAAAATCAGCTTTCTTTATTCGGTTAATATTAGTGATTTATCAAACCAATCAAAAGTATCAAATCCGGAGAGATGATACTTTTTGGTGGCCAGTTGGATTAGTGGGTAACGGCCTTGCCGGCTCCCCTGGGATAACGGATATCTTCCACAATATCCTGCACATTGGAAGGCGGTGCTGCAGTAAGGTGACATACCACCAGCGATACAATAAAATTGACTAACATGGCTACCGTACCAAAGCCCTCGGGTGAAATGCCAAACCACCAGTCATCGGCACTTACTTCTCCAAACATGCCGAATTTGAATCTGATCATATAGTACATCATGATGGTCAGTCCGGTAACCATACCGGCAATGGCGCCTTCCTTGTTCATACGCTTGTAGAAAATGCCCATGATAATGGCCGGAAAGAATGAGGCTGCGGCCAGACCAAAGGCCAGCGCTACCACTGCTGCCACATAACCGGGAGGGTTGATACCAAAGTATCCGGCGATGATGACGGCAACAGCTGCTGCCAGGCGTGCGGCTACCAGTTCCCCCTTTTCAGAAATATCGGGGTTGATCTGCTTTTTGATCAGGTCATGCGCGATGGAGGTGGAAATTACCAGTAGCAGGCCTGCGGCGGTAGAAAGCGCAGCCGCCAGGCCACCGGCAGCCACCAGCGCGATTACCCAACTGGGGAGCTGCGCGATTTCAGGATTGGCCAGCACCATGATGTCTCTGTCCGGGACAAACTCATTGGTTTCAGGATTGGCGGTATATTGTACCTGGCCGTCGTTGTTTTTGTCCTCTATGGTGATCAGGCCGGTCTTTTGCCAGTTACTCACCCAGGTCGGTAACTGGTCAATAGCTACATTAGAAACAGAATTTATCATGTTGGTACGGGCAAAGGCAGAAATCGCGGGAGCAGTTGTATAGAGAATAGCGATAAAAACCAGTGCGTAACCGGCGGAAATACGGGCATCTTTTACCCGGGGAACTGTAAAAAAACGGACAATAACGTGGGGCAGGCCGGCAGTACCCACCATCAGTGCACAGGTGATGGCAAATACGTCAATAGTAGACTTGGTACCGCTGGTGTAGGCAGCAAAGCCCAGTTCCTGGTTCAACCCGTCCAGCTTGTCCAGCAGGTAGGTATCAGTACCTTCCAGCGTAGCGCCAAAGCCAATCTGGGGTATGGCATGTCCGGTAAGCTGGATGGAGATAAAGATCGCCGGGACCATGAAAGCAAAAATGAGTACACAATACTGGGCTACCTGGGTGTAGGTAATGCCCTTCATGCCTCCCAGTACTGCGTAGAAGAATACAATCGCCATTCCGATCACGACGCCCCATTCTATCTGTACTTCCAGAAAGCGGGAAAATACGACGCCTACGCCCCGCATCTGACCGGCCACATAAGTAAAGGAAACAAAGAGGGCACAAATCACCGCTACGGTACGGGCCGTGTTGGAATAGTACCTGTCGCCGATAAAGTCAGGAACGGTGAACTTACCGAACTTACGCAGGTAAGGGGCCAGCAAAAGTGCGAGCAGCACATAACCTCCGGTCCAGCCCATGAGGTAAACTGCTCCATCATAACCCATGAAGGAGATCAGGCCGGCCATTGAAATAAAAGAGGCGGCGGACATCCAGTCGGCGGCGGTAGCCATGCCATTGGCCAGGGGAGGGACTCCTCCGCCCGCTACATAAAAATCTTTGGTAGAACCGGCCCGCGACCAGATGGCGATGCCGATATAGAGGGCAAATGTCAGCCCGACGATGATATAGGTCCAGACTTGTACGTCCATGTTGAATAATGTTTTTGTTGTTGAGTAATAGGTTTGCTTATTTTTCGTCTACATCATATTCGCGGTCCAGGCGGTTCATCAACCAGACGTAGACAAAAATGAGCACTACAAAAATGTAAATGGAACCTTGCTGGGCGAACCAGAAGCCAAGCTTGAAGCCCCCCATCCTGATTTCGTTGAGCGCATCGGCGAAGAGGATGCCAGCTCCATAAGAGCAGATGAACCAGATGCTGAGGAGAATCAGCAGGTACTGTACGTTTTTGCGCCAGTAGTTTTTGAGTGTTTTAGGTCTGTTAGCCATGTCTTTTGTTTTTATAAGATTTGAGTAAGTTACAGAAAAATAGCTGCCTGCATTCTAAGGACTTGTGAACTTTGGTTATCCATTGCCGACTGATGGCTTTGAAATTCCAGCGTTAACTTGGCATGATGCCCGTCCAGAAAGTAATTAAGGCCCAGGCCGTATGAGGTAGCTGATTTTTTTTCGTAGCTGGCATTCTCTTCTCCGAACTGATCAAAGTAACGATTGGAGAAAGTAAAGTAAGGCTGGAAACGGTCTTCTTCCTGCTGGCTCGGCAGCAGATAGCCGACCTGCGTGTAAAAAATGTCCCCTGTGCCGACGGTTTCGCCTCTTCCGTACAGGAAGTTGGTGCCAAAGTTATAGTTGTAATATACCCCATAGGCAGAGACGGCAGCCCCCGACTTGCCGACCGGCGCATCATAAAACACATCCACACCAAATAGCCTTACGTTCTGTGTCGTAGTCTTGGAATCCAGTTCTTCCGTGCTGAAATCATTCAGCGGATCTGCTGAATCATTCAGGATCAGCGCGCCTTCAGGATTGGTATAAAAACCTGCACCTACGTTAAAAACCCGCTTTTTCCCAAGATATGTGCCTACAAAATAGGGGAGTTTGTTAGACTCCTGGTCCAGAAACTGGTAGTTGAAGTAGCCCTGCACTACTGTTCCTCCTTTTGCGCCATCGTAGAGGTACTGTGTGTTCAGGGTAGCAAAGTTGGCATTGACTTCCCTATGAGAATCTACATTCTGCACCATGGCATTATTGACAGACAGCCGGTAGTCAAACTTTCCCAGGTTTCCTTTGGCGTAGACACCCATATGTCGCGCAAACTGGTCGGTGGTATTGATAGTAGGCCAGTTGAACCGTGGCATGTCCAGCGGCAGAAAATTGAGCGTACTCTGGCTGGTAATGCGTGAAATACCATTCCAGTAATGTAGCCCGCCTCCGATAAACAGCTTTTCCTTGACTGCCTCAAATTCTACCCAGGCATCGTGCAGAAAGAGCTGGGCCCTTCCCTGCCCGATACCATCCATCTCCTCTGCCGAGAAGTTGTTGATGCCAAAATGCGTTAGGATCAGGAAACGGGGAGAAATCTGGGCGTAGGCGAGAAAGCGCGAACGCCTCAGGCTGGGCGTTACTTTCCACTGATCGTCGCTGTTCTGCCGGGCTTCCAGCCAGAACTGGTGCCACATGATGAATCGGATATATTTCTCTCCGCTTTCATCCAGGTTGAGCGTCAATGGTTTGTAAGCATGCAATACGCTGGGCGTTTGGTTTTCATCTTTTTTCTCCTGTCCGTACAGGAGGTTTTGGGCAGCAAGGATCAGTACGATACAACAGCAAAAGAAAGAGGTGCAAACTTTCATGGTGGTTGGTGTTCATGGTGTTACAAGGTTTCCGGTGCTACGACGTCGTGGTGTGTATGGAAGGTCTGAAAAAAGTAAATGAGATGTAAAAGTATGTGTATATAATTGCTAATATACTATATATACACTGTAAACGGACCTAATCCCGGAAACGCTCCCATTGAATCAGCATGTACTTATCGCCTACTTCAGTTACGATCATACCGGCTCCTTTCAGGTTGGCGGGATTGCTGAAGTGGTGAGATAACTCTTTGTGATTGAGTATTTTATAAGTTGGACGGTATTCCTGGTTTTCCGGTATTTTGATGTGGTACTTACGCACCCAGTTCATCACTGAAACGTGGCTTACACCCAGCAGCCTTTCTATCTCCCGATAGCTGACCCCTTCCATATACAGCTGCAGTGCTTTGATGACATAGTAGTTATCAATCTGCTTTCCCTGCTTATTGACGGTAAAATAATAGTGGCACTTTTTGCATTTGTAGCGCTGCCTTTCGGCTACTATGCCACTTTTAACGACTTTTTCGGCATTGCATCGGGGGCACTGGGGATATAGCATTGGGGTGGATTTTTCTAACTATATTAAATTAGCATATATATACTATTTTAGCAAATTAATGATTTGGCTAATTTTCAAATACTTAAAATTAAGTCTCTGGATGGAGCTGAAATTACAGCTTTACCAACGAAAATCGCAGGAGATGCCAGCATTGAAAAATTTTGCGGGATATCTACTTAAAGGTAGAGAGTATATTGCTTAGAGAATGTCTCCAGATCTCTGACAGATGGTATGCTAAACTGATAATTACGAATGCAATCTGCAGATAAATTGCCCTCTGCGCTGCAAACAAAGGGATTAAGCGATAGTTGGAGTAATGAATAAATACTTTTTAAACATGTTTCAGATACTATTTTTTTCAGTTTATCTATCCTTTTTTCCCCTTCAACACTCCTTCTGCCAACCTGATAACCTCCTGATAGCGCATCAGCTAAGCGTTCAACCCAGCATTCATGCTGCTGTATTTTTATTTCAGCCGGAATCCATGGAAGCAGGGGATGATGAAGCGCTCAAGCCTTACGAAGGCTTCAACGTTATTTCCATATTGGCGCTGCTACTTACCGTAGCACTGGTGGTATTTCTGGTGTTTAAAGTGATGAAGGGGATGAACAGGAAAGAAGAAGAGTGACGTAAAGCCCAAAATTTCTGTCTTCAGTACAATTAAATCGGTGCAGATTTCTGTCTGCCAGCAAAACAGGGCGGATTGTTCTTTTTTCAGCCCGGCAATGCTTATTTTGTATGTATCATAACCATCAACTTTATTTTTTTTACCATGCGTAAACTTCAGACCAATCCTCAAAAAAATGTACAAAAGGTAACTTACCTGTTTCAACTTTGCTGCTTCCTGCTGCTTGGCGCACTGCTGTTGGCCTGTGAAGCCAATACCGACGAAAATGAAGTGGCCGAGGAAGATATGGAACCTCGCTTTGTAGCGGATGAAAACAACGGTTCTATCTCCCTAGGCAATGGCTTTGGCGCTTTTGTAGTCGCTGATTCCGTGGGTAAAGCCCGGCATATCGCCATCCGCGATAATGGAGACATATATGTGAAACTTCGAAACCCCGTGGAGGGTGGCGGTGTGCTGGCCCTCAGAGATACTACCGGCGACGGTCGCGCTGATATCAAAGAGTATTTTGGCGAAGACGCCGATGGAACCGGCATTGGCATTTACAACGGTTACCTGTATTATTCATCCGATACCGTCATATACCGGGCACAGCTCACTGATGGTGAACTGCTACCCACCGGAGCGCAGGAGGTAGTGGTGGAAGGCTTTTTACCGCAGGGCCAGCATGCCACCAAATCCTTTACTTTTGATAATAGTGGTAATATCTACGTCAATGTAGGGGCACCCTCCAATGCCTGCCAGGAACAATCCCGTACGCCCGGATCTCCCGGACAGGACCCCTGCCCACAGCTGGACAGACAGGCCGGAATATGGCGCTTTGATGCCAACCAACTTAACCAGACCCAGGAAGCTGACGGCTATCGCTATGCTACAGGTATCCGGAATGCAGTAGCCGTGGAATGGAACGACAATGCCAATGGGCTATATGCCCTGCAGCACGGCAGAGACCAGCTGAACACCCTCTGGCCCGAATATTATAATGACAGCACCAGCGCTGAACTGCCCGCTGAAGAATTTCTGAAAGTAGACGACGGAGATGATTTTGGCTGGCCATTCTGTTATTATGACCCCTTTAAGGAACAGAAAGTGCTTGCCCCGGAATATGGTGGTAATGGCGAGGCAGTAGGGCAGTGTGAAGGAAAAGAAAGCCCGATCATGGCATTTCCAGCGCACTGGGCACCGAATGACCTGGTGTTTTATGATGCCGGCATGTTCCCCGGAAAGTATCAGAATGGCGCTTTTATCGCATTTCACGGCTCCTGGAACAGGGCCCCCAAGCCGCAGAAGGGTTACCTCATCGCCTTTGTACCCATGGAGAATGGCATGCCTAGTGGAGATTATGAACGCTTCGCCGACGAATTTGCCGGTAGTGGAGGAGAAATTGCCAGTCCTTCTGATGCTGAATTTCGGCCCACCGGCCTGGCAGTAGGTTCTGACGGCTCCCTCTACATTACTGATGATACAGCAGGCCGTATATGGCGGGTGTTTCATGAAGGCAGCCAGCAGATGGCCCTGCGTTAAACAATACGCAAGCACAGCCCAAAGCTTTTGCACTTTGGGCTTTTTTTGTAATTTTCGCCAATTAATTCACTAAAATTGGTCAAAACCTTGAGAAAACTAAGTCTTATGTTGATTACAGGCAGTTTAGCCTGTTTGATGGCTTGCTCGGGAAGCAGCACTTCAGAGGAAGGTAGTACTGAGAGCCAGAATACAGATCAGGCGGCTCCTGCTGAAGAAGCTACCATGTCTGCCGAACTCACTCAAAAAATGGAAACCGGCAAGACGGTATACAATTCTTACTGCATCGCCTGCCATCAGTCGGATGGAAGTGGCGTACCGGGAGCATTCCCTCCCCTGAAGGAAACGGATTGGGTCAATGGTGAAAAAGACACCTTGATCTCAATTGTACTAAATGGTCTGCAGGGACCGATAGAGGTGAATGGTGAGCCTTACAACAATGTGATGACGCCCCATAATTTTTTATCTGATGAAGAAATAGCCGGGGTGCTTACCTATGTGCGTAATTCCTTTGGCAACAGCTCCAGCGAAGTAACCGCTGAGGAAGTCGCCGCCATCCGGAAATAAGCTTTTCCGTATGTGCCACACTAACGCAGAATCTTTTCAAAACATTGAATATTTACACATAAGAGGTGTCGGGTATGGCTTTACCCGGCACTTTTTTTTGCCCGGTAAATCAATGCGCTGCCTAACCCTTGCCGCCTTCTTCAAGAATCCTGCAGGAAGAAAATTCAATCTTCCGGAGGGCTGCTGTCAGGATTATAGCTGGTATGGGATCAGGCTGAAACAAGGCAGTTTCAGTCAGGTAAATGAAAAACCCTGCTAAGCAGAGAGGCAATAAGCAAACAATGAATTCGTACATTTAATCATAAAGAAACTGATCTTCTAATTTACCCTTTCATGGCAGAAACTACTTCACAACATAGTAATCCGATTGACCCTAAGTTTGAATCCGGTCCTCCTGATGTTTTTGGCCATCCCCGGGGATTATTTTACCTGTTCTTTGCTGAGCTTTGGGAGCGTTTCAGCTTTTATGGTATGCGGGCACTGCTGGTGCTCTATATGGTAGACCAGGTGTTTGAAGCACTGGCCAACAGTGATACCGTAGCTGCTATCGTGTATTCATCCTATGGATCGCTGGTGTATGCCTCACCGGTTATTGGCGGCCGTATTGCCGATAAACTGATCGGTTACCGCCGCTCCATCATGCTGGGCGGCGTGCTGATGGCGATAGGGCACTTTGTACTGGCGATTGAAAATAATATTGCTTTTTTCCTGGCACTCTCTTTCATCATCGTGGGTAACGGTTTCTTCAAGCCCAATATCTCTACTTTTGTAGGCGCTCTCTATCCTGAGGGAGACCGCCGCAAAGACTCCGGCTTCACGATTTTTTACATGGGTATCAATATAGGTGCTTTTATCTCGCCATTGCTCTGCGGCTGGCTGGGTGAGGTGTACGGCTGGCACTATGGTTTCGGGCTGGCGGGTGTAGGTATGGTAGCCGGTCTGCTCTTTTTCAATAGTGGCATCAACAAGGGTGTTTTTCTGGACAAAGGCCTGCCGCCCTTCCCTGAAGAAATTGAGAAGAAAACGCTGGGTATCAAAGTAAAACACTGGGTGCCTATCCTGGCCTTCCTGGCCGCACCGCTGATTGCCCTGCTGATCTCCTCTTACCAGTATATTGGAGGTGGCACCACCTTTCTGGGGGAGGTGACCATCGTCAACGTATTATTCTACGGCATAAGTGTTATCATACTTGGGTATCTGGTGTTCATACTAGCCAATGTGTCTGCTTCAGAAAGAAAAAAGCTTATTGTGGCGATCTTCCTGACGGTTTTTATGACCCTCTTCTGGGGCTTTCATGAGCTGTCCGGGAGTATTATTACCCTCTTCTCTGCCCGGAATGTGGATTTATGGCTGATGAATGCCGCCCAGACCAATGCCCTTAACCCGCTGTTTATCATTGCTTTCTCCATCCCGATCTCTTCATTGTGGGTGTGGCTGTCACGTAAAAAAATAAATCCCAGGACACCCTATAAATTTGCGATGGGGCTGGCCCTGCTGGGAATTGGGTTTTACATACTCTTCCTGAGTAAGAATTTTGCTTCAGAGTCCGGTACAGTTCCCTTCATTTTTCTGATTGTTATGTACATGTTCATTTCTCTGGGTGAATTGTTCATGTCTCCGGTAGGCTTGGCCAAGATCACGGATCTTTCCCCCAAGACGATTGTGGCATTTATGATGGGCGTTTGGTTCCTTTCTTCAGCCTATGCATTTCAGATTGTCGGTTTTGTGAGTCAGCAACTGGCTATTGACAAAATTGAGGGACAAACAGCACTGGATGGGGGCTTGCAGAGCCTGCAGGTATATACCGAAGGATTTGAATCCATAGCCTATGTATCCCTGGGTGGGGCAGTACTGGTGATGATCATTTCACCAATTCTAAACCGATGGATGCAGAATGTTCACTAAGTATCCAAGTACTATAGGCTAAGTAGTTGTCATCAAAATAAAGGGCATTTATTTTTTTAGGGATTTTCTTGCCTGAGATTTTTAGAAAAATTATTAGAACAGACAATATTTTGACAACATCAATTATGTAATTATACTCTAATTATCTAATTTCATCTCATTCTATATGCTTCAATATCGGACCTGCTGAATGGTACAGATACCTCACTTTCTTTCTACTCCAGATGAAATGCAGCAATTCATCAATTGCCTGCCCGCACTCGCTGTCATAGAATTGCCTGCTCAGGACAAAGTCATCATCAATAATGCTTTAAAAGTTTATGCTGGTTTTCAGCATACTGAATTGACAATACAAGAATGGGAAGACCTGATACCTGCCGATGATCTGTTGATTCGTAGCAGACTGAAGGATGACTTCCTTGTTCGGGATCGTCCTTATTCCTTTTCATTGGGCATCAGGAACTGTAAAGGGGTTATCTGTCTTTTTCAGGAACAGATGCAGAAACTTCAGCTTGGTCAGGAGCAGTTGCTGCTGAGCATTGCCATGGAAATGCCGGATCGGCATTATGCTGAAAATAGAAAATACCGCTTTCAGGATAAGCAGTGGAAAGAACTTTTAAACAGTATTGACCTGGGCGTTGAATTTTTCCGGTCAGTGCGGAATAAAAAGGGTGAAATCATAGATTTTGAGTTTGTTTTTGTCAATGATGCCACGTTTCGGATTATTGATATCAAAAACGAAATAGGACAAAAAATCATAGGCAGGAGGCTGCTGGATATTTTTCCCAGTCTTAAAAATGAGCATTTTCCTGATTATGTTAGAGTAGTTGAAGAGGGAGGGAACTTTGAGGTGGAGAATCACTACCAGTGGGATGGTCTGGATATGTGGTTTCATCAGAAAGTGAGCAAACTGGATGATGGGATTGTCATCACATTTGAGGACATTGGAGAACGGAAAGCCGAGGAGCAAAAACTAAAGGAATCCCAGGAACTTCTGAACAGTATTTTTGACTCCACTTCAGTAGGCATAGACGTACTGAGAGCGGTAAGAAACAAAGCAGGTGAAGTGGTGGATTTTATCTATCAAACCTCCAACCAGCATGCACTGAATACCCATGCTGCCTTTGGCATTACTGTGGTGCAGGGTAAAAGTATGAATGCTATATACCCTGCCGTAAGAAAATCCCACCTTTTTGATGAACTCCTGAAGGTGATCAGCACCGGTAAAACCTTTCGGAACGAGCTTTTCTTTGAGCAGAATAACATCAAAACCTGGTTTTATTCTAACTACATCAAATTTGGTGATGGTATTGTCGTCACCCACCTGGATATCAGTAAAAACATAAAGTCCAGCGAGTCGCTGAAGAAAAGTAACGAACTGCTGGAAGGCATCCTCAATACTTCTTCAGCGGCCATAGAAGCCCTGGAAGCTGTCAGGAACGAGGAGGGTGAGATCATAGACTTTGTCTACACCCTGACCAATCAGCGCTCGCGTGACATCCAGCGTGCCCTTGGTAAAAAACCGTTAGAGGGGATGAGCCTTTTATCCCTGTATCCCAACCTGAAGGTAAATGGGCTATTCCATCAGTTGAAAGATGTAGTGGATAAGGATCATTCCATTCAGTTGGAAGTTCCTTACCAGCTAGACGGGCAGCTCAAGTGGTTTTTGTCCAACTACGGCAAATCCGGTGACAATGGGCTTATCCTTACCTATATAGAGATCACCAGGATGAAAAGAGCTGAAGAAAAGCTCAAAGACGCACTGCATAAGATTAATCTCAACCAGAAAAATCTGGTCAGGATGATTGACAGTACTGATGATTTTATTTGCTCAGTAGACCGTGAACTGAAATTTACGGCCTTCAACAAAGCCTATCGGGATGAATTTGAGAGAATATTCGGAGTAAAGATTGCCTTGGGTATGAGCATGATAGAAGCAGCCAGTACCCACCCTGAATTAGCCGATAAGATGCTTGGCTACTGGAAAAGGGCTCTGAGTGGAGAGAAACGTTTTGCCGCCGGTGAATTTGGTTCTGAGGATAAAAACGATTACCAGATACAGTTCCATCATATATTGGGAGCGGAAAATGAAATTCTTGGGTTAACAGGATTTGCTAAAAATCTCTCCCGGGAGCAAAAAATCCAGAAAGCGCTTAATGACGCCCGGGAGTTTCTGCTGCTCTCGGAAAACCTGCCCAATATTGTGTTTACCCTTAATCTGAAGGGCGAGATAGAGTATCTCAACGCTGCTTTTTTCCGGTTTACCGGCTTGCCCAAAAAACAGTATCAAAATACCGACTTCAGAAAACTGATTCATCCTGAAGATTTTGATAAGCTGGCTAAAATCTGGGAAAACAAGGTTTATAAGAAAAAGAAAATAGATGGAGAAATCAGGTTCAGGTTCAGGCACAGGAGCCGGGCGTACCGCTGGGTACAACTACGAATTCTGCCTGTACTCAACGCGCAAAATGAGCTGCAAAACTGGCTGGGCTCCATCACCGACATCCATGAAGAACTGATCAATGAGGAAACCCTGAGAAAAGCTGCCGAAGAGTTTCGCCAGATCGCCGGAGGGTTGCCCCAGATTGTGTGGGTTACTGACTCAGAAGGTATTACCCAGTATTTCAACCAGCGTTGGTACCATTATACCGGTACGAGCGAAGCGGAAAGCCTGGGTTTAGGCTGGCTGCAACAGATACATCCGCATGACCGAAAAAGAACGGCCAAAGTCTGGAAAGATGCTTTTAGTAATGTAAAGGAATACTTTATTGAGTACCGGATCAAAGATAAAGAACAGCGCTACCGCTGGTTTCTGGGCAGGGCTATACCGCTAATGGACAAAGCTGGTAAGGTGGATAAGTGGTTTGGAACCTGTACTGATATTGAAGACCAGAAAAAACAGCAGCGACAGTTGCAGTTCCAGAACAAAAAACTCAACGACCTGAATGAATACCTGGAAAACTTTGTCAATACGGTTGCCCACGACCTGAGGTCCCCGGTGGCCAATATCAAAGGCCTCATCAACCTACTGAATATCGCGAAGGAAGAACCTCTGCGTCAACGTGCAGTGCATAACCTGGAGTTGTCCATTGACCGCCTCGACAGCACCGTCATAGGACTGATAGAACTGATTGAAGCCCAGCACCTCAAGGGCAACAGCGCACAGTCGCTTCAGTTGGATAGCTGTTTTGAGTATGTGCAAAAAGACTTTGAGCCCGAATTAGAAAATATTGAAAATAGCTTCCAGGTGGACTTCAGGGTTAAGCGCGTTAATTTTGTTAAGGTCTACATGGAAAGCGCCTTCCGCAACCTGCTTTCCAACGCCATCAAATACCGGCAGCAGGATCGCCCCCTGAAAATCAGTATCAGCAGCTGGCGTGAAAAGGATTATGTGGTGGTCAGTTTCAGCGATAATGGTATCGGTATAGACCTGACTACCTATGGCAAAAACCTTTTCAAACCTTTTTCACGCTTTACCCATCAGGGAGAGGGTAAGGGGATAGGTTTGCATATTGTCAACCATATGTTCAGAAGGGAGGGCGGCCGACTGGAAGTGGAGAGTGAGGTAGGAGAGGGTACTACTTTCCGCTTATACATCAGGAAGTAGGCCGGCTTTCATCGCATTCCTCCAGGATATTCAGTACGGCGATCTCGCTTTCCCGTAGCAGTTTACGTTCTTTATTACTGATGCCGGAAGGAGACTTTTGTACATAGTCGCTTACTTCTCCTGTCATCACATGTTTCATTACCTCAGGGTGGATGTAGTAGTTGCGGCAGATACTGACG
>CAZFFW010000047.1:0-32619 GCA_964518125.1 uncultured Porifericola sp.
GGCTGGAAAACCTGGTGGACTGGAACCTGAGCCGTTCCCGCTACTGGGGAACGCCCCTGCCCATCTGGCGCAACGAGGATGGTAAAGAAGAAAAATGTATCGGTTCGGTAGCCGAACTCAAAGCAGAGGTAGAAAAAGCCAATGCCGCCTTTGCTGATGACCAGGAACTGGTAGAGAAAAATAACGAAGCTTTAGCCAAAGAAGACCTGCACCGCCCTTACGTGGACTACATTACACTGGTGAGCGAGAGCGGGGAAAAAATGTACCGCGAAGCCGACCTGATAGACGTCTGGTTTGACTCCGGGGCCATGCCCTACGCACAGTGGCATTATCCCTTTGAAAATAAGGATACATTTGAAGCCAATTATCCCGCAGACTTCATTTCTGAAGGGGTAGACCAGACCCGTGGCTGGTTTTTCACCCTGCACGCTATCGCCGGGATGCTGTTCGACAGTGTGGCTTTCAAAAATGTCGTGTCAACCGGCCTGGTGCTGGACAAGAATGGCAACAAAATGTCGAAGCGCCTGGGTAATGCGGTAGATCCTTTTATGACATTGGACCTGCAGGGACCGGATGCCACCCGCTGGTACATGATCTCCAATGCTAACCCCTGGGATAACCTGAAATTTGACCTGGAAGGCGTAAACGAGGTACAGCGACGCTTTTTCGGCACTTTGCAGAATACCTACTCCTTCTTTGCGCTCTATGCCAACCTGGACGGTTTTACCTATGCCGAAGGGGATGTGCCTCTGGCCGAAAGAACAGAAAGCGACCGCTGGATCATCTCCAAGCTCAACAGCCTGGTGCAGCAGGTAGCCGTTGCCTACGATGAGTACGAGCCGACCAGGGCTACCCGCCTCATCATGGACTTTACCATAGATGACCTGAGCAACTGGTACGTACGCCTCAACCGCAAGCGTTTCTGGCAGGGACAGTACGGCAAGGATAAGCAGGCTGCTTACCAGACACTTTATACTTGTCTGCTGACGATAGCCAAACTATCGGCCCCGGTAGCGCCTTTCTACACTGAAAGACTGTACCGCGACCTGAACGGCATTACGCAGAAAGAAAGTGTGGAGTCGGTACACCTGGCGGATTTCCCTAAAATAGACGAGTCTGCTGTGGACAATGAACTGGAAGCCCGCATGCAGATGGCCCAGACAGCCTCTTCGCTGGTACATTCTCTGCGCAAGCAGCATACGATTAAGGTGCGTCAGCCGTTATCCAAAATACTGGTTCCCGTACTGAGCAAAGAATTCAGGGAAAGGGTACAATCGGTGGAAAAACTGGTTCTTTCGGAAGTAAATGTGAAGGAGATAGAATATATTGACGATGCTTCCGGAGTATTGGTGAAAAAGATCAAGCCGAATTTCCGCAAGCTGGGCAAAGAATATGGGCCCAAGATGAAGGAAATCACGGTGGAAGTTAACAAAATGGGACAGGAGGAGATTAATCAGTTAGAACGGGACAACCGTTACGAACTGAGCCTCTCTGATCAGACCATTACGCTGACAACGGAGGATGTTGAGATCACTTCGGAAGATATTCCTGGCTGGTCGGTAGCCCGTGAGGGGAGTATCACCGTAGCACTGGACATCACGATAAGCGACGAACTGAAGAAGGAAGGCCTCGCCCGTGACCTGGTGAACCGCATACAGAATCTCCGTAAGGATATGGGGCTGGAAGTGCAGGACAAAATTTATATTCAGGTGGAAAAGGATGGCAGCATGATGAATGAAGCCATACTTACCCACAAAGATTATATCTGTACGGAAACTCAGGCACTAAGCCTGGATGTTGTAGAGAAACTTGCTGAGGACGCCAGCCTGCTGGATTTGGATGATCAGCAGCTACGTATTAAAATAAAAGCATAACCCAGGCAGGCTGGTGCCGGCCCATTAACTGAACAAACAGTGAAGTATTACAAGTATTATCTGTTAAGTCTCGGAATCATTATACTGGACCATGTAGTCAAACTACTGGTACACTTCAATATGGAAATGGGCATTGTGGGCCAGGTTCCTGTTTTTGGAGACTGGTTTAAGCTGCATTATACCCTAAATCCCGGCATGGCCTTTGGTATGCAGATCGGATCAGAATATGGCAAGCTTATCCTCACCGTATTTCGCCTGCTGGCGATGACCGGTATTGCCTATTACCTCTATATGCTGGCCAAAAAAGGTGTACACCGGGGCCTGCTCTGGTCGGTAGCGCTGATCCTGGGCGGAGCCATAGGCAATGTCATAGATAGCGCCCTGTATGGTGTACTGCTTGACAATGCTCCCTATGATTCTGCTACGCCCTGGTTTCATGGGCAGGTGATAGATATGTTTTATGTAGACATCTGGGAAGGCCGGGTGGCAGAATGGGTTCCACTCTGGGGTGGCGAATACATGGCACTCTGGCCAATCTTTAATATTGCGGATGCTTCTATTTTTGTTGGGGTGGCTATCATCCTCGTGATGCAGAAGAAGTTCTTTGCAGAAGAACATGAGGAGGAAGAAGTAGGTGAGGTACAGCCTTCGTCACCACAGCGATATGAGAATCAGTAACCAATCAAAAGCCTTGCATGGGATTCATGCAAGGCTTTGACTTTTGTTAAAATAAAGCCGGATTGGCTAGTTTCCCCGGCTGGCCGTCATGGGAAATGTGCCATCGCTTCCCGCACTCACACTTCCCTGAAAAGTATCACCTTCAAACATGCCCGAAAGTGACAGGCTGGTCCCATCCATCATGGCGGTAGCATTCATCTGCTTGTTTTCCTCAATACTCAGATTCCGAAGACTTACGTTCCCCATGCTGGAGCGAAGTTCGCCAGTATACCCATCGCCCTCCTGACTAATAATCAGCTGGCCTTTTACGTTGCCGTAAGGTGTATTTTGCACCTCGTACTCCCAGGTACCTGCCGGGCTATAAGCCGCATTTTTAGACGTGGCGCAGGCAGAGAATAGCCCGATAAGCAGCAGGAACAGCAAAGCATGGAACGTACTCTTTTTTGTTGTTTTCATAGGTTTTAATCGTTTGGTTGTATGCTGTACAAGCTAGGATTTTTCTGCTAAAGGCAAAACAAAAAAAAGCCTCCAATACAGGAGGCTTTGATATTTATGTATGGTGATTGCCTACTCTTCCTCTCGGGGGCAGTCATTATTCTTGGGCTGATTGCATGACTCTACTGCATTGGCTTCACAGATAGGGCAATGTGCTACATCTTTCGCTTTCAATTTTTCTTTAACTTTCATAGCTTCTTATTTTTAATTACTAAATGTTATCTAACCAATAGAACCCCCTAGAAAGCGAATCGTTGAGAATATTCTTTATTTAGCATAAGTCTAATTAATAAGTTAGAAAGAAATTTCTCCCTATCTGTTTCAATAAAGGCGGATACTGTTAAATTGTGAAGCTAAATTTGAAAGGCTGTACACCAGCCTCATTTACGAACACAACCTAATCCTCTTATGAAAGACTTCCACATCAATCGTCGCCGTTTTCTGCAAACTGCCTCTGCCTCCCTGGCACTGTCTACCTTCGGCCCTCAGGGGCTGGACCTTATTTTCCAGGACAGACCCTACCGTGTCGGGCTGATCGGCAGTGGCTGGTACGGCAAAAACGATGTTTTCCGCCTGATACAGGTAGCTCCGGTAGAGGTAGTGTCCGTTTGCGATGTGGACAAAAACCTGCTTTCACAGGCAGCGGATCTGATCAGCCAGCGACAGAAATCCGGCAAGAAGCCCCGCACCTATACCGATTATCGCAAGATGCTGGCCGAGCGCGATCTGGATATCGTCATCATCGGTTCACCTGACCACTGGCATGCCCTGCAAACCATAGAAGCCCTCAAGGCTGGCGCGCATGTGTATGTACAAAAACCCATTAGCGTGGATGTGATGGAAGGCGAAGCCATGGTCGCTGCTGCCCGTAAATATGGCAAGGTAGTGCAGGTAGGCACCCAACGCAAAAGCACCCCTCACCTGATTGATGCCAAGAAAAAAGTAGTGGATGCCGGGCTGCTCGGCAAAGTCTCTCATGTGGAGATGTGCTGCTACTTCCATATGCGGGCCAATGGTAACCCAGCCGTGGAGCCGGTACCTGATTTCCTGGATTATGAGATGTGGACCGGCCCCGCTCCTATGCGCCCTTATGACGGGCTGCCGCATATCCGCTGGTGGCGTACCTTTATGGAATATGGCAATGGTATCATGGGCGATATGTGTGTACACATGCTGGATACCGTCCGCTGGATGCTGGACCTGGGCTGGCCCAGCAGAATTACCTCTACCGGCGGCATTTATGTGCAGAAGGAAGGCAAGTCAAATATTGCCGATACGCAGTCGGCCGTTTTTGAGTATGACGGGCTGAATGCCGTTTGGCAGCACCGGAGCTGGGGCACGCCCGCTGACCCTGAGTACCCCTGGTCATTCAAGCTGTATGGTGAAAAAGGCACCCTGGCCGGAAGTACCATGCAGGCCGACTTTTACCCGCAGGGTGATGGTGAGCCTATGCATTTTGACGTCCTCTACGAAAAAGAGAAATTTCCTGAAGACGTAAGCGAAGAACGGATAGAGCTCAATGCCGCTCCGGCTACCCGCCTGCATATGCTGGACTTCCTGGCAGCGATCAAAAATAACAGCCGTCCGGTGGCAGATATTGAGGAGGGACATATCTCTACGGCCAGTTGTATCATCGCCAACCTTTCCATGCAAGCAGGAGGCATACCGCTGGTATATGACCCGAAACTGCGCAAGTTTGTCAACGATCCTGAAGCTGATAAACTGCTGCAGCGTCCGTATCGCGGACCCTGGGAGCATCCGCACCCAAACAAGGTTTAAACACCGGGTTTTCCAGAAGAGCATTACCAGGCTGTGTTTTCACAGCCTTTTTTTGTGTATTTCTTTAGGTTTTAGCCGGATAGCTGTTGCCCTTCCGGACAGATGTAGGTGCCGCGGCCTCCTACCACCATTCGGATGATCTCTCCATCATAGAGTGTACTTCTGGCCCCCTCTTCCCGGTGGGTGATCAGGAAGTGAGCGGGAAAATCATCATAGCGTGCTTCCAGTGCTATAGCAGTATTGATGATGTACTGCATTTTTTCAAAAATCAAGCTGATTTTCTCACCTTCCAGTTCATTGGCGGGTGTTTCTGGGTGCAGGCCGGTCTGATAGAGGATATCGTCGACAATCCAGTTGCCCAGTCCGGCTACTATGTTCTGATTCATCAGTAAGGGCTTAATCAGGCCTTTGCGGCCGGAGAGCTTTTGCTGAAACTCTTCCAGGCTGATCTTAAGGGCATCTTCACCCAGCCTTTTCTGCTTACGATAGGCGGCCGGGTCATCGGTAATACCTACCCTGCCCAGAATGCGCGGACATACGAAAGCCAGGTGATAGCCATTATCCAGCGAAAAGAGGACTTTGGTGAAGCGGTGCTGATCTTCTTTGTCTTTGAAGTACTTAAGCCTGCCGGTCATGCCGAAGTGCAGGCTCATCCACTGTCCGCTGCTCAGCTTTACGAACAAATGCTTGCCGATGCGGTCAGTGGCTTCAAAGGTTTGTCCTGTCAGGGCTTCGCTCAGTTGCTCCGGTGTTGTGAGTACTACGCGCTCCTCTTCTACTGTTACACTGGTGACTTTTTTGTGCAGGGCGGTATAGCGGAAATACTTCTCGTAGGTAGCTACTTCGGGTAGTTCGGGCATGGTGCTGGTTGCTTGGTCTGTAAATGACGCCCCTGAAGGTACTTCAGGGGCTAACTGTATATATGTATGATAGCCCCTGTAGAATGCGCAGCTCAGCCAAAATGTTTGCCCGTTTATAAGAATTTTGACAACAGCAGGTGGGCGGCAATAGCGGGCAGGCTTTTATTTACAGAGAAAAATCCGGCAGGCACAGGGTAAAGGTACTCCCTTTGTCTATTTCGCTCTCCACTTCTATTTTGCCATTGAGCGACTCTACCTGGTTCTTGAGGTTAAACAGCCCCAGGCCGGTACCACTCGCCGCTGTATCATGAAATCGCTGCTTGAAGCCGAAGATCCGATTGCCATACTTTTCCATGTCAATGCCCAGTCCGTTATCACTTACCGAGATATATACAAAATCGTTCTGCTTTCTGCCCCCAATCTGGATGACCAGCTTACGGCGTGAATGGCGGTACTTTACAGCATTGGTGAGTAGGTTGAGAAGATAACTTTTGAGATGGTAAGCAGGATACTTAAACACTCCCAGCGCCACAAAATTACTCTGAATGTCAGCATCCAGCAGTTCGTTCTCAATCTGGACCTTTACTTCTTCCAGTACCTTATCCAAATGAATGATCTCCGGTTTCTCCACCCCGGAAGGTGACCTTAGTATGCTAAGCGTTTCCTCCAGATGGGTCAACATATGCTCAGCAGACAGGAGGCTTTTTTGCCGATAAAGCTCTGCATTGTCGGGATCCTGCTCTATCAGGTTCATCAGCGAAATGATATTGTTGAGGGGTGAACGGTAATCGTGCGATATGCTTCGGGTAATCTGTACCTGAACCCGGCTTTTCTGATAGAGATTGTTGATGGTATACTTCAGACTCTGGGTCAGATTGAAGTGCTCAATAGCCTGCATAATCGACAGGCTGACCGTATCAGCATTCAGTACGTCTTTGATCAGGTAGGTCTGAATACCTGAGCGGATCGCCTGCCGGGCCATTTCCAGGTCTTTACTGCCAGTAAGCAGCACCACCGGAAAATGCCCAAAGCTGCGGTTGATCCGGTTGATGGCTTCGCTGTAGGAAGCATCGGCTACGTTCAGGTCAGCCACTACCAGGTCTATCTTGTGCTGGCTCTTGAGAATTTCTGCCTCAGACAAAGCTTCTGTGGTAGTGACTTCAGAGAGCGCAAAAACGGTGCTGGAAAGGTACTCCAAAAAAAGCTGCTGATCATATGGATTATCTTCTATGAGCAAAATATGAAGCTTTTGCTGCCGGTATCCAATAAACTCACTGCTCTGTTGCATATCAAATGTGCTGGAATAAGTCAATTTTATTAACAATTATAAGTCTGTATAGCGACAGCCATTTAAAGCCGTTACCAGTCAAATATTTTCAATCCTGCTCAACGGGATTTTCCATAGCCGATATGTTCTTATCTACCTCTGCCTTTAATTTATCGTAGGTAACTTGCAGGCACTTCAGTAGTTTGTGATGGGTCTCCTGGTCAAGATTGGTGTCCAGTAAGTTCATCAGACCTTCAATGGTGCAGAGCGGCCCGCGTATTTTATGGGAGAAAATAAATACCTGCTGGGTGAGCAGTTGCCGGGAGCGGTTCAGGCTGAGCAGGCTATCTTTCAGGGTATGCTCTATTAGTTCTATCTTTTCCTGTTCCAGGTCCCATCGCATCTTGGCCATGAGTAAAGCCCTGACCAGTTTCTCCGTTTTAAAAGACTCATCTTTTACCAGAAAATCCACAATTCCCCGTGATGAAGCGTAAAAGCTGATGTCCAGATTGCGGGTCTGGGACAGCACCAGTATAGGTACCCTGGAGAAGTTATTTACTGCCAGGTCTATGGTATCCCGGTCTTTGGTATCTTCCAGGTTAAGATCCAGGAGCAGCAGGTGAGTAGGGTGCTCCTGGTGCATGAAGTGCGCATCCTGGACGCGGGCGGCTATCCGGATAGTAAACTGAAAGTCATCTGCCATGGACAGTTGTTCTTTCAGGAGTTGCTGGTCACCGGGATTATCTTCTACATAGATAATGTCCAGCGCTGTCTGCTTATTTTCAAAGGGAACGCTCATGGTTTGGGTAGTCTTACAATGGTAAACCAGAAATCTTCCAGGCCTTTGATCACATTCTGGAAATCCTCAAACTGTACCGGCTTGGTGATGTAGCAGTTGGCAAAGTGATCGTAAGCGTGCAATACATCCTGATCGGAACTGGAGGTAGTCAGTATCACTACCGGAATTCTTCTCAGGTGAAGGTCTTCTTTGATGGCAGTAAGCGCCTCCAGTCCCGACATCCCGGGAAGGTTAATATCCATCAGGACCAGGTCCGGCACTGCTTTATCATCATTCCGCAGATAAGCCAGGGCGTCTTCGGCATTTTCTACCGTTTCGAGCATGATACTGAGGCGGCTTTCAAAAAAAGCCTCCTGGGTAAGAATGACATCACCCGGATTGTCCTCTACCAGCAGGATTTTTATCGGATGCACTTTTTGGTTAGGATTGAGCATTTACTAAATGTTTTCTTATTGTAAAAACAAACTTTGTCCCACCCTGAAACTCGGTGTCTACCCATATTTTGCCGCCGTGGTTAGCTATCACACGCTGACAGATGGCCAAGCCAACACCAGTACCCGGGTACTTATGTTTATTCTGCAGACGAAAAAAGATATTAAAAATCCTTTCGGCATACCTGGGGTCTATGCCTATCCCATTGTCCTGAAAGGTAAACTGCCAGGAGAGTTTACGGCTTTCCACGCCTATCCTAAGCTCAGGAAAATCATCATCTCTGGTAAATTTAAGCGCATTACTGAGCAGATTGGTAAATAGCTGGTACATTTGTACTGGAATACCGGTGACTTCGGGGAGTACAGGCGTATGAATAATGGCTTTTTTCTCTTCTATCTTAAGCTTGAAGTTCTGGCATATCTGCTCGAAGATCGCATCCAGCGGCACTGTTTCGTACTTCTCCATGCGGTTGACCCGGGAGTAGGTCAGCAGTTCTTCAATGAGTCTTTTCATGCGGTGCGCCCCATCTACGGCAAAGTGCATAAATTCCCGCCCCCGATCATCCAGTACATTGCTGTAGCGCTTTTCAATAAGGGTCAGATAACCGGTAATCATCCGCAATGGCTCCTGCAGATCGTGGGAGGCTACATACGCAAAATGCTGCAGATCGGCATTGGAAGTCTGTAGCGCTTTCAGGGCACTTTCCAGCCGGGCTTCCTGCTCTTTGAGCCTCTGTATGCTGATACAGATACCAAACCATTCCTTCACCTCCTCTACTTCGTTAAATATGGGGATGGCGTAGGTTACAAAATTTTCATGGAAATGCTCCCTGGCGTTCCATACTCTTACATCTATCTCAAAAACTTCATGCGTTTGTATACTATGCAGCCAGCGTTCCCTTACACGCTCACGATCCTCTTCGTGCATCACATCCAGCCAGCCATATCCCTCATAATCTTCTAAGGTCTGACCGGTAAAAGCTTCCCAGGCTGCTTGTGGGTAGTCAAAGGCTCCCTGCGCATTGGCGATCCAGGTAAGGGGACCTACTGATTGTAAAAGAAGCTTGTATTTCTGATACAGTTCTCTGATTTCCCTTTCGGTTTCTTTGGTTCGGGTAATGTCACGTATCGTTGCCAGTATGCCCTGCAGGCTACCTTTTTCACCATAAATCTTATTATAGGTATTGAAGGTGTGTATGTCTACTCCGTCCCTGTTCCGATATGATACTTCTTCATTACTGATTTTACCTTGTCGTACCTGCTCCCAAAACTGCAGCGATTTCTTAAGGGCTAATGGCGAGTGGTTCAGCAAGTCCACCAGGCTATCGCCGATCTGCGGTAATTTACCAAAGCGATCACGAAACATCTCCTGGTAACGGGGATTGAGAATCAAAAAGCGATTGTTATTATCTATGGCAGCCAGGGCGTCAGGGGATGATTCCACCACCGTTTTGAACTGCTCGTTGAGGATGTTAGTCTTACGTTCAATATCCCGAATCTGGTATTCATCAAGTATCGTATGCTCTCTGGCGATGGGTAAGACACCTTTTTTTTCCAGGTAGCGGATTTGCAGCAAAGCCAGTGACCTGCCAATATCTATCGCCATATCCTGGTCTACAGGCGTCCAGGGAATAGCCTTGCCACTGATGTTCTCTTCCCAGCTTTCAAAAGAATTGCGCGGGCTCAGGCGGTAAGTTCCTTCCGGGGTTTTTTCTACATCCTTATGCGGCTTACCTCCCCACTTAATATTTCTCGCCTGCTCATTCCGAAACCAGATCAGGTAAGAGGGAACACCCAAAAGAGGCACTACCAACAGGCCGGGTAAGGGCGGCCGCAGGAAACCCAGTACCCGCTCATCCTGTGGGAGCCGGTCGCAATGGTAGGAGAGCTTCTTTCCAACATTTTCATCAAGCCACTCCACAAAAGGAGCGATGTTTTTTTCTTCAGCCAGTACACCTACATTCAGCCGGATATTATTTTGGTGAATTAGTAGCAGCCCGTCAGCCTCACAAAGTGACATCAAAGCCTGCTGTTTCTCACCCAGCGCATCATAAAAATGGTTAATATCCTCGATCAGCAGGGATAGGATACTGCTTTCCAGGCTTTTGATAAATGTCTGCCGCTCTTTGATCTGCTGACGTTCATACCGGCCTACAAACATAGACAGCAACTGCCCGGTGTACTGAGCAGCAGCCCGCTTGTCGGGGCTAACCTCCAAAGGTTGCGGATGATGCATGGCGATAAGTCCCCAGAGTCGTCCATCTACGATGATTGAAACTGACATAGAAGCCCCCACGCCCATATTACGCAAATACTGCAGATGTACCGGAGACACTGATCTGAAAGTCGCTTCTGACAAGTCAACTGCTGGCTGATCAGGGCCTTTACCTACCAGGGGTACGGGCTCATAATCTACATTTGATATCAGGCGCAACCAGTTTTTGAGGTAAAGCTTACGAGCCTGCTCCGGGATATCAGAAGCCGGAAAATGGAGGCCCAAAAAACTATCCATGCTACCCAGCGCTTCGCTGATGACCTGTCCGTTGTATTCAGTATCAAACTTGTACAGCATGATCCGGTCAAAGCCGGTGATTCCCTTTAACTCTTCCAGCGCCAGACCGAATACCTGTTCAACTGGCATCTCGGTAGGGGTAAACATCCAGCGCAGGCTCTCTTGTATGTTGGAAGCAAAGTCAAAGAAACTAAAGACCTGCTCGCGGCTTTGTGGCTCCAGCTCTATCAATAGGTGGTGGGCCGGTCCATTCACAAAAACTACAAACTCCCGCTCATTCAAATTAAGCTTGTACAGCCATTTGTAACCTGCATTATTCGTTTCTTCAAGCTGACTTTTATGGAGACTGCTCCTCAAGCGGGCAGAGGCTTTTATGCCCAGAGCGGTACTGAGCGGCTTGTCCAGCATTTGGGCTGTCTGCTTACCTGTAAACTCAGGAGTATTTTGGCTTAAAGCCAGTATCCGATCATTCTTCAGGTTATACAGTAGTAGAAAACCCATCGGCTGTATACTACCGGGAATATGGATGGGCTCTTGGGAACATTCCTGTAGGGCCTGCTCAAGATCAAAACCTAGTTTAGAATTTGTGGGCATGTACAATGAATGTTCTGAATAGTAAAAATTACCTAATTAAATTAGGAAAAATAATCAAAACATTCACTTTAGCTTTTTCTAATGCTTCAGTTACTTCAGACCCACTTAGTAACTTTTCTATGATATGATCAGTAAAGGATGAATAGCAATATTAAAATATACGGTTAGTATTATACTATTCAATGCTTTGTATAAAGATTGCTAAAATTCCTTTATGCTTTTCTAAACAGGAGTAAAACAGCACCAGGTAATTTTTTGGGGCTTTTTAATTTTTAAAAAAATAGCACCGGTCACCCGGTGCTAAGTATTATGGCTAGTAAGCCTCACAAAGTGATAAATCCTTCCTGGCCTAAAGCCTGGCTACGGTCCTCTGCTTTTGAGTACAGTATGCCCTATTGTACATCTGCAGCTACTGACCGACCTCGCTACTGAAGCGCACATTCTGGCTGGCCGGATAATTATTATTTCCCCGGTTGATATCCGCCATCCGGCGGCTCGGGTCTATCTCAATATTCTGGATATCGGCTACATTGCGCGGAATCACCATCAGGTAGGTAGGGAATACCCAGGGCCAGTCCTGCATTATGGTACGGCTATAGTCAGTGTCATTTTCTTTCACGCCCCGCATCATGCGCAGGGGAATGTAGAAAAGCTCCTGTTCTCCGTTCTTGTAAGTGACCAGTACATCCAGCGGCATAGGCATCTTATCCACCCGCTCCAGCGTTACGTGGGTGCTCTCCCCCTTATCCTCTACCGACTTAATGCCGTAGTCAATGGTGCGGGTGGTATTAACAAAGTACTCATGGTACCAGTCTAATTCCAGACCGGATTCTTTTTCCATGATCCGCTTGAGATTAGTAGGATTGGGATGTTTGAATTTCCACTCGTTAAAATAACGCTTCATGCCTCGCTCAAAAGCATCCTGCCCGATGACGTAGCTCAGTTGCTCCAGGTAGACGGCCCCTTTAGAATAAGAAGCCAGCCCGTAAGCCCGGTTGGTATTATAATGGTCGGAGTGCGTGGTCAGTGGTTCCTCCTTGCCGGACTCTACCAGCGCAAAGTAGCCGCCATAAGCACCGGCCTGCACCTGCGGTCCGCTACCACCAAAGAGGTGGGCCATGGTACGGTTAGAGGCATAGGAAGTGAAGCCTTCGTCCATCCAGGGGTAGAGGCTCTCGTTGGTGCCCAGCAGCATCTGGAACCAGCTGTGGATGAGTTCGTGTACGGTCACCCCTACCAGGCTGCGCAAAGAGCGATGCCCGGTGATGAGCGTAGCCATCGGGTACTCCATCCCTCCGTCGCCACCCTGCACAACCGAATACTTGTCATAGGGGTATTTGCCAAAATTATCATTCATGTACTGGAAAGCCTTGACGGTAAATTCCGGTAGCCTTTCCCAGTTCTGGGTGAGGGTATCGGTCTGGTAAAAGAAGTGCAGTTTGGGCCCGTCCGGTACTTGTGCGGTAGTGTGGCGATAGTCAGGATCGGCCGCCCACATAAAGTCATGTACTTTGTCTGCTTTGAAGTGATAGGTGATCTTATCACCGCGGGGGCGCCTCACTCGCTGACCAGGCTCCTGGTAGCCGTGGCCGATCTCTTCAGGATTCTGCAGATAGCCGGTAGAAGCTATCACATAAGCGGAATCTATGGTTATTTTGACATCATAGCTACCCCAGATACCATGAAACTCCCGGCCAATGTAAGGGTTGGAGTGCCAGCCTTCGTAGTCGTATTCGGCCATTTTGGGATACCACTGGGCCATGGAGTAATCGATTCCCTCTTCATTGTCGCGTCCGGAGCGGCGTATCTGCAGCGGGACCTGCCCCAGAAATTCCATGTCAAAGGTACTTTTACCCCCAGGGAGAATCGGCTTGTCCAGGGTTACTTCCAGGATGGTACCGGCCACCTGGTGCTCAACATCGCGGCCGTCCTGCTGTAGCGAGAGGATTCTCTGGAAACCTATTTCATCTTCCTGCAGGTAGAAGATTCGATCGCCTACCCGGCGGTCAGGATCTTCAATGGTGCGGGAGCGTACATCCATCATACTACCAGGCTGGAAAGCATTGAAGTACAAATGGTAAAAAACTTTATTGAGCGTATCCGGAGAGTTATTATAGTACACCAGCTGCTGTTCGCCCTCAAACTGGTGGGTATTTACGTCCATATTGATGTCCATGGTATACTCAACCCCCTGCTGCCAGTAGCCATACTGTGCCCGGGCAGTTGACAAGCCTGCCGACAACAGGATAATTAAAGAACCTATAAAGATTGCGTTGTCTGTTCTCATGTAAGGTGCCGTAGTTAGTTGTTTAAAAATAAGCATATCTTTTTATGCAACTCCAATAGTTGTAAAATATTGAGCAGAAAGTGTTTTCAATAGTAAAGTGGTGAGGGCAGCAGGGGCAGACACATCACTTCTTCCTTTCTATGGTATATTCTACCAGCCGTGAAAGGGAAGTTTTGTATTCAGAATCCGGAAAGCTGCAAAGTATCTCCTGCGCCTCCCGGTGATACGCATTCATGGCCTCCACCGCATACTCTATTCCGCCGGAAGCCTTAACAAAACCGATCACCTCCTGCACCTTACGTGGATTATTGCTCTGGTTTTTGATCATAAAAATGATCTTTTTCTTGTCCAGCCAGGAGGCATGCTGCAGGGCATAGATCAGGGGCAGTGTCATTTTCTTTTCCTTGATGTCTATGCCTACCGGCTTGCCGATTTCAGCGGTACCATAGTCAAAGAGATCGTCTTTGATCTGAAAGGCAATACCTACCTTTTCACCAAAAGCGAGCATTTTCTGTATTGTCTCCGGGTCAGAGCCTGCCGAGCTGGCCCCTACCCCACAGCATGAGCTGATCAGGGAGGCGGTCTTCTGCCGGATAATCTCATAGTATACCTCTTCGGTAATGTCCAGGTTACGGGCCTTTTCTATCTGCAGCAGTTCTCCCTCACTCATTTCACGCACAGCATTGGAAACGATCTCCAGCAGGTGGAAGTCTTTGTGCTGTACCGAGAGCAACAGACCGCGCGAAAGCAGATAATCCCCGACCAGTACGGCAATCTTATTTTTCCAGAGGGCATTGATGGAGAAGAATCCCCGGCGGTAGTTGGAGTCGTCCACTACATCATCATGCACCAGGGTGGCGGTATGGAGGAGTTCTATCAGGGCAGCACCGCGGTGGGTAGCTTCCGTGATCTGTCCGCTTACCCCAGCCGTCAGAAAAACAAACATAGGGCGTAGTTGCTTACCTTTACGACGTACGATAAAGCCCATAATTTTATCAAGCAGCAGTACTTTGCTCTTCATAAAATCACGGAATTTTTTCTCAAAAATGCCCATTTCATTCCTGATGGGCGCCTGAATTTGCTCGATGGTGCTGTTCATGGACAAGGGTACAATATTACCACCTAATTGTACCAAAGCAAAATGCTGAGGGTGATTTGAAATTATTTTGTATCATAGGCTGAGGCGGCATGAAGCTTCTTGTGTTATGAGTACTCAAATGGTATTCTTTTATACTCACTTTATGACAATATGTTTAACTTTTATCACGCATGAATCTGACAAAAGTATTGAATCCTGACCCTATTCGCTCACCCCACCACGATAAGCCGATAACCTATGATATACGCTACCTGCCTGATGCCACACCCAAGCCGGTGATTGTTTTTGTTCATGGCTTTAAGGGGTTCAAAGATTGGGGATATTTTAACCTGATGGCCGATGCCTTTGCCCAATCAGGTTTCTTTTTCATCAAATTCAACCTGTCGCATAACGGCACCAGCCCGGAGCATCCTACAGACTTTGTAGACCTGGAGGCTTTTGGAAACAACAACTTTAGTAAAGAAATGGATGACACCGGATCCTTGCTGGACTACATACACAGCCCGGAATTTCCGATTTCAGACCGGGAAGCTGACCTCCAGCGCATTTTCCTGATGGGCCACAGCCGGGGAGGAGGCCTGGCCCTGATGAAGACCCGGGAAGATACGCGCATTAAGGGAGTAGTGACGCTGGCGGCAGTGACCGACTGGGAAGCGCGCTGGCCGGAGGGCTATCTTGAGGACTGGAAGAAGCAGGGCGTACAGATCATACCCAACACCCGCACCGGACAGGAAATGCCGCTATATTACCAGATTGTGGAAGACTATTTTCAACACAGAAAAAGGCTCCATCTGCCCGAGGCCATACGTAATATCAGGGTTCCAATACTGGCTTTTCATGGTACAGCCGACGAAACTGTTCCCCACAGCATGGCAGAACAGCTTTCAGTCTGGAACGGGCAGGCAGAGGTAGAGATCGTAGAGGGCGCAGACCATACTTTTGGAGGTAAGCATCCTTTTCCGGGAACAGATTTGCCCACGCATGCCCATCATGTGGTAAAAAAATCTATCACTTTCCTCAAAAGTATCGAAAGCCCGGTTTAGCATATCATAGAATACTGCTCATATACTTACTGGTTTTTAGAGATAAAATACCTGATCTTTAGTGATCTTTTAGTTAATTTTGGCTAGATATATGTAGATTTTCTTCCGCTTTTTGGAAAGAGGGATCATTCATAAGGCAGCATCTGCCGGTATTGTCTCTTTTGTTCACAATGTACTGACCGTTTGGAGCAATACCACTGGCCTCACTCACAGGGATAGGCTTGTCTCTAAACCAGCAAGAGGAATTCAGCCCGCAGATGAGAAGGATTTTATAGAGATTATTTAAGCAATATGGCCGAACAGCAAAAGGAAGCTCTGGGAAGGATACTTGACCATGCAGTAAATGAGTTTTATATTTTTAATACTGAAGACTTCCGTTTTCAGTATGTAAGCAAGGCAGCGACCGACAAACTGGGCTATACCTACGAGGAACTTCTGCAGAAAACGCCCCTGGACATACAGACCCGCTTTACCAGAGAAAACTTCACCAAACTGATCATGCCGCTGCTGGAAGGTCAGCTTAAGGAGTTATCCCTGGAAACCACCCACTTCCGGAAAGATTGCACTCCATATCCTGTAAAGGTGAGATATCAGCTAGCTGAATACCTTGGTAAAACCGTCTTTGTGGCAGTAGCCCTTGACATCACAGAGGAAAAGCAGGCTGCCGAAGAAATTGAGCAGAGTAAGCGTTTTATCGAAAGTATCGCCGATACATCACCTGAGTTACTGTACGTGTTTGACTTTCAGCAGGACAATTATATTTACTTCAGTAACCATATCAAGGATATGCTTGGCTACGAGGTAGAGGATGTCATCAGCGGTAAACTTCAGCTCTTCAGCCGACTGCATCCAGATGACTTCGCCAAGGTAGCGCAGAATTTCCGGGAAAAGATCAAAGAAATCGGGGATGATGAAGTACTGGAGACTGTCTACCGGGTAAAGCACCACAACGGACAGTGGGTGTGGCTTTCCAGCCGCGACAAACCTTTTAAGCGGGACGAGTCCGGCAGGGTGATTCAGACAGTGGGTACTGCCCAGGATATCACCCACAGGATGCAGTACGAGCGTCAGTTGGAAAAACAGAATGAAGAACTCAAAAAGGCCAATGCTGAGCTGGACAGGTTTGTTTACAGTTCATCCCACGACCTGCGCGCACCCCTGGCCTCGGTACTGGGCCTCATCAATCTCGCCCTGATGGAGGACAGTCCGCAGCAGAAGGATGTGTACATCAGAATGATGGAGGGTAGCATTAACCGCCTGGACCGCTTTATTCAGGACATCATTAACTACTCCCGCAACAGCCGTATGGAGGTCAGTAAAGATGTCATGGACTTCGCGCAACTAACCGCGGACACCATTGATAATCTCAGCTATATGGATGACGTAAATGCCATCAGCTTCAGTACTTCTTTTGATATTCAGGCTCCCTTTGTCTCTGATTACCGGCGTATCTCAGTAATTTTCAGTAATCTTATCGGTAATGCCATCCGTTACCGCAGCCGCAGTGTGGACCAGTCTGTGGTAAAAGTAAAGGTAAAAACCAACGCGAAAGAAGCCACTATACAGGTAGAAGATAATGGTGTAGGCATTGACCCAGAGTACATAGATAAAATATTCGACATGTTCTTTAAGGCCAGTAATGAAAAACACGGCTCAGGCATAGGCCTTTATATCGTCAAAGAAACCGTAAACATGCTGCAGGGAAGCATAATGGTAGAGTCAAAAACACGCATTGGCTCTACCTTTACCGTGACGCTACCCAATCTGCAGGATTAAACCTGATACCCGCCTTTCCGTAAGATGTAGATACATGTATTCGCTTATCTATGCACTACTCAAGTTATATCATTTTCCTGTTAACCTTTGTTCTTTTTGCCTGCCAGTCCGAGCCAGATGCTCAGCAGATCATTGACCGGGCCATTGCCAGACATGGCGGAGAACGGCTAGAACAATCCAGCCTCAGCTTTGATTTCCGCAAAAAGCACTATGACGTAAGCATGGAAAACGGGATTTTCCGCTACGAGAGCCTGCTGCAAGACGATACCATCGGCACTGTACATGATGTACTGACCAACGAAGGCTTTGTGAGAAACATCAACGAACAGGAGATCAGCCTGTCTGAGGAGGATAATACCCGCTTTATGAACTCGCTGAACTCGGTCGTCTATTTTGCCTTACTGCCCTACTTTCTGAATGACCCGGCTGCGAATAAGCGCCTGTTGGGCACCACGACGATCAAAGACCAGCCCTATTACGAAATCAAAGTTACTTTTGACGCGCAGGGCGGTGGTACTGACTATGATGATGAATTTATCTACTGGATTCACCAGGAAGATTATACAATGGACTACCTGGCGTACACCTTCCATGTCAATGGAGGTGGAAACCGATTCCGGGAGGCTTACAATGTCCGGGAAATGGATGGCATTCGCCTGGCCGATTACATCAACTACAAAAGCACCGTTGAGGACTTCGCCCTGGAAGATTACGAGCAGCTATTTGAAGAGGGAAAAGTGGAAGAACTCTCCCGGATTGAGCTGGAGAATGTTGAAGTCAACTGAAGGATGTATGATATGCTAGCCAACAAGTATCATCTTAAAATATACATCTTCCCAAAGCCATTTTTGAAACCCTTGTCGCCGGCGGTCTCCCTCAGTTCCAGTGATTTCCCATTACTACGGGCAACTACCCGGTACAGGTAAACACCATTCGCCAGCTGGTCACCAAATTCATCCCTGCCATCCCAGGCATATTCGCTGATATTGTTGCCAATCCGAACAGGGCCCAGTTCATCCTGGGTGATCTCTCTCACTACCTTACCGCTGACCGTCATGATCTGAATCTTGATCTGATCCGGAATTTCCTGCCCGGTTAGGGTGAATACAAAGCGTGTGCTGGTAGAAAAAGGATTGGGATATGGATAAAAATTGGTAATACTGGACTCGTTAATTATTTCAAAATTTACCTCATAGGGTTGGGTACCGGATGCGTTACCACTGGCATCTTCGGCCTGCACCCTGAGGGTATACAGACCATCCTCCAGTTGGCCTGGTTCAAATATGATTTTAAAGGGCTCATCCCCCTCGGCCGGGCTCCAGCTTACCTGCTCGCTGCTGAGCGAAATACGCTGCATGTGCGAAGCAGTAGTGCGGGCATTAGTAGCAGCAGTAGCTTCCAGTGCTTCTCTGCCAAGAAAAATATCTATGCCTGTAGTATCCTGCTTTTGCAGAAATGGGTTTTCGTCTCTGACCTCTACCGTAATGACCGGCCGGGGAGATACAATATCACCGTCCATAATGTAGGTGCCGTCAAAAGCCACATCAATGACAGGGTTTAGCTCGTCGGCGTTTACTTCCATAAAAGAAGGAATGCTCAACTGATTGTTATTATAGGTCTGTTCTCTCAGTATTCTAGGGTTTACACTGACCTGCAGATCGTTCTCTCCTACTCTGCCCAGCGTACTGACAGGCAGCTCAAAACCAGCGGTGTCTCCCGCCGCCAATGGTTCAATTTGTATAGTATCGCTGATCAACTGCCGGCTGCTTTGGTTGAGAATATTGTACACAACTTTTACCGAATCTGAAAAATCAGTGCCGGAGAGGTTAAAAAACCGGAATGGATAAGAGAGGCTTTCTCCCTCCTGACGCACTTCCTTCTGCTCAAAATCATTTTCCGACAAAAGGATTCCTTCGGGCAGCGACTGGTAATCCACTACCCAGGATTCCAGCTGGGCAGGACTCAGGTTTACTGCATCTTCCAGCAGCAGGTTGAGACGGAGATAGGGATACTGCTCGGCATTGACTGTCGAGAGGTCAAACGGTTCATTGAGCAGTACATCGCTGAAGAGCAGCACCTGTTTGTTATCGGCAGTTTCTCCTATCACGTTGAGCTGGGCTATGTCGGTCGGCTCAAGTGAAGCTATCTGGCTATACAAGGTGCTCCATGCAGCAGCAGGTCCCACGCGGCGAGATAGAATATTGCCGCTTCTAAAGCTACTATTTAGTCGTTCTGTTAATTCAAGCTGTTGCTCGGCAGGAGGAATTACAGCTGTGGTATCCGCGGTCAGCACTGTAGCCGTACCGGGAGCAGCATTTTTTCTGCCAAGGATAATGAGTGGTGACCCTATTGGTAAGTTGCTCAGCGTACTTTCGTCTACGCCTAACTCTCTTAGCCTGGTAAAGGTGGTAGCCGGCCATGACTGGTAATTCATAGTTCCCCGGGAGAAAATCAGTACCGGATCGCCGTCACCTACTCTTTCAATATAGTTTTCCAGGGCCAGCCCGGCACCGATCACCTGGTTATTATTATAGGTGTTGATTACCTGGGGAAGGGGGCCGCAACTGTTGCCATCAAATTCATCAAAGCCACCTTTTTTGACGGCCAGGTAGGGAAAAAGGCTGTTTTTTTCAAAAGCCACCGCATTGATTGAGTTAGCAATGCAGCTCAGAAACTGGGTATTTTCAATAACAAAATCTCTTCCATTGATTTTCAACGTAGCCGTAAGGCCCTCTACCGCAGCCCCCGGGCTGCTGATCTCAATATCCACCCCGGTAGGGGCAAACGACCATGCATCATCGTAAAGCATGTTATCCAGGACATTCTCTCCCAGTTGGGCTTTATCTACCTGTCCCCAGCCTGATTCTTTACTACTCAGGTAAGTGAAGGAACTGGTAGTCCACTGGTCTATTTCGCCTTCTCTGGGTTCAGCATATTTACTACGCCAGTAGTAGACAGTACTATCCTGTGTCACAGCTAAGGTAACCTCCTGCATTGCCAAAGCACCTGCATCGAGACTGTACTGAATTTTTAACGGGCTATCGAACAGGTGAGAAGTATCAAGCTCAATGAGATACTGCCGCCGGTCGCTCTCCAGCAGTGTAGCCTGCAAATCTCCCGGCTGCACATACAGACGTGGACTATCATCAGACAACACAGCGAAATTCTGGGGCGCCAGGTTGATACTACCACCCAACGGCACAAAATACTCCAGGTAAGCCCGGTTGTTGGACTCGTTTATTTCGGGGACGGAATCCCCGGCGTCAAGGATGACCTCAAAACGATTATTTCCAAACTCTTCACCCGAAGCGACTACTGCATCTGATGTGGCGAGCGTAAACTGAATCGTATCCTGGTAAGTAACTGTCGGGAAAGAGCGAGGACCATAGGTAAGCGTGTTTCCATTGTTCAGCGTACGGTTGACCGTGACGCGGAGTGAATCATTGGTGTTTCTCCCAAAGTTCCTGACTACCATTTTGATGGCAAATGAGTCGGAAAAGATGTTGACCGGACGGTCTTCCAGTGCTACTATTGATAAAGTATTGTCGTTGATCTCCAGATCAGGTTTTTCCCTGCCAAATAAGGTTACAGCCGGATCTCCCTGCATGATGGACTGGGATACCTGCGCAATGTGTACCTCCCAGAGGTTATTACCTATGCCTGAGACAAAGCGTTTGGCCGCCTCGTCCCTGATCTTACCCATCGCACTGCCAATGTAGAGCGTATCGTTAAAAGCCGTATTGTAGAAAGCATCTGAAAAGCGCTTCAATACGCTGGGGATACCTTCTGCCGCATGGGCGATCACATGCATAGCCCCTCTGTCCGGCGTCAGTATCCAGTCTTCACCAAAGGTTACTGCATTGCTGAAAATATTGCCGGCCCCGCAGCCGTTGATCAGTATGGCCGGATACTTCCCTTTGTTGCGATACCCAAGCTGGTCATTGGATACATAGCCAATTTCAATATCCGTTCTGGTGGTGGATGAATGTCCAAAAAAAGTGATCAGCGAAAGTCCCTGGTTGACTTCTTCGGCTATGTTGATCAGTTCGGTGGCATTATTTGATTTCTTGGACTGTATGGACACTTTACCTCCCAGGAAATCCGCTTCAGCCGTATTGGCCAGATCGTCCACATACCTGGAAAAAAGGCTTAGCTCAGCCAGGCTTATACCGCCACTGAGGTGCACCAGGTGTTTTCGCCAGAGAGCCTCCCGGGGGTTGGTCTGCTGGTAGTCAGGCTGAAGCCCGCGCGATTCTATCTCTTTTACTTTATCCAGGTAAGACGCTACCTCCGCCGGGTTACGGGCATTGATCCTGCCGGTAGGTATAGCCGATCCATAACCATCACTTCCTTCCAGACCGGCCGTAAGGAGTACATCTGAACCAGGATAACCGCCGGTGGGTACTAAGTCACGGAGAGTGGCAGTGGCTGGGTTCTGACGGTGATTGTTAAAGTTGACTGTAAGCGACTTTCCTAGCAGGAGCAGGTACTGAGGATCTCCTTTGCTCAGCATATAGTCGGCAAAGCGGCGAATCGCCAGAGGCGTAATTTCTCCATAGCTGAACTGATCGTACAGCTGGCCCATGTTGATCAGCAGGCTGGTAAACCCGCCGCCAGTGGCTGATGAGCGATACTCCTGGTAAGCCTGCACCGGGTCGCTGTAATTTCCGGCGGGCTGCCTTAGTAGTTCATGGGATATGATGAGGTAGTCAGCAGCGGTATTGATACTGGTAAATGAAACCCTCCGAATTACCGAAACTGGTCGGGGGCTTCCGACAAATAGCTGCCGGCCGGATTGGGTGTCGGGGATGATGGCGGTAGCCTGGCTACTGACCAGGTTAAAGCCAATTCTTTGTACATTGCGGCTGTCAGTGATATCCAGCAGGTAAGGGTTTGCCGGCAGGGCGCTTATCTCGACATAACTTTTACCGGAAGGATTTTCGGCAACAAACAGTTTTTTGGCGGTGAGCCCCTCTGCGCTAAGCTGCTGAGGGTACTTCAGCCTGATATAGCTTACTGATACATTGTCAGCCCCACCATCCACGCCATTGGCCGTTACCCGCACGGTGAGGCTTCCTCCGGCCAGATCACTCCACGCCAGATTTTCTGAAACGAGCAGATGGTCATAGTATTCGAAATCCACCGTTGACAGGGTACGGAGCGTACTTCCTCCTACCTGTATCGTTACGTTATGCCGACGGTTATTCCTGCCTGTGAGCAAAATTTCCAGTTGTGGCTGAGGACCGCTACCATATTGAGCCGGTGCTTCCAGGGTGTAGTTTCGGCTGGCTCCCTGCTGTATGCGAGGGCCGGTCCATCCTTCTCCATAATCAAAATCGCTCAGGTGGGCAAAAACAGCTGAGGGAGAACCAATGGGGTACTGCCTGCCAATCGTAAAGTCGCTGGTCAGCTGCAGCAGTTTTTCCTGCCAGTGATAAGGTTCTGCCGGGATATTGGTGATATTGTTCTCCTGGAAAAAAGTCATCCGCTTACCGTTGACAGCACCGAGGGCCCAGGTCAGGAAGTAAGCGGTAGTATCAGAATACAGATTGTAGTTAGGGTTTCCCTGTGCTTCCGGCGCTACGTAAAGCGCCTGGTCCTGCGTTCCATCATTTCTCTGTCCGTAGAACAGGATGAAATCGGCGGGGTCAAAACTGGCATCATTCTGTCCCTGCACCAGTATCGCCTGTTCCTGCCCCCGAAAGAAAAGCTGCATGCGCCGCGGATCTACATTGTCTACGGGAAATCCGGCAGTCTGCAGCTCGGCATAGCCGATACGATAGAGCCCGTCTTCTCCTATTGGAATTTTGTAATAGGACTGATTGGTATTGATCCATTCGTTGCCAAAACGCTGCGCATGTACGGATTGTAGGGATAACAAAAACAGCGCGGATAGCATCAGGCTACGCAGGAAGCCGGAAAGTGATACCTCCCTGACCGTAGCTGTATCAAAAGCTTTAACAGGCTTATTCATGCTCTTCTTTACGGTCGCGGTCAAAACTAAATTTCAGAGAAAAAACGTGTGAATAAAGCGACTCAGAGCGGTCGCCAATATCGGTGAGCGCATAGTCTACGCTGATCACACCCGCCCGGAAGCCCAGGCCAAAATCGGGCTG
This sequence comes from uncultured Porifericola sp., assembly GCA_964518125.1. GTDB lineage: Bacteria > Bacteroidota > Bacteroidia > Cytophagales > Cyclobacteriaceae > Catalinimonas. Next base: position 23,611 of record CAZFFW010000047.1, read on the forward strand.
GTAGGTCCGGTAAGTGCTGCCGTCAAAATCCTTGATCTGCTGTACATTGCCCAGCCCGAATCGTACAAAAGCCAGTTGCTTATAATCAAGCTCCAAACCTGCCGAAGGATCAACGGAGGTGAAGGATGAAGCAAACAACACGTTGCGCTCTCCGTCAAAAGTAAAGTGCAGGTCAACTGCCGGCAGCACGCCAATTCTACCTTCCCAGAAACGGAATGTTCTGGCAAAGCCCAGCGTTGCCTTGGGCAGGGTAACCTCCAAAGTACTGGAGGGAATTACGTTACCTGTCTGGGTGTACACATCAGCCAGCAGGTCAGCATTGTGTGACCAGGCATTAAAAGTACCCGTTATGTCATGCAGCATCAGGCCGACACGCCAGCCCTGTATCCGGTAGGTAGCCGCTGCATCCAGTCCAAAGCCCCAGGCATTGGCAAAACTGCCGACAGTACGATGGATAACCTTGACATTGGCACCCAGGCTCAATCCCTTTACCCTGGGGATTTGCCGGGCATAAGAAATAAGAAAGGCATAATCAGCAGCCGAGAAGAAGCGGATATTATCGTAATTAATACGGCCATTGGCATCGTAGAGAAAACGGGTATCAGGAATGTCGTCTACGGCAAAGCGGAGGGCCGATACTGCCAGCGTACTGAGGGAGTCTATCGGAGTGGCAAACCCGGCATAATCGTAATTGGCGATGCCGGCAAAGTACTCGGCATGCATGAGCGATATTTCGTACTGATGGCTGATATCGGTAAGGCTGGCCGGATTCCAGAAGCCGGCAGTAGCGTCAGTAGCTACCGCGGTTTGGGTGCCTGCCATAGAGAGGGCTCTGGCGCCTGCTCCTATCGCTAGAAACTCATTGCTGTATTTGGGAGTATTTAACTGTGCATAACCATGCCCGACAGAGCATAGCATACACAGCAGTGCAAAAAGCCAACGCATGATGCTTGATTCTGAGTGGTTTGAAACTGACGCAACCTACTCATTCACAACTTTTTAAACAAGCGATTATTGTCGGCAACACTACACATAAACTTACATCAGGCAGAAACGCCCGAAAGTGTGTACTGTCATATCAGCCGGCTCAGTCTATGCGTTTGCCACGGCGGTACTTTTCAGATTTCACCACATCACCGTCTTCATTGTAGTAAATCCAGGTGCCGTGCTTTTTACCTTTTTTCCATGAGCCTTCCATTCTGGGTTGGCCACTCTCATACTGCATACTCCAGGCATACAGTTCTTCACCATTTTCTATTTCCTTTACATCTTCAGCCTGCAGTACCAGTTCCGTATCCATCTGCAGTTGCATCTGCTGCCGGGTAGGAAACTCCTCCAGCACTACTTTTTTGCCGGATACTTCAAAAGTCCCACGGGAGATTTCCTTACTGGTAACTGCGCCAGTACGCCGATCCTGCTCCATCTGAAAGAGCGTGTAGTTATTGGGAGGACTTAGGTTAAGGGTAATTTTATCCTCTTCATATACGTAGCTTCCGAAGAGCTGCTGCGCCTGAAGGCTACTCGACAGGCTTATCAGGCATAAAAAAATAAGCTGTACTCTGTGCATCATCTAGGTTAAGGTCTGAAATGTAAAGGATAAGGCTGTACTGCCGCAGGGCAGCAACAGCCCTACCAACATATTTACATGCTGCTATTCCCCAGCCGGTAAGCGACTACCCGGTTGTCATAGAATGTCGGTACCAGCACCAGGTTCTCACCGGGCACATAACCAATGTCTGCGGAATTGATTTCCTCTGCCTTGGTATCCAGCAGTTTTTGCGATGCCTGATCAGCGGCGTTTACATAGTGGACTTCTCCCTGCCAGGTAGAGACTACGTAGTTGCCATCGCTGGTTTTGATGATACCATCGGCCGAGGGAATATCCGTCATCCAGGGAGCCTGTACTTCTTTGGTCTCCATCTCTATTGGCGCAAAAAATCCTCCCCGGGCAGATGCCAGCAGAAGCCGGCCATCTTCGGCAAAGAGCCCGTTGGGACGCTGCAGGCTGCTGTCGCTCATGAAGGTGCTGACCTGACCGTTTTCCATCATGTGGATTTTATCGGTATTAGAATCTGTGAAGTATACTGTTCCCTCACTATCAATGGTGATATCGTTCAGGAAGCCTGCGCCCTCCACGGGGTAGGTCTCTACAATTTCGCCGGTTTCTATATTGATCGCGGCTACTTCCCTTATATCGGTGACGTAGAGCATATTCTCATGAATACCCATCCCCTTGGGATCATTCAGGCCGGTTACCCATTTAAGTTCGGTAATACTTCCGTCGGTTGTCATTTTAGAGATAAATCCGTCACCATCTGAACCTTCAGCATTGACACCGCCGATATTGGCAACATAGACAGCGTCGCGGGCTTCATCATAAATAACCGACTCAGGGGTCTGCATGACAGTATCGGTAGCCCATACCTGCTCAAAGCTTATTTCCTCAGGCTGAGACTCCATTTCCTGGGTCGTGGTTTCAGTAGTTTGCTCTTCGCCGGTATTCCCGCCACAGGCAGTAAAAAAGGCAGAAAAAATACAGGCTGCATAAAAAATCGCTTTCATAATCTGGTTTGTTTAAGTTGATAATGAATAATATAAGTATCTAAAAAAATGTCAGCGGGCAGAGATAGTAAATGAAATCAATCGGTATCTTCTTTTACTTAAAATATATAAGGCTGCGTGCACAAATGCTACTTATTACGGTAAATTATGCATTAGTTCCCCAGTTTTAGGTTCAGTGGCACTTCCATATCCACATTGACCGGTCCATAACCCAGGTCAAGTCGGGTAGAGCCTTTCAGTGTCGGACGTAAAACATCGCCGTTGACCAGCCACCCAAAACCGGGCTGCTCATCATCGCCCCATCTCAGGCTCATACGCAGCAGCATCAGGCGGTTTTCTCCGGCAGCAATACTGGCATTGCCCTGGGGCTCAGCGCTCAGTGCTACCGGCTGAAAGGAGGGGAGGTCAGCGCCCGCAAAAAAGGCAGGGGCTTCTATACTAAACTCATTGGGATTATGGATCAGAAAGGGGATTTCTACCAGAATGCCGCTCACCCTGGCGCCGGGATATTCCAGATTATCTGGTATGTTAGCGGTAAAGTTGTTCCACTGGGTTTTGAAGGCAGCCCATTGCTGGGGCGCCGCCGGATTGATAGGCTTCAGAAAAGTGTTGACGACCTGGTCCATCACTGGCTGCGGGCTATCCGGAGCCAACTTGTTTTTCAGCCCGTTCCATTTGGTCATCGCCTGCGGATCAATAGGCGATAGCAATGTATTTACCACATGGTTAGCCAGGTTCACTTCCGTAGTTTTGAATGGGTTGCTCGGCTCAGGGGTATAGACTGGCACCTTGGTTTCCAGCATCAGCTTCATAAAAGGGTCCTGTGCATAAAAGGTCTGATTAAGCAGGCTCATAAAAGGCTGAGCTGCATTTTTGAAAGGCCGCAGATCCAGGTTTTCCATCTGGCCCAATAATTCAATCCTACCTACCTGAGTTGCCGGCCGGATCTCCGGCAAAAGTGGCAGGCGGATAGTATCTCCGTAGGCTACCTCAAAAGTATATTTACCCAGGCCGGCAGGCAGGTCTATACCATAATCAGCCAGGTCCAGCTTAAACTCGGAGTTCAGCTCAAAATAATTGTCTTTACCCAGCACATCCAGGTCACGAAGCACCCCCTGAGGATTCAGGTCAAAAGTAAAATAATATACCACCTGCTTTTCGCTTTTCTTAGTAAGTGTAAAAGCAGCTTGTCGATTGATATCTCCTGATAGTTTGCGATTATTGAGCAGGAAGGTAAGGTCATGTTCAGGTATCAGAAGATCCTGATTGAGCGGGTTTTTAAAAATAAAGCGCATGCCCAGTTTGAGCTTCAGATTGGCCCGTTCAATCTCGGGCTGGATCTGTTCAATACGCAGATTCTGGTAACGTACTGTGGGAATATTATCCGTGATACGCGGGCTGCAGTAGCTGAACAGCAGCAGGAGCAGGATACAGGAAAGCCCATAGCTTCCCGGCAGATACGAGGCACGCATAGGTCATAGGTTTATGGTTGTGTATATAGGGCTGATTCAAGGTTAGGAGAACCTCACAATAAAACCACCCTAACCTGCAGACTTCAGTATATAGTAAGTTACATTATTTGGTTAGAAACTCACTTATTTTTAGACCAAATAGTCAAAGATAGCCTTGTCAGTATCTAAAAGTTGCTTCTGTCATCAGGCGTCGGCTAACAGCAGATTTCCTACTTTATGCTGTATGGAGAGGCTGGCGGGTAGCCTGGGATAATGACTGGTTACTTTTAATACGCCCCTACCCAGACTTTTCTTGTCCGTTTCAGTGGTAAACTTCTGCATAAAATGCGTTAACAGGTCGTCCAGCAGAGACAAAATGATATCGCTGTGACGCTTCTGAAGATCATTACGGGCGATGGCATCCAGCGACTGTACCAGCTTATGGTTTACCGGCAGATCGTTATCTGCGTAATTGATGATAGTGCCCAGGCAAAAATACATCAGGTCTCGGAAGCGTACCGGCAAAAAAATGATCCTTAGCGTACCATGTTCGTCGGTCTTGATTTTATAACCCGATAGTTCTGACCGGACAATAAACAGATCAGTCAGGCGATCCAGTGCCTGCAGGGCTGTGCCTGGGTCGTTGATGCCGGGACTGATGGCCCTTGTCGCTATTTCACTCAGTTGCTTGAATCCATACACATAGTTCTGGCTGACGTTTTCCTGGTGCCTGAATACCAAAGCACGCAACAGACGGGCCTTCTCCTTATCACTAAGCGGACGGCTGCAGCAGAAAAGCGGGTCACGACGGTTAACAAACTGACCCAGCGTCAGGCAAAATCTCACTTTGATGTCCATCTCACTACATGCCCTAAGCAGGTAACCATGGTCCACACTATCCAGGTAACCCGATATGCTGCTATAGATGACCGGCCATTTTTCTGTATCGGGCAATTGCTCAGGAGGCACATACACTTCACGGTCAATTTCATACTGTAAACCCCTGAGGGTTTTGGTGTGCAGGTCACGAACAATATTACCAATCTGGATGATCTGAGAAATATTGTTGATAAAGGAGATGAACAAGCCAAGGCAAATAATGCTCAACAGCGCATTGATCGTTACCGACAAACTAGGTACCCCAAAGGTGTACATCCGCGACTGTATACTGGATAGCACGATAAAAGTGTATAAGATGGTACCCAGGTAGAAGCCTAATACCACCTGGTGATGCCTTTTTTCTATCAGGTTGGGCAGCAGACGGGGCGAATAGCTGGATGAGGTCTGGTTGAGAATGACCATGACCATAGAAAAACTAAACACCATGAGCGAGATCATTCCCCCTGCGATACCCGCCAGCAAAGCACGTACGCTGCTGGGTGCCAGTATATTTTTGATTGGGATCTCATTCCCGAATATGCGGCTGGGTGTCTGCTGATCTACATAGAGGGACAGCAGTGCCAGGAAGAACAGCCCGAAAGCAATAATCGTAGGGTAAAAGGCCACGCTGGAGATCAAACGCAGGTAGAGCTTGGTGAGCTTATTAGTCAGGGCTTTGGTAGCTTTCTTGAGCATAATGGTTACAGATTACGCAAAGAAAACCCGCAGCAGTGATGAATGTTAAGCTGTTCCTGCAAGGGTATTGCTAGATGTTTGGGAAGCGTATTGATGCCGAGGTACTACTGCCGGATTAATCGCCTCAGGAAAAATAATTGCTACCTGATCAGGACAAATACAAAAAAAACCTTCATTAAAGAACTACTCATTATGGGTTGATTGTGTTATATTATCTTAACAATTCAAAAAATTGGACATGGACTTTAAAGAACTTTATCAGATCGCAAAAAAAGAAATTACTCCACTCTACGAAGTAGAACCACAGGACCTGCGTCTGGAGCAGGCTGAATATTCAAAAGAGTCCGGTTACTGGGAGGTAGTGGTTTCTTTCCTGGTAGAAAATCAGCACCTTTCTCCCCTTCTTCAAATCGGTTCTAAGTATGAGCGCATTTATAAGCTGGTTAAAATTGATCAAAATAAGGAGGCCGTTGGAATACGTATGTTCAGCAACGTATGAAAATCCTGATTGATACGAATGCTTTATGTATACCAGCCATCTGTAGAAGTTGCCAACGGCATCAAAGTGTACGACCTCGTCCAAAAACGAAATGAAGACTTCAGAGATTGATCACTTTCTTTTTCCGCTTTACTACCTCTATGAAGCCAATCTTCACTCTTTAATTTCCCAATTTTCAATTCCCAATCTGCAATTTGTAATTCTCTTCTCACGGCTCCATCCTCAGTACCTCCTGGGCTGCCTGCTGTACTTTTTCCTTACTGAAGTAGACCGGGAAGTATCGATCCTGTGCCCACTGCTCAAACAGGTTGCGGTAGTAAGGACTATCCGGGTCACCGGACTGGCCGGGTGTGTTGCTGCCCAGTGCACGGTCCCAGTCGCTGGTATCTACGATGAGGCGGAAACTGGCCCCTGAAGACTGGTTATCGTTACCGCCGGTACTACCCACGGTATAGCTGTAGCCGCCCCGGGGATAGGGCCCCACATCCAGCTGTTTTCGCATCTCAGCATTGACAGCCGCACTCAGCGGGTGGCGCAACAATATGTGCTTATAATCTTCCTGACCGTACTGCCAGTCGTCCTGGTCATTGCCCAGCCTTCGTTCCAACTGGTCTACTGCTTCCTGCAGGCTTTGCACCAGCAGACGATCGCGGGCAGCCACCGGATCGGTACCCATCTCCGGGATGGGACTTACCAGCCAGTTAAGAACATTCGTCATCGGTAGTGAGGTGATGACATCCTGCGCCTTTTCGGGCACCATGAGCTTATGCATATTGTCTTTCAGGCGTCCCTCCCAGGCTACATAAATTCCGGCTGCTACCGACTCCGGCTCCAGGTAATAGTCCCAGTTTAGCAGCCGTGCCTGAGCTTCAGTGGCCTGCCGGTCGCTGATTTTCAATCCTTTCAGCAGGGGCACCAGGTTTCTCGCAGGGATGGCCAGGTAATCGGTCTGTAGCTGGGCCATATCCATCAGGCTGTGCTTTTTGCCGGGAGTCAGCACTTCGGCAATACGGTCGGCGCGGTAAGAATCTGCCCAGCTCCAGCCTACCGCATCGCGGTAAGGGTAGCCATCAGGCACCTGTTTTTCATTGGCGGTAATCTTGATGCCGCTCGCCGGATTATACACATGAGGCTTGGCCTTGATGGGCAGGTAGCCATCCCATTCGTAGCCGCCATCGCCAGGCACAGGTACAAGCCCACTCCAGTGGCGCCGGATGGGCGCAATACCTACTGCCTGCCAGCCGATGTTGCCTTCTTTATCCGCCCAGATCATATTCTCACCAGGGATATTGCTGTAGTTGCAGGCTTCACGGAATTCTTCCCAGTTTTTGGCCTGGTCCATGCGCAGACTGGCCAGGTAAGGCGCACCACCAATTTCCAGCCAGGCTGCACGCACCGCGTACGCTTTATGGTTTACTGTATCTTCGTATACGACTGGCCCGTGACGGCTGTACTTCAGGTCCACCGTGACATCTTCCTGCCCTTTGACGGCAATGGTTTCCTGTATCACCCGCATCTCTTCCCAGCGGTCCTGGTAGCGGTATTGTTGAGGGTTATCCGGGTGCGTGTCATAGACATACAAATCTTCGCCATCGGTGCGGAAGACAGTCAGGCCCCAGGCGCCGTGGTCGTTGTGGCCGATAGATACGCCGGGAATTTCCGGTTCGCCACCCCCGATGACATTCCAGCCGGGGGCGTTGAGGTGTACCCAGTAGCGCAGCGAAGGAACGGCCTGTGTACGGTGCGGGTCATTGGCCATGATGGGAAAGCCGCTCTGCGTATGCTCACCGCTCACTACCCAGTTGTTGCTGCCGATGCTTTCTTTTTCCTCTTCCAGCGCCGCCAGGGCCTGCTCCCACTCCTGCATGATCTTTTCTGTTTCATTAAAACCTGCATCCCCGGCTGCCTCGGCACGCCACTTTGTGCTGGCAATATCTTCCGGGCGGAAGCGGACCGGGCGGCGGTAGGCATTGTAAAGCTCCAGAATATCATCAAAAAGGAGTTCCGTATTGATGGCCGTGTCCAGCGCCAGTTCGGGAGTACCGGGATGGAAATTCATCAGTTTATTTACTTTGTCCGGCCCAAGCAGGGCTACGGCTCGGCCGATCTCCAGTTCTTCCCCAATATTACCCAGTAGTCCCTGGTGACGGGAAATCACCGTCTCGGGCGTCCAGTAGCCAGGTTTGATGCCCAGCAGTTCAAACTCCACCGGTAGTAGCTCAGCATTCTTTTCAGTTTCGCCGATATAGGCGTTCACCCCTTCCACAAAAGCGGTGATGATAGCCTCTCCTCTCGGGTGGTAGTGATTCATCTCCTGCCGCATATTGCCGCGAAATTTGAAGAGACGGGTGCCGATGTCGCGCTTCAGTTCACGCGGACCAAGCATTTCAGCTACCGTACCATGTACCTGTCGGCGCCATACCTCAAACTGAAAGAGGCGGTCGCGAGCGGCGCAGTAGCCCTGGGCGAAGAAAAGATCGTGTTCGTTGCCGGCATAAATGTGGTTGATACCCCAGGGGTCGCGGTAAACCTCCACAGGTTCCTGAAGGCCTTCTAGCTGAAGGGCTTCCTGAGCGAGGGCAGGAAAGGAAAAAAGAAATACAGATAGGATAGGTAGTAGTAGTCTTTGCATAGTATTTTATCTAATCAGTCAGGCTGAAAAAATATTCAGATTGCCTAATTTATAAAATCTTTGAGGACTTTAACCTTTGTCAGCAGCTTTGGTGCAATATGGAGGGAAGTATGGGATAGAGGCCTTTGCGGGTGACTGTGTAGCGTAGCTAAGCAACTATGGAACTACGGCTATGGCATAGTGAAGGGTACCAGCAGGAACTTAACCCATTAATCGACGCATCGCACTGAATACCCGTTTGTTGATAATGTATTTTTATACTTTTGCTATTTTGACCACCAAAGTCAAAA
>CAZFFW010000048.1:0-32575 GCA_964518125.1 uncultured Porifericola sp.
GTATTGAAAGCACTAAAGAGGAAAGCGATACCGGTACTCAGCGCTACCAGGGTATCCATATTGGCTTTGCCGTGGCGGGCCTGCTTCCAGGCATTGATGAAGAAATTACGTCCAAACCAGAAGAGTACGGGGGCCGTCAGCACCATCATGATCCACTCGCCGTAGGACAGGTCCATGAAGAACATGCCGATGATGAAGACCGGCAGGGTGAGCAGACCGGCAAAGAGTGTGCGTTTTTTCAGCGCCTCATATTGCTCATGCTGGGCTTCCGCCTGCTTTTCCTGCGCATTTTCGGTTTCAATGATCAGGTCGTAGCCTCCGGAACGTACTGCCTCCTGCAGTTTTGCAGGATTTACTTCCGGGTCCACATCCACCCACACCGACTGTGTGGCGTAGTTGACGCCCGCATCTTTGACGCCTTCGGTGGTTTTGAGTATGGACTCTACGCTCACGGCGCAGGCCGCGCAGCTCATGCCGGTGACGGGGTAGGTTTGGCGAACTGCACCATCGGCAGTCTGGGTGCCTTTGCTTTGTTCTTTTTCTATGGTAAGGTGATTCGGTGCCATGTTGTCTAAATGTTTATACAACAAAGTAACGCAAGCCAGGCGCGAATTGCTTTACATAATTCCAGATAAGATTTATATGATTTTGTATTTGTTAAATGTTAGAGGTTGAAGGTTACAGGTTTGTCATTGCCTAAAATAGGTTGCCTTTAGATTTATGCCTTTTAACTACCCATTTTTTCCCTCCCATTTCCTGAAAATAGTGGTGGCAATGTACCCGCCAAAGCCAACAATATCGTCGCCTTTAAACTTTCGCGAAGAATCCTCCCTCCTACATACAGCTACTGCCTGATCAGGTTAGATTGTCCTTTGGCCAGCAGCCGGCTCTGGTCTTCGTTCCAGAGCTCACACTGCGCATGGATAAGTTGTTTTCCTCTTTTGAGGATGGTAGCCACCGCAATGATGCTGTCCCCTTCTACGGCAGCAGCAAAGTAGTCTACATTCAGGTTGATGGTTTTGTAGGCAGCATCATCTCCCAGGGAAAAAACAGTAGCCCCTATGGCATCGTCAATGATGCCTGCGCTGATACCCCCATGTAGTGTACCAAAAGGGTTGGTCATCTCTTTACGGATCCGGTAGCGAAAAGAAAGGGCCCCTTCTTCCGCTGAAAGCATTACCGGATTGAGCCAGCGCATGAAGGGAGAAGGAGACTCAGCCGCTTCCTTCCCTACCTGTTGTTGAAGAAAAAATAAGGTTTTGTTCATGGTTATGAATTTATCATTGTACCCATCGGTATAAACTCAAGATACAACGGGGCGAAAAGATACACAAAGAGGAGAGAAAGTTTGAATGAGATGATTTTCTGCTAAGCTGAAAATGAACTTGATACACTAAAAATCGCATCTAATGGCTCTTAGGCCAATGTGTAAATAGTGAACAAAAAAAGCCAGCCCTCAAAATTGGGCTGGCTCAGATTAAGAGAATTGTCTAAAACTACTGTCCCCCACCTCTGCTACCTCTGCTGCTCCGGCCTCGGCTTTCCTTCTCGGAAGTAGCGGGAGAGCCTGAACTGGCCGGTGAAGATGATGAACGGCTTCCCCGCTGATAGGAGCTGTTGCCCCTGGTATTGTTACCAGAGGATCTACTGCCGGAAGACCTTTCTATACTACCGCTACGCTGGCTTTGTCCTCCTCTCTGGTACGTACTGCTACCTCGGCCGGATCTTCCGTTTGACTCAGAAGAACGGGTAGCAGGTGATCTTTCAATACTACCATTGTTACGACTTCTGGTACTGGGCGTTTCCCCTGATCGCTCGTATCGCTGCGGTGTACTACCCGAGCGCTGCAGGCGTGTATTACTTTCAGTTCTTCCCCGCTCATTATTCTGGCGCACATCGGTTTCACGGCTGTTACCATAAGTCCGGCTACGGGTATTATCTGTAGCGCCTCTTGAAGGATAACTTCTGGCGTTATCGGAATTTCTGTCAAAGGTATTTACCCTGCCTGGCTGACGGCTATCGTATCTCTCACTGCTGCGGGGAGTTGTACGCTGCTCGTAGCGGCTGGAGCCTGAACGGCTGTCCCGATATTCTGTACCTCTGTTGGAACGGGAAGTGCTGGCATCTACTTCTGACCTGTTTCCACGCGAACCGGGACGATACATATCTACCGCGCCATTGCGTACCACGGTATTACCGGGACGGTCTACCTGATTGACCTGATGCACCCTTACCCGCTGACGGGTGGCACGCTCTACGTCCCGCACTCCGGGTCCGGTATAGTAGGTGTGTCGTCCATCATGCACATAGGTATTGTTAATGATCGTTGTCTGATGGATAATATTAGTCACCTGGGGACGGGGAGCACAATAGCGGTACACATTACGACGTGTAAAATGCCCGTATCTGACAAAAGACCAATAAGGGTCAGGAATGTGCCTGCCGATATTCACTGAAATATTGATATTGACACGTGGTCCCAGCGGTGCCCAGCCGTAATAACCTCCTCCGTTACGCCAGGCCACCCAGGCTGGTCCCCACTCTGTACCGGGTACCCACATCCAGCCATAGTAATTGTCGAGATGCCATCTTCCGTAGTGGAAGGGGGCCCATCCCCAGGCGTAGTCAGACACCCAGGTGTTACCGTATTCGGTCATCACCCAGTAACCATTGGTCATGTAGGGGTGAAAGCCTCTGTCTACATCAGGCAGCCAGACACGGCCGAATTCACGGTCATAAATCCACTGGCCGTAGGGACTCAGTTCATGATAAAAGGTTTCGTGAGAAACATAAGTACCCGGCTGGGCATCTGCCTGTTGAAAGCTGGTAAAGAACAAAGCTATACCGGCAAGCAGAAAAAGCGACTTATTGCGGGATGTTGTTTTCATGGCGATCATCTTTTGGGTTATCAAATAAGCGACAGCCCCCGGCAAAGGGACTTTTCACTCAGGAAGGATGTCTGTTGCCAGGCTGAACTCTCAGGTTCATTACTGATATCTGGCCTGCATAATTAATTACAGACCATTCAAGGGAGCACTTATTACATGAATTTAATAAAGGTTTCTTTTAAACAATCCAAGATAACCTTTTCATAGTTCGCCGTCCCTTGCAGACAACCTTGTCAGGTTAAACGACTGATTATCAGCATTATTCTGATTATCGTCTAACTATAATTATAAATAATCAAATACCGTGCCTGCTGTATAAAAACCGAGAAAGGTATATTAAACCTTACAGGGCTGAGAAGTAAGCAGCGTAAGAGTTACTCCGCCTTCACTTTTTTCTTATCTGACTGTACTTTCCTGAAGTGAGATGGTGCTAAGCCAGTGTGGGATTTGAAGTGGTTGGACAAATGGTTGACGCTGCTGAAACCAGTACGGACAGCGATTTCAGTCAGAGAAAGCTCAGTATATACCAGCATTTCTTTTACCTTTTCCAGCCTTTTCTCCTGGGCAAAATGCTCCAGCGTAATGCCTGTCTGAGAGGAGAAAAAAGTGCTGAGGCTGTCGTAATGCATCCCGATCTGCTCACTTAGGTATGCAGCAAGTTTCTGCTCCCGCTGATAGGCTACTTCCTCCTGGTAATAGGCCTGTACAGACTCCTTTGTACGCTCCAGAAGCTGTTGCTTTTTGTCGCCCAGCAGTTCAAAACCGTTCTTCTCTAACGCCTGCTGCAGGGGTTCAAGGGAATCAAGACGGGCAGTACCGGATAACCGCACCGAACCCAGGCGAATATCCTCTATCCCCAGACCCATCAGCTCAAATTCCTGTCGGACTACGCTGATACAACGGGCACAGACCATGCCTTTGATGTGGAGTGTGAGGGGGTCCTGTAGGGGCATGTGAGTTGGTAGTTAAAGGTTTCAGGTTAAAAGTTCAAAGCGTTTTGCGTTCAACGTTCATAGCGCTTTAAATTCGCTACTCTATTCCATCAGTTTACTGCTTATTGTTCATTGTTCTCTGCTCATTGTTCTTTGTTCTTTGTTCAGAGTTGGTCCAGGGGCTTTCGCAGGTCGGAGGCTATTTTTTTAAACCTGGAGGGCGTCATCCCGATGATCTGTTTGAACTGAGTGGAAAGATGGGCCGTACTGCTGTAGCCCAGCTGGTCGGCGATCTGTCCCAGGCTGAGTTCGTCGTAAGTCAGTAGTTCCTTGGCACGCTCCACCCGCTGGGCGATGAGGTACTTTTCAATGGTAGTACCTTCCGTTTCGGAGAAGAGGCTGCTCAGATAGGTATAGTCCACCGCTGTTTTTTCTTCCAGCAGTACCGAGAGTTTTACCGGAATTACCACCTCCTCCTGCCGGTGAATCAGCTGGATAATGATATGCTTGACTTTTTCAATCAGTCGCGAACGCGTATCGTCCAGCAGTTGAAAGCCTTCCTGTTCCAGCGCTTTCTTCAGTTTGGTGATTTCTTCCTCAGAAAGCGGTGTTTTCAGGTCGGCCTCTCCCAGGCGCACTGCCTGATACGGGAGTCCCTGCTGCTGCAGGATATTTTGGACAACCTGCACACAGCGGCTGCATACCATATTTTTGATGTGAATTTTTTCCATAAGCCTGTGTCTTTTGAACGCAGGCTTACGGCAGGCGGTTGGCCAAATACTGGATTACTTGGCCAGTCGGGGCTTTTTTAGCTTTTTTCCCAGGCCAATATCTTCGGGGTCATGCTGCTTTCGGAAAGGCCCCATCTGCTGTTCAAAGAAGTCTTCCGGATATTTTTCTATACCCTCAAAACCCAGCGCAATATCGCGTCCGTCATGAGGGATATAATTGGTACGGAAGATATAATCCCAAACGCTGAGCGTTACCCCAAAATTGACGCCGTAGCGGTGGCCCTCCGGCAGTTCTTTGGCATGGTGCCAGATGTGCATTCTGGGATTGTTCAGAACGTACTTCAGCGGACCGAAGTCAAAGTTGAGGTTGCTGTGGTTGAGGTGCCCGATGGCAAGCGAGAAAATATGCACCAGGAAAAAGTCCTGTATGCCAAAACCAATCATCGCCAGTGGCAGGTACTCAAAGAAGCGGTACACCACGGTTTCCATGAAATGGTAACGCAGGTGCGCGGCAAAGCCCATCTGCTGTACGGAATGGTGCACCTTATGTACCTCCCACAGCCAGGGCACCCGGTGCAGCAGGCGGTGTACGTTAAAGTGAATGAAGTCACGCAGGACAAAGAGGGTCAGCAGTTGCCCCCATACCGGCCAGGAGTTAACCTCTATAGCTACTACATTGGTAATGCCGAAGATGGCCAGGAAATCCTTAAAAAGCTGTACGAATACGTCGGAAACGGCATTGTAGCCGATCAGCGAGAAGAGGAAAAAATTGAAGAACATGTAAAAAGCATCCTGCCAGAAGTCCTTACGGAAGATAGGCTGCTTCTTCCGCCAGGGGATGATGATTTCCAGGGCAAAGAAAAAGAGCGAAACACCGATCAGCCACCAGAAATAGTTGTTCCAGGCGGGGTGGGTGATTTCGTGGATCAGGTAATTCCAGTAGCCGCTGAAACCGTTCGCGAAGATTTCAAAATACTTTTGCAGGTTCATAGTCTGACATTTCTATAACTGTACACTTGGATTATAGACGCTTAACCCATGAATAAAGTTTCATATATTTATATTTTTGATCGTGCAGGATTATATTTTACTCCTAAGCCCAAAAGCTGCTAATCCCGTAAACTAAAGGCCGCCCAGCTAAGTCTATTTTTCAGAAAAAAGAACTTTACTGATGAAAGATTCTGAAGCAGATAACATTTACCCTCCTCTTATCCTGACACTGGCCCTGGATGAAAGCTCACAAACCTTCTTTGACAGCCTGAGGGGAAAGTACTTTCCTCCGGACAGAAACTACCTGCAGGCGCACCTGACGCTTTTTCATCACCTGCCGGGAAAGGAGTCAGCGGCTATTTCAGAATACCTGGCGAAAGTAGCCTCTGAATATGAACGTATGGCACTGGAGGTAACCGAAGTGAAAATGATCGGCCGGGGCGTCGCTTACAAAATAGAGAACGATGCGCTGATAAAGCTGCACCGGCAGTTAGCCCAAAAATGGCAGGCCTGGCTTACACCTCAGGACCAGCAAAAATTATGGCCGCATGTGACGGTGCAGAACAAGGTGGACCCCGCCAAAGCCCGGGCTTTGTACGAAAAACTAGCCCAAAACTTTGAACCTTTTACTGCCTTTGGAACCGGACTGAAATTATGGGTATATCGGGGTGGCCCCTGGGAGTGGCTGCAGACTTTCCCATTTAGAAGCCAAGTCTACATGAACCTTTATCAGTAGTTACTTTCCGCCTCCCGGTACACTTCGCGCCCTTTTTCTGACAGGTAAGGGTATAGCAAACGGTTGACATACCGCACATATGAAATTTTCAAACCGGGTTGTTCCAGTTCTGAGGTATCTACCTGCATGAAAAAAAAGGTGCGCATGGCCCCACTCAGTTCCATGAGATAGTCCAGGTCTTCCTCCTGCAGGCCCGGCTGCAACATCCCCTCTTCCTGCAGGGACTTCAGCAGCCCCAGATAACGCTGTTTTCTGATGGCATTACTCTCCCGGGCAGCCCGCGCCACTTCGGGATTGTTCCGGATGATATCCACATAATCCTTGAGCAGGAAGAGATATTTCAGGCTGATTTCAAATGTATGTACCGGAGCTACCAGCAGTTTCACCAGGGCAGGCGATCCCTGTAGCAGGGCACTGCCGGCCTGTTGCAGTTCCGTCACCATTGCATCATATAGTTCTTTGATAAGTACCTCCTTGCTGGGATAGTGGTACGTGATATTCCCGTAGGCTTTGCCCAATGCTTTGGCTACATCCCTGAGGGTGACAAACATCACTCCTTCTCGGTTGAACAGTTCTCTCCCCTGCTCTCTGATCAGTTCTCTGGTCTTCATAAAAATTATTTAGGCCAAATAGCCTATTTTTTCATTCACTTTGTTAATTTTGATTAAAATAATTTTCCATATGTCAATATACAAGACCTCCGAAGCACAGGCTAAAATCATGGCTCTCTACGAGCAGAAACTGGCTGCTTGCGGCTTAGAAAAGTACGAAAGCCGCTTTGTGAAGACTTCTGCCGGTCAGACGCACGTCATCGTGAGCGGAGAGGAAACCTTGCCGCCATTGGTAGTGCTGCACGGTATCAATGCCGGGGCACCCGTTTCGCTGGAGGCCATGAGTGACCTCTACGGCAAATACCGCATATATGCAGTGGATACCATCGGGCAGGCTACCCGCAGTGCCGAAACCCGCCTTTCGGTCAAAGATAACAGTTACGGACAATGGCTGGGCGAAGTGATGGAGCAGCTCGGGTTGCCGAAGGCAGCAGTGGTGGGCATCTCCTACGGGGGTTTTCTGTTGCAGAAACTCATCATGGCACATCCTGAGAAAGTGCAGAAAGCTATATTTGTCGTGCCGGGCGGGGTGGTGAACAGTGGTTTGATGCTTTCTATGCAAAAGCTGTTTATCCCGATGCTGCGCTATTTTGTCACCAGAAAAGACAAAGACCTACAGCGCTTCATTAGCTCTTTTTATTCGGAAATTGACGACTATGCACTCGCATTCCAACGTGAGACGCTACTGGGGCTGAAGATGGATTACCAGCGGCCACCCCTGCTTACCAAAGAGGCGGTAGAGGGATTTGATGCGCCGGTTTACGCCATTGTGGTAGATGATGATGTATTCTTTCCGGGAGAAGCCTGCCTGAAAAGGCTGAAAGAGTCCTTCTCCGGTTTTCGGGAGGGGCATACGCTGACCCACTGCAAACACATTCCTTCAGCCAATGAATTTTCTGAAATTTGTGATTACCTTGGCCAATGGCTGATGGAAGAACCAAAATATGCACCAGCCTAAGCCAGATACGGGGATATCCTAACAGAACTGCTTTTTTAAAAATTACTATGCAGAAAATTATTTATTACGTCGCGACTTCTTTGGATGGCTTTATTGCCGGTGACAACGAAGATATCAGCCTTTTTTCACAGGCGGGCAAGGGTGTGGAGAAGTACCTGAGCGACCTCCAGGATTTCAGCACTGTCATCATGGGTCGCCGAACCTACGAGTTTGGCTACCGCTTTGGCCTTCAGCCCGGTCAGCCGGCTTACCCACACATGCAGCATTACATTTTTTCTGATAGCCTGCAGCTCCCCAACTGTGCCAAGAATGTGCATGTTGTAAGACGAGATATAGGCAGAATCCGGGAAATCCGGGAGCAGTCGTCTACAGATGTGTATCTATGTGGTGGCGGGGTATTTGCCGGATGGCTGCTGGACCATGGCCTGATTGACCAGCTAAAACTTAAGGTAAACCCAATTACGCTGGGCAATGGTATCAGGCTTTTTGGCGACTCTACTACTCAGACCCGTTGGAAGCTCATGCAGACTGAGACTTATGATGAAGGAATGCAGATTCTGACTTACAATCGGTAAAGCGAATTCAGCCTCAATTTTGTACATACTTTTTATTAAGGCAGCCGGCCCTACCCGAAGAAGCCCGAAGTCTACTGTGGCTTATCGTGCCCTTTCCACTTTCCTTTTCATTCCCGGACACAGCTACCAATCCTTGAGATAGTGAAAACGTCCCAGAAAAAATATTTATTTTCGTATAGCTTTTAAACCTTGCTGATCTGTTTGTATCCAAAGGGCAGCATTAACAAGGAAAGCATTGCTGGTATTGGAAAAACATACAGAAACAATAGAGGATACACAACTGCTGGCCGACTTCAGCCGACCTGAAAGCCGCGAAAAGGCTTTTGGCCGGTTGGTACAGAAGTACCAGCAGCGAGTATACCTGCTGGTGCGCAAGATGGTGATAGACCATGACGATGCCGACGATGTGGTGCAGGAGGTCTTCATCAAGGTCTGGAAAAACCTGGATAAATTTGAAGGTAGCGCCCAGTTATTTACCTGGATCTACCGCATTGCTACCAACGAATGCCTGCGCTTCCTGGAACGTAAGAAGAAAAAACGCTTCTGGATATCCATCAGCGATGCCGGTACCGAGCTTGCCGCAAAAATTGACAGCTCACCCTACATCAGCGGAGATGAGGTACAGAAAAAACTACAGAAGGCCCTGCTACGCCTGCCGGATAAGCAGCGTCTGGTGTTTAACCTGAAATATTTTGAAGAACTGAAATATGAGGAGATGGCTGAGATCACCGGCACCAGTGTGGGAGCATTAAAAGCCAGCTATCACCATGCTGTAAAAAAAATTGAAGAAGATCTTAAAATGCAAATAAATGAAAGCGCCTGATCATTTGAAAAAGAACATTTTTGAAGCGCCCGATGGCTACTTTGATGCCCTGCCCGACCGCCTGCAGGAGCGGATACGCAAGGAGGAAGCGGGAGCTAAGGTAGTCGGCATTCCGCGCTGGGCTTATGCCGTGGCTGCGTCGCTCCTGATCCTGCTGGTAGCGGGCGTTTTCTTCTTCCAGCAACCGGAAGCAGAGTTGGCCTCCGAACAGCAAATAGAAGCGCTACTGGCCGAGGTGCCTCAGGAGGTCATGCTGGATTACCTGCAGACTGATACCGATCTGAACCTGACGAATGTAAACCTGACTGAAGAAGAGCAGGAGGAACTGCTACTGCAAGGATTAGATACCTATGAATTACCCATTGATGATTACGAATATGAGATTTATGAACTGGAAGAATATCTTTAGAAACAGCACCCTGCTGTTACTGCTCATGGCAGCTACGACAACAGCCTGGGCGCAGGGTGGACCCGACCGGCCGGGACGCGAAAAACTGGAAAGTGCCCGCATCGCCCTGATCACCGAGCGGCTCAACCTCAGCCCGGAGACCGCCCAAAAGTTCTGGCCCATCTATAACCAGCTCAATGATGAAGAGATGGTGCTTCGGAGAGAAGAGATGCAGATGCGCCGCTCCCTAAGCCCCGACCAGCTCAGCGATGCGGAGGCACAGTCTAAACTGGATCAGTACTTCCTGCTGAAGGAAAAACAACTGGTACTGGAAAAACAGGCTGCCGAAGAATACCAGAAGGTACTCACCGCCCGGCAAGTGTTACAGCTATTCAAGGCCGAGGCTGATTTTCGCAGAATGGTATTGGAGAAGATGGGCGAAAGAGGCCGCAGGGGTGACCGGCCAGAATAGAACGCGCTGTCGCTTATTCATCAAACAAAACCCCGCCAATGGCGGGGTTTTTTGCTTTGTGGGTAAATCTATCCCATTTGTTACATGCGCATAGCCTCTTTCCGAAAAAGGAATTTTTATCGACTAAATGGCCGTTCTTTGCGTTGTGGTATAAAATTATCCACAGCGTAATGTCTGTTGTTTACCTCCTGCTTAGCAGGACGCACAGACAACCTGGAAGTTGATCATTTATTAAACCTTTGTTTATGAAAAGTGCATACCTGATGCTCATCCTCGGTCTCTTAAGTATAGTGCCACTTCAGGCACAGGAAGAAGACATGGTATTTCCGGCCGGGCTCCGTTTTCTGGACTACAGTAATAACCTGCCTGAAGACCTGCTCAGCAGCAAATCAGTGGTTTTTGTAGAAGTACCCACTAAGTCAGGAACTTCCCTGCGCGGTGACTGGCAGGCTTTGGCCAGGGAAGCACACCAGACTTTTAAGTCAGCAGGTCTGGACGCTGTCGCTTACTATAACCTGGGCGATGTGGAAGCAGGGCGTGATGCCTCTATCAAGCTGGCGGCAGAACTGAAAAGCCGGCAGATAGAAAATATCGTCATCTTGAGCAGAGTTCCGCTAAAGATAGCCGGTAAGGATACGGAGCGTTTTGCCATACTGATCACAGACTTCAACAGTGAAGCATCCTTCATCTCACACGGACAGACTGCCTACAAGCAGGTAGCCAAGGATACAGAAAAGCTGTTTAAGGATTTTGATAAGGATATTCGTAAAAGCGGAATGGCTAAAGAAAACCACCTGATCATAGATCAGCCTGAATTCATTGCCGGCGCCGGCAATATTATCAAAGGCCGCCGTAATGAAATTTTTGCGCAGGACCTGAAACTGGATAAACTGGCCGTTCCCCGTTTTGAGGAAGCGACCATACCGGACAAGCGCCCTGGCGGTAATGCCAATAATAACCTGGAAAAGGAAATAGAGAAAAGTAATAAACTGGTGAAGCGGAACAACCTGACCCTACAGGAGATCATGCAAAACTACCCTTATGAGTATAGTCTGGTAGACCAGTCCATTGAAGAAGATAAGTTACGGCAGGATGGATACCAGTTTATCCTGATGCGGCTGCATACTACCGGCGAAAATGTGAAGAACATGCTGGGTTATGAAGTTGACCCTTCAGAGACTGACTATGTCACCCTCAAGCAAAAAGGGATGAGCATGACGATGCGCCATATTCCGGCCAAAGCCCCGGTCTATAAGTACTACATTAAGCATATCTACACCGGCGACGTATATCTGGGCACTCCCTGGGATGCCGACGAAAGCTGGGAAGATGCCCTGGCCAACTATATCAACAATATGAAAAAGGATTTGAATATTGGAAAATAACGATCAGATACCCGGCTAACAGTCGGGTATTTTTTTGCTTACCCTACTCCTGGTTGTGATCATTCTCCTTTCTGCCTTCCCACTCCTGAATGACTTCTAAGGCTAAGCCCCCGGCCCAAAAAGGTAGTTACTGCTTAATATCCCGATTTTTTAAAAGTGCCGTCCCCATAGGGACTCATCATAGCAATGGATATCTATACAAATAAACAGTAAACAGCATAGCAGTGATCTTATCTTCTTAGCTTAATTAGCGCATAAACTGCAGAAATTACTCATAAGCTCTATGGTTTTTACCTAAAAGGCTGTATATTATTAACGCTAGTTATCCACTAAGTATTTTTTTATAATCCAATATTACGATAGCTAAAACAGCAAGGCTTCCTCAGGTGCTTCATTTTAAATTAGTATGAGATCATTTTTTTATCCATATCGCCTGTTTTACCTGATAGCTTGCCTGCTCCTATTATCGTACTCGCCCGTTTTGGCTTCGGATACCGACAGTTTACAACATCAGTTGAACAAAGTTCCCCTTCAGCGGAAGCCGCAGCTACTCAACCGCCTGTTCTGGAGTACAATTTACCAAAACCGCCAGCAGGCCCTGGATTATGCCCAGGAAGGACTGCAGATTGCCCGGCGCCTGAAAGATGAACGGGCAGAACACGGACTGCTGCTCTGCATGGCTACTTACTATCAGACGATAAACGAACGACAGGAAGAAGTTGCCTATACCCTCAAATCCCTGCGCATAGCCCGCAGACTGGGCGACTTTGAAATGGCTATTTCCGAGCTTTCCCTGGGAGAAACCTACATTGCTTACAATAACCTGAACCTGGCCATGGAGTACCTGCAAAGTGCGATCAGCAGGGTATCTTCTTATGACAGTATCTGGTTCAAGGCCAAAATATACCACCAGATGGGTAAAGTATATGCACAGCAGAAAAAGCTACAAGAAGCTGAAATCTACCAGTTAAAAGCACTTTACCTGTTCAATTACCTGAAAAACACCCATTCCACCGGCTGGATACACGAACACCTGTCAAAAATATACCTGGAAGGCCAACAGTATGCATTTGCCGCGCAACATCTGCAACGGGCTGAATACTTCTTCAGCCTGCACCACAACAACCATGGCCTGTACAACATCCACCTTACCCGTGGCAGACTGGCATGCGCACTGGAAAATTATCAGGAGGCTATTGCAGCTTTTGACACCGCCGGAGATTACCTGGCCATCCTAGAGGAAAATCCTTCAAAAGAAGCCCTGCTGCTGCTGGAAAAAGCAAGGGTGTATCTTGCCAGGCAACAGCATACCGCTGCGCTGTCTTCAGCCAATGAAGCCCACTTACTGCTTGTAGCTCAATCCGAAGAACAGCTCTACCTGGAAAGCGTACAACTGCTGGCAGATATACATCAGCATATGGGTAATACAGACGAAGCCATTGCATTCCTGCAGAAAGGGATAGGCAGCGTTGGGCAGGTTGATCAGCAAAACAAGGAGATAGAGTTTAAAAACCTGTCACTCATCTTTCAGATAGAAAGGCAAAACCAGGAAACAGAGATACTCCTGCAAAAAGCAAAACTGGAGAAACAGGCAGATTTTCAGAAAGTACTACTTATTGCCGTCTCTCTTTGTGCAGTGCTGATCTGGCTACTCCTGAGAGCTTATATCAATAAAAGAAAATTTACCCGACAACTAGCGCATAATAACAAATCAATCGAAAAACATAAGTATGAACTGATCAAGGTAAACGACTTGCTTGCCCACCAGAATGAAGTACTGCAGCAAATCAACGAGGAGAAAGAGAGTACTATCCGGGTCGTAACCCACGACCTGAAGGCGCCCCTCAACCGCATTGCCGGGCTACTAAACCTGCTGAGATTTTCCATGCCTTCTGCTTCTGACGACCAGCAAAGTTACTTCCGGATGATTGACCAGATCATTGAGGAAGGCAGTAATACCATTCACCACCTGCTGGATGCACGGGTGCTTGCGCAGGAAGGGATCAAGCTTCATTTCAGCACTTTTTCTCTGGATAAGCTCATCCTGGAGACCGTAGAGAAATACCAGGGTAAAGCCAATCTGAAAAATGTCGGCATCCACATCCAGCCCGGGTGCCAGCAGTGTATCATCCGTTCTGATAAGTATTATCTGTCGCGCTGCCTGGAGAACCTCCTCTCCAACGCAGTTAAATTCTGCTTTCAGGGTAAAAATGTATTTATCCGTTGGGCAGTAGCAGAGGACCGGCTCAAGATAGAGATAGAAGACGAGGGCCCCGGCATAAAAAGTTCGGAAAAGCAGCTGCTTTTCAAAAAATACCAGCGTCTCACTGCCCGGCCAACGGGCGGCGAAAGTTCAGTGGGCCTTGGACTGGTAATCGTAAAAGGAGTAGCAGAAAAACTGGGAGGAAGCATAGAATTCTCTCACGCTCCCGTTCACGGTGCGATATTTACCCTGATACTACCCTATGAAGCGGAAATCAACCGGCAGAAAGCCCATACCGTCAATGAGGCAAAATAATGGATAATCGATAAAGTTACGGCCTACTGTTTTCGTTAAGCCATCTTACTTATCCTCTGACCTTTGCAGGGCTGATCGGTAAATGCCTGATTCTCTTACCACAGGCACGATATACTGCATTGGCAATAGCTGCAGTTGCCGGTCCCTGGGCGGCTTCGCCTGCTCCCAGTGGGGGCTGGTCCGAGCGGTTGATTACTGCCACTGCTACTTTAGGTACATCGCTGAAGCGAAAGATCGGGTACGTGGCCCAGTGCAGGCTGCTGACATGCTGCTCATCAAACTTCACTTCTTCTTTTAAAGCCCAGCTCGCCGACTGTACCATACCCCCTTCAGTCTGGTTTTTCAGCCCGTCCAGGTTGATGGCTTCCCCTGCATCAATCACGCCCCACATCTGCTTCACCTGCACCCTGCCGCTATCCGTATCCACGGATACCAGGGCAGCGACTGCACAGTAGGAAGCTGAATTTTTATAGCGGGAGAAAGCGAGGCCCAAACCTTCACCCTGGCCCACCGGCTGGTCTCTGATCATCTCACCCAGTTTGCGCATTACAGCGATCGCCCTTTCATCTTCAGAGTGCATCAGGCGAAATGCCAGCGGGTCTTTCCCGGCTGCTTCGGCCAGCTCATCCATAAAAGACTCTATGGCAAAAATATTGGCATAAGCACCCAAAGCCCGCAGAGATGAAACTCTCAAAGGTCCTTCAAAAAAATTCGCATCAACCTTTAGATTAGGTATTTTGTAGTAAGGATCGGCATTGCGGTAGCCTCCACCACTGTAACCGTAGGACGTTCTGGGATGCGGGTTGGCCAGGTAATGAGCCGTCATCAAATTCCCCGGATCTCCGCTGGGGCGGGTACTGTGGGAATCTGACCAAAGCTCGCACTTCCACTGATCGATAGTTCCCTGGGCAGTAAGCGTGGCTTCCGTTTCTACAATCATGGCAGTTCCATAAGGCTCCCAGCCGTGTTCATCTTCCCTGGACCACTGCAGCCTGATATGCCGGCCAGGATAGGCCATCGCCAGCAAAGCGGCATCGGTAGCCGCATCATTGGCGCCATTATGCCCATAACAGCCAGAACCAGGTACTCCGGTGATATGGATTTTTTCTTCGGGTAATCCGACTACCTCTTTCAAAGCTCCTCTCAAAGGATAAGCCCCCTGGCTATGCGACCAAATGTGCAGCGTACCCTCATCATACAAGGCAAGCGCGCAGGAAGGGCCAATAGAGGCGTGCATGATGTAAGGCTTGAAGTAGCTGGCCTGTATGGTTTTACCACCAGTCGTAAAATTCCCCTTGTTTAGTACGCTTTCCTTCCTGGCGGGCAGTGTCTTTAAATACTCATGGAGTGGTTGGTCTGCCGGTAGTGCCGGGGGCTGACTCCAGCGGCTGTTATTTTTCAGAATCTGCTGCGCCTTCTCTGCCTGGTATTCGTCTTCTGTGATGACACCCAGAAAGCTCCCGTCTGTAATGACCTTCAGCAGTCCATGCACCTGTTTCTCCAGGGCCTGCCGGTCATAGCTTTCCAGCTTTGCCTGGTAGGCGGGGGGCCGCAGGACGCGGGCATGTACCATTCCGGGAAATCGTAAGTCCTGCACATACACTTCCTCACCCCGTACCATGCGGGAGATTCCCTGCCGGGGATAAGCCGTACCTACCCATTGGTAGTCTGTTTTGGGCTTGAGTTGTGGCGGCACATCCACTTTATCTTCCAGTTGCTTCCCCTCCAGTAATGCCGCAAAGCTCATTACCTTTTTGCCATCTTTCAGAATATTTCCATCCTGCAGGGCTAGTGTCTCCACCTTTGTATCCAGCTTTTGAGCAGCCATTTCCAGCAGCTTCGCCCGGGCAGCCGCCGCTGCGTAGCGTACCGACATGGCGCTGTTGATGATAGAGCCGCTTCCGGCAGTATAACCTTCATCGGGCGTGACGCCGGTTTCGACAATATGCACTTCTATCCTTTCCGGATGGGTAAACAATTCTTCGGCCGCCACCTGTCCGATGGCAGTACGGATACCCTGACCAAGTTCAATCTTTCCGGTATAAACCCGTATCCGTCCGTCCTCCAGCACCTGCAGCCAGGCACTGATCTGCGGATTTTGAGACAAACTTCTGGGCAGTGCATTATCCGGAACCGGGACTTCTCCGGCCGCCAGTTCGCAGCTGGACCAGAGAGGAAAAGAAAGGGTCAGGCAACCGGCACTTTTCAGGAAATTTCGGCGGGATTTGGATATGCTTGTTTTCATAGAAAGGCAGTTTTAGGGATTCATGTTTTGTGCAGCAGCACGTACGGCTTTGATTACCCGTGGCTGTACGCTGCAGCGGCACAATACCCGGTCCATACCTTCACGGATTGCCACCTCATCCGGACTGGCGTTTTCTTCCAGCAGGGAAACAGCGGTGATCACCATGCCATTGAGGCAATAGCCACACTGGGCGGCCTGTTCATCCACAAAAGCCTGCTGTACCGGGTGCAGCGTACCATCCTCGCGTAGCAGTCCCTCCAGCGTGAGGATGGTCTTATTGGCTACGGCAGAGGCAGGTATACGGCAGGATGGCATGGCCTTACCGTCCATCAGCACCATGCAGGAACCGCACTGCTCCAGGCCGCAGCCGTACTTGGGTCCGTTGAGTTGCAGTTGGTTGCGCAGTACATAGAGCAGCGGGGTAGCCGGATCTTCCAGTTGTATGGCATGTTGTTTTCCGTTGACCTGAAGAGCGATTTCTTTCATAGCAGGATGGTATTTTGGTCAGAAGCCAGGAAAGCTCAAAAGTTTTGATGGCTTATGGCAGTCTATACTATTCAAAATTTCGCTCGAAAAAAAGAAGTACCGCCAAAACCTCTGCCTGAGCAGCAGATTGGCGGTACTTCTTAAGAACTTACTTCCGGTTTGGGCTTTTACAAGCCAATCATTGGCTTAGTTCTGCCCTACCAGGAAAAGCGCATTGCCAAAGAGCAGTTTCCCGTTGAACCAGAACGCTCTGAAGAGCGGGTTGTCCACCATGTACACAACTTCCCCCCGACCCTTCTCCTCGACACCAAATACCAGGGATTGCGGCAGCTTTTTCAGGATCTCCTGCCCGGCAAATCCACTTACCAGTGCATTCTGATCGCGGATGGTGCCTACATTCCAGCCATCTTTTAAATAACCATAGCGCTGATTACCGCCTTTAAGGGTGAAGTAATAATCAGGGTAGCCCAGGCCCAGTGGATGGGTATTGTCCAGCCTCAACTTAAAAACACCTCCGGTGATGTAGTTACTGATGCCCCTCCGCTCCCGGCTGCCGTAGGAGGCCAGGCGGCTAGCCTCTGCCGTAGTTTCTTCCTGGGCTTCCATCCGCTGTTTTTCTTCCTCACTGCCATACTCAGAGAGAGCATAGCCTTCACGACCTTCAAAGTATTCAAGGGCATCTTCCAGCGCGATCACCTTACCGCCCTGCTGTATCCAGGCATTCAGCGTTTCGGCAGGCAGCACATCGCTGTAGCGCCCGTCGGGTAGGATCAAGGTATTGTAGTCGTACATATTGACGTTTCCTAAGTTGCGGGATTCCACAACCGTCACCGGGTACTCGATATCCTGCTCAAAGTAGTACCAGACTTCGCCGAAAGCATAAGAAGAAGCAGCATCTCCGCCGATCAGCAGGATTTTGGGTGGCTCAATATAGTGTACTTCGCCGGAACCCAGGTCGTAACCGCTGCCCACAAAACCAGTCATCACCGGCACCACTTCCTGCTGCAGTTCGTTGGCAATATCTACCACAATTGGCCCAAAGGCATTACCCATATCTTCATTATTCGCCCTGGTCATGATGATGGAGCCGGCCGGGAAGTTTTGCCCGTTGATGCTAAAACTACTGCTGGCGTATCGGGCCCGCACACCGGCCTGTATGACTTTTGACAGAAACTTAACATCCTCAACACTCTCCCAGGGTGCGACGTAGGCGTAGGCATTCTCTCTGGCCACCACCGGCTCAAAAGCCTCTGGCTGCGGTGCTGCTCCCTCACCGACCCGAGTGGTCAGGGCGTAGGCATCCAGGTCGTAGGCATAGGGTACAGACCAGGCGGTAATGTCGTAAGTGATGGAATCGGCCAGTTCGGCTTCCGGCTCAAATAACACCTGCAGCAGTACAGATTTGGGCTGATAGGCGGAGAGGATCATATCGCCTACTGCCAGGTTAAAGCCCTGGTTGCCACTATTCCGATAGCTGAATCCATTAAGTAAACGGCCGCTGTTGCTCGTGCTCAGGCTGTACTCAATTTCATGGGTATCCAGGAGGTTTTGCAGGGCCAGCCATTTGTCGCTGTTTTCACCTTTCTTCACCACAAATGACTTGTAGCGGCCGGGAGGATTATTTTGTGCTTTCTGAAAGAAGTCAGCAAATTCCTGCACTACCTGGTCAGCGTTTGTGGCGGTGATCTCAATGGTAGAGAGGCTGGTGGTTACATGATGGTCAATGCGGTCTTTCAAAGTCAGCGTATCGCCTTCTTCTGTCAGTACGGCCAGGCCCGCACGGCCGGATCCGCCCTGCTCGTAGGTCATACCGATAGCGCCATTGTAGGTGGGGTAGGTGTCACCATAACTGGGGTAAAAGAGGTCAAAACGCTCGCGCGTGAAATAGAGCCAGCCAGCTTCGTCAAAGTAGCGGGCGTTGTTTTCCCCGATCTGCGTCTGAAAATCACGCTGCCAGTCCGTGATCAGCTTATGAAAAGGCTCAGCAGCAGGGGCAAAATAATAAGGGCTGTTGACACCCTGCTCGTGAAAATCCACATGAATATGCGGTAGCCAGTCGTTGTACATGACCAGGCGCTCCCGGCTTTCCTTCTGCGTGGCCCAGGCCCAGTCGCGGTTGAGGTCAAAGTAGTAGTGGTTGGTACGCCCTCCCGGCCAGGGTTCAGTATGCTCCCAGGCTTCGGGCGTAGGATTAGGTACCCGCGCCACGCGCTGATTGTACCAGTTGACATAGCGCTCACGCCCGTCGGGGTTGATGCAGGGATCTATGATAACGACGGTTTTTTTGAGCCACTCCTGGGTTTGGCTGTTGCTCTTGTCGGCCAGGTCGTAGATCACCTGCAGGGCGGCTTCGGTGGATACCGCTTCATTGCCATGGACATTGTAGCTCAGCCAGACGATGGAAATGTCATCGTATCCGGAAGGTGCATTTTCTTCCATGCCGGCTCGCTGCAGGTTGGCCCGGCGGATTTCGTCGAGTTTACCGAAGTTTTCCGGAGCACTGATGTAAGCCAATACCAGCGGCCGGTGTTCGTTGGTCTCACCGTATTGCGTCAGGCTGATGTTAGGTACTGCCTCAGCTATCGTTTCGTAGTAATCAATTACCCGGTAGTGGGGAGTGAATCGCTCACCCAATTCGTAACCCAGAAACTGAGCCGGGCTGGGAACCTGCGGGTATGCAGGTATACTGAGCAAAACAAATAAAAACAGGTAGAAGGTCTTCTTCATAGGGGCAGGTATGTATCTCATTTTTATTACTAACAATTGAATCTAAACCCGAAAATTAGCAAAAAAAGCTGTAGACTTCCCGATTGAAGAGGTTTATTTTGGCAGTTCCTCCTGCCGTACCCTTGCCGTCCAGACGCTGAGTTTGCGCCCGTCCATCTGCGTCCAGATGGGATAAATAAGACCGTTGTAGGCAGCGATATTGTTATAATCCCCAAAAAAGCCCTGCTCTTCCAGCAGAAAGGGCTCTCTGGTGACACGTATATTCTTAAAGCTTTCTCCCCCGTCTATTGAATAAGCCAGGTACACATCGGTGCGGTTATCGTTGAAGCGGCGGCGGTCGTAGAAGACCACGTATACATAGCCGCTTATTGGGTCTACCGCCATCCAGGTCAGGAACTGCTGATGCCCCGGCGCATCGTCATTTACCCGGATCGGTGCCGACCAGCTATCGCCGCCGTCGGTAGATTTGGCAATCCAGACATCGGCATCGTCTTCCCCGTTGCGCAGGTCTGACCAGTTGACGTAGATCGTCCCCCGGTGCTCACCCTCGCTGATGTCGCAGGCGGTGACGGGCAGGCCGTTGCAACGCTCCAGGCCGGGCACGGCAAAACTCCAGCCTCCCGGCTGGGCAGCAATCACTTTATCCTCCTCCAGCCAGCTTTGGCCCTCATCCAGCGAGCGGTCAAAATACAGGCTATCGTTGAAGGCCCAGCTTACGTAGATTTCGCCCTTTGGCCCTACGGCCGGTACGGCGCCTTCTACCGTCAGGTCATCGTCCAGGCAGTTGCCGGCCTTGGCATTGATGCGTATCGCCTCAGTCCAGCTTTCGCCCTGGTCGCTTGACATGGAAAATAGGATATAGGAGCTATCCTGCGGCAAACTACTTTCGTACTGGTCAAATTCGGTCCAGGTGACGTACATATGATTGTTCTGCGGGTTCACTGCTGCCCACTCCTTATCCTGGTCGTGGCGTTGGTCATGGTAGCCAATGCCGGTGCCTTCAGTCCAGTATTGTCCACCGTCCGAAGACTTCTGTACGACAATGCGGTCCAGCAGGGCAGCACTGCGCCATCCCTGTCCTTCGGGATTAGACAGATGAAAATAGTAGAAGTTGTTTTGATAATCAGCAATTAGGCAGGGGTCGCCCCACACGCCCAGGGGAGATTTCAGCTTTTGTGTTTTCCAGCTAAACCCTCCATCTTGGGAGAAGTAAACATTGTTTAACACACTCCCCGCCACCAGTTCGTCCGGTTTATTGGGATTGATAGCAATAGAAGGTTCACAGGGTCCGTATCTACCGATACCCTCCTGTATTTTGATAGGTGTGATCTGGGCGAAAGTTAACAGGGGGAAAAAGAACAGAACAGGCAAAAATGGTTTCATTGAGCTCAGCTAAAAAGTGTCCTTTCTGAGTAACAGCTATTTTACAATAACCGATATTGGTCTGTTAAACATACAAAAAAAGGCTGCAAATTACACTGCCTGTTCCGGGCGCTGATAGAGCTTTTGCATATAATACATGTGGGGCATGGTCAGGACAGAGATGGCGATAAAGAACAGCATGTAAGGAGAAATGTATGCCTCCAGTTGACTGGCGGCCAGGATCAGGATGCCAATGCCCACGAAGCTAAGCAGTGAAAAAGGCCATGCCTGCCGGTAGAACCAGCCCAGGCTTCTCTGCTCGCTGCTAAAATGTCTTAACTCCGCCTGAATAGCTTTAAGGGAATGCCAGAGACCAAAATAAATGGCAAAGGCGATCAGCAGCGGTGCCAGGTAAAATAAACTCAGTAGTAAGGCCATGCTGAACAACTCAAAAATCAGCTGGTGATCAGCCAGGTTTTTGCGAAAAAAAGCGAAGATCAGTCCGGTAATGGTGAAGACCCCGAGTAATATCAGTAAATCCTGTGCGCTATCACGCCTAATCAGTTCCGGCAGCGATACGATACCTTCCAGCACCTCGGCACTTGCATCATAGTTAAAGAACACGATCCCACCGATGATCAGCGCCCCCCAGCAGAGGTAGAGGGTAACCTTAAGGATATTTTTCTCCGACATTGCCAGGTAGTACAACTGCGACTGGCCGAAGTGGTAAAAAGACATCAGCAGGAAAATCGCCAGGCAGACTTTGGGCAACAATACCCACAAAACCGAATAAGCCGCGATAATGCTCATATATACCAGGAAAAACCGACCCAGATGGGCTTTTTTCACCTTACTGCTACTTCCCGGAGCCCGGTCTTTGACTGCTGCTCTGCCCGGAACCTCGTCATTTTCCACATACTGGTACACCACATGGTCTACTGCCCCGTGCGGAATGCCGGTGACGATCATCAGTAGTACGAATAAGCCCAACTGCCAGGCAAAAGGAATATCGCCAGCCGATACCAACACCAGCAGCAAGACCAGCGTAGCGCCCAGTAGCAGCCTATTGAGTTTCTTCGGGCTGAGTAGGAACATAATAAGGCGTTTTTACCGGCTTCCATCTGCGGCTGAATACCGGAGCTGCGTAATGCTGCCAGAGCGAACGCAGAAAGGGCTTCCAGGGCAGCTTCATGAACATCAGTGCTTCCTCTGCAAGAGATGTTTTTTCATCCAGGAAGGTAAGTACTCTGGTAGCCTGGTTGCTACTGAACAGTTTTTCAAAAATACGGGGGGCTTCTGCCGGATAATATTTCAGGATATGCAGAAGCAGGGTATCGTAGAAGCGGAAGCGGGCAGGCTGTTTTTGCCTGTAAAAAGGCGATCCCTTCAGTTCCAGTTGCTGTACAATCTGCCGGGCATCTTCCTGCATGTTCTTGAAAGTAAAGCCGGTGCTCGCCTTGGTCATACCACCTGCAGTGCCAATGCGCATCACATGCTGCCCTTCACGCCTCGGAAATTTGTAGCTGGTCATTGGGATTACTCCCTGCTCCGTATCTTCAATGGCATACTTTTTTATCTGTAATTTGCCATCAATGTATCCCCGCATAGCCACTTCATAAGTCTCTACTGGCAGCACCTGGTCAGAAATTACTGTGTACTCTACCAGCGCTTCCTGCGCCGAAAGCGGCAAAACGTAAAAGAAAGATGCACCGTCAGTCTGAGGTGTGCGAAAATCCATCAGGCACATGGCTTTGGGGTCAAAAGCAGTTTCCTCAGTGCGGATAAACCAGCCTCTGAAATGCTGCTTGGTAGTAAGCGAAGACTTGGGAACCCTCACCGGAAGGCTGCTGAATGCCCATTTTGCCTGATAAGCACCCTGGTCGGTGCGTACCTCTACACCACTTGCAGTATCTTCTATGTGCTCAACACGCGCCTGCTGAAAGACAAAGTTGGGCAATGATGCCAGTTTTTGCCTGGCCATACGGTAAAAGTCAATGCCTGCTGTATAGTAGTAGGGATGTGATGCAATACCATAGGTATGCAGTTGGTCATGGCGGCTCATTTGCACTTGCTGCCAGGAGGTTTGTTGTATGTGGGGATAGGGCGGCGCTTGATCAGTCCAGAAGCACCAGGTACGGTCATTCGTTTTCCTCTCATCAGCGTCAAGCAGTAGCACTCGCTTATTTCTAAGCCGCTTACTTTCGCTCATGTGCAAGGCCAGACTTAGTCCAGCTCCGCCGCACCCGGCAATAATATAATCATAGCACTTAGTGCCCGTCTGCTTGGCCATATAATATGGTTTGTAGTCAAATTTGAAAAAGCGACGATTACTAAGTTCATTGCGTAATTATGAGAACCAGCTTGTCT
Organism: uncultured Porifericola sp.; assembly: GCA_964518125.1. Classification (GTDB taxonomy): domain Bacteria; phylum Bacteroidota; class Bacteroidia; order Cytophagales; family Cyclobacteriaceae; genus Catalinimonas. Next base: position 23,195 of record CAZFFW010000048.1, read on the forward strand.
GTATTTTGTTAGTAACTACAGCAAATTTATTTTCTTCTATGAGATTTCTGAGCTACGCCAGCCTTTTATGCATAATGATGTTACTCCTCTCCTGCCGGGGTGACGCTTACCATACGCGCAAGATGAAGGAACTTCTGCAAAACTATGCCGAAGCCTATGACACCACGGCCAACTTTATGAGTAACCGCCTCAAGGCCGCGCATTTTCGCCAGATGGACAGTCTTCAGCAATACAACGGCACCCAGGGGAAGACCGAAATCAAATACCAGGCAGCGGTAGAGTCGCTGCGCGCCGGTGAGACAGCGGAGGCCATCCGACTATTTAACGAACTGCTGAAAATTTTTGAAACCGATCCTGCTTTCTCCAATACGCCCCAGGTGCAAACCCACCTACGGGAGCAACTGGCCCTTAGCCACCTGCGGCTGGGCGAGCAGCAAAACTGCCTGATTAACCACACTTCTGCTTCCTGTATTATGCCCATCCAACAGGCTGGTTTCCACCAACTAGAAGACGGTAGCCGCGAAGCGATAGGCCTCTACACTGGCCTGCTGGATGAAGCTCCCGACCGCTGGGACTACCGCTGGCTGCTCAATATCGCCCATATGACGCTGGGCGAATACCCCGAGCAGGTAGACCCTCGCTGGCTGCTGCCCGACTCCATTTTCCGTTCCGACTATAATATGCCACGCTTTGAGGACATCGCCGGAGGACTGGGAGTAGACGTCAACGGGCTTTCCGGTGGGGTGGTGATAGAAGATTTTGACGGCGATGGTTACCTGGACATCATGACTTCCTCCTGGGGTATGCGTGACCAGCTTCGCTTTTTCCACAATAATGGTGATGGCACTTTTGCTGACCAAACTGAGGAGTCTAACCTGATCGGTATTATCGGCGGGCTGAATATGGTCCACGCTGACTACAATAATGACGGCCACCCGGATGTGCTGGTGCTGCGTGGCGCCTGGATGCAGCAACTGGGTCGGCAGCCCAACTCCCTGCTGAAAAACAACGGCGACGGCACCTTTTCTGACGTTACCGGACAGGCCGGACTGCTGACGCTGCACCCTACCCAGACTGCTACCTGGAACGACTTTAACCGCGATGGCTGGCTGGACCTGTTCATCGGCAATGAATCGGACAAGCCTTCGCCCAGTGCTAAGCTGCACCCCAGCGAGTTGTTTATCAACAACCAGGATGGCACATTTACCGATGTAGCCAACACTGCCGGGGTAGAACTGCTCAGATTTGTCAAAGGAGTAACCTCCGGTGACTATGACCGGGATGGCTGGCCTGACCTGTACGTTTCCACCTATTTTGAGCGCAACTATCTGCTCAGGAATGAAGGCAACAATGCCGAGGGGATTCCCACATTTGCCGATGTGACCGAACAGGCCGGACTAGACGAACCCATGAACACCTTCCCCACCTGGTTCTGGGACTATGATAACGACGGATGGCTGGATATTTTCGTCAGTGAGTTTGACTTCCTCACCAAGACACAGGCCAAGCTGCCGCCGGTATACAATGTAGCCGCTCATAAAATGGGTAAGGAGGTAGCCCAGGGCAAGCCCCGCCTCTACCGCAACCTCGGAGATGGTACATTTGAGGAAGTGGCTGCCCAATCCGGTCTGGACGAGGTACTTTACACGATGGGCAGCAACTTTGGTGACCTGGACAACGACGGCTGGCTGGATATGTACCTGGGCACCGGCGATCCTGAGTACAGTACCTTAGTTCCCAATAAAGCTTTTCGTAATGCCGAAGGAAAATTTTTTCAGGATGTCACCTCTAGCACCGGGCTGGGCCACCTGCAGAAAGGCCACGCCATCGCCCTGGCTGACCTGGACCACGATGGCGACCAGGACATTTACGCCAACATGGGAGGTGCCTACGAAGGCGATGTCTACCGTAACGCCCTTTTTGAGAATCCCACCCAGGGCGGAAATCACTGGCTCAAAATCCGGCTGGAAGGCACGGAAAGCAACCGCCTGGGGGTAGGTGCTATGGTACGTCTGGTGGTTCAGGAGGAGGGAAAGCCCCGCGAGATATACCGGCAGATGAATACCGGCGGCAGCTTCGGCTCCAACCCGCTCCGTCTGGAAGTAGGCTTAGGGCAGGCAACCGTGGTAGATACGCTGGAAATCACCTGGCCTCTCGGTGGAAAGACGCAAGTATTTGCCGAAGTATTAGCTGATCAGATGATCAAAATTACGGAGGGTGAGGTTGATTTCAGGCAAGAAGCTTGTCCTTCATTTCAGTTTAAACAGGCAGCAAAACACGAGCACCCGATGATGTAACGTTCTACAGAGACTTATTTTCTTTAGAAGCCGCATATTCCGAGGGGGTCACACCATACTGCTTATGAAAGCTGCGGCTGAAATAAGAGTGATCTTTATAGCCTACCATAAATGAAATTTCACCTACATTACCCGCTCCTGCTGCCAGCAGTGCGGCAGCCCGTTTCATCCGCATAATACGGATTAGTTCTACCGGCGCATGATCGGTCAGGGCCTTTAACTTCCGGTTCAATTGCGTCGGGCTCATGTGCATCTCCTTACAAAGTTCATCCCTGCCAAAGTTCAGGTGTGACATATTCGCCTCTATGACCTCCATCACCTGCTGCAGGAACTGCTCATCGGCTGAGGTGATTTTGACAGCCGTAGGCTGCAGCAGTATCTCTCGGCTAAACTGCTCCCTGAGCATTCGGCGGCTCTCTATCAGGTTGTCTATCCTTGCCCTGAGTTCCTCTGCCTCAAAAGGTTTGACGATGTAATCATCTGCCCCGGTCTGCAGCCCTTCTATTTTGTCGCCGCCACTGGCCTTGGCTGTCAGCAGGACCACCGGCACATGCGCAGTTTTTTCATCGGCTTTGAGCCTGGCGCATAGCGCCACTCCGTCCATCTCGGGCATCATCACATCGCTCAGGACCAGGTCAGGAATCGTCTCAATGGCTATTTGGTAACCTTCCCTGCCGTTGGAGGCTTCCAGCAGGCGGTAGCTGGCTTTCAGGCTTTCGCTGATAAAAGTCCGCACATCGGCATTGTCTTCCACCACCAGCAGGAGCGGAGCATCCAAGGATGTTGCTCCTTCTTCTGGTGTTTCCGTCTCAGAACCTGCTCTGTTATCATGCTCGTTGTCCAGCACAGGAATCTCTACTTCCCGGCTGGACTGGCTGACAAACTCCGCGAAGTCAGCCTCCTGCAGCAGCAGGCTGACCGTAAAGCAACTACCCGCACCTCTCTCACTGGTCACCGCAATCTCACCTCCGTGCAGTTCTACCAGTTCCTTGACCAGCGACAAACCAATGCCGCTTCCTTCGGTATCGGTGTCGTGCGTGCTATGCGCCTGGTAGAAGCGCTGGAAGATGTGCTCCACTTGCTCCTCATCCATACCCGCCCCGCTGTCTTTTACCTCAAGCACCAGGATCTGCTTAGTGGTATTTCCGTTACTCTGGTACTTGTTTTTTCCCGGCTTCAGGCAGGCGGTGAAGATGATCTCTTCTCCGGCCGGGGTAAATTTGAAAGCATTGGACAAGAGGTTGGTGATGATCTTCTCCAGCTTGTCGGCATCAAAGTAGAGTACCGGATTCTCTTTGGGATAGCGGAAGTGGTAAGTAATCTGCTTACGCTCGGCCAGGGCACTAAACGACATGCCAATCGGCTGCAGGAAAGACTGGATGGGCTGAGGAGAAGGGTTCAACTGCATCCTCCCCGCTTCCAGTTTAGACAGGTCCAGTAGCTGGTTAATCAGGTGCAGCAGCCTCCTGGCATTGCGGCGCATCATCTGAAAAGTCTGACGCTCAGGGCTGTCGGCCTCGCTCTGCCGGATGTACTTATCCAGCGGACCCAGGATTAGCGTCAGGGGGGTACGGAACTCATGGGAGATGTTGGCAAAGAAGCGGGACTTCATCTGGTCTACGGTATGCATCTTCTCGGCTTCCATCCGCTGCAGGTTCAGCTCGTGCTTGAGCCGTTCTCTTTTGACCGTGTACTGCCGCAGGCCGAACAGCAAGCCGATACCCATCAGGCCGTATAGAAAATAAGCACCGATAGTCTGCCACCAGGGCGGAAGTATAGTCAGTTGCAGGGAAGCGCCCTCCTCATTCCACACCCCGTCATTGTTGGAGGCTTTCACCCGGAAGGTATACTCACCGGGGCTGAGATTGGTGTAGCGGGCTACTCTGAGGTCATTGGTGTAGACCCAATCTTTGTCCACACCCTCCAGCATGTAGATGTGCTGGTTTTTTTCGGGCGCATTGTAATTAAGCGCGACAAAGTCAAAGGACAGAATATTTTCATCATAAGGCAGTTCAACCGCCTTCGCAGGCACTTCTCTTTCTTCTTCCATCACCTGGAAGCCGGTGATGTAGACCGGAGGAGGAGTAGTATTTAACCTGATACTGTCAGGATGGAAGAACGTGAAGCCGTTGACACTTCCGAACATTAGCTTTTCATTGACTCTATACGCATCGCCCCCCTGAAAGTGATTGGCAGGTAATCCATCTGTGATATCGTAATTACGGAACTCTTCAGTTAGTGTATTAAACCGACTAATGCCATGATTTGTACCCAGCCATAAATAGCCATCGGTATCGCTAATGATGCTGGCTACATGATTATCGGGAAGTCCATCATGTACAGTAAAATACTCAAAACTATCGGTTTGAGGATCAAAGCGATTCAATCCACCTAGCATGGTACCCACCCAGATGACACCATCATCATCTTCATAAAGTGAGCGTACGTCTCTATCTTTTAGTTTACCCTTTGGTGAATCAGGATCAGGCAGATAGTGAGTGAATGTACCTTTCATCGGATTAAAACGATCTACCCCTGAACCCAAATAACCGATCCATATCTCACCTGTATGACTGACAGTGAGATCAATTACATCAGAGCTGTGAATTCTGGAGGCATTTCGTTGACCCAAGTTTGTGGAGTCATTAATATCATAGAGAAAATACTCGAATTGACTGGACTTAGGATCAAATGAAGCGATTCCCGGGTTACCCCCGAGCCATAAGGTACCCGAAGTATCCTCGTCTATACAGTACACCGATATGTTAGTCAAGTACTGAATAAATGTCATTGTATTCCTATCCAGGAGAAGTAGTGCTTCTGATGTACCTACCCAAAGCCTATTGTTTTCATCTTCGTATACAGTCAACACTTTACCTAAAGATTGCTTACCTGATTTTGACAGGTAGATAGGGATATGTTTTGCCTGACCTGTCCTGGGATTGAACTGGTACAATTTCATATCCAGTCTTGAAAACAATGAATTGGTTAGCCAAATCATGCCTGTATGGTCCTCCACTATCGAACCAATCTCGTTTTCCTTCAGCCGAACTGATGGTAAAGTGGATACAATCTGGTAAGACCGGAATTTATTAGCATGCGCTACATTGACCCCGTTTTCTGTCCCTACCCAAAGAGTGCCTGTTGGGTCCTGGTATACTGTCTTGACACGTTCGTGACTCAGACTTCCCGGCTTCGTTGGATCATACGGAAAAGAAAAAACCTCCTTGGTTCTTTTGTTAATACGTTGCAAGCCCTCCTCAGTGGATACCCATAAATACCCTTGAGAATCCTCGTAGATGCCATTGAAGCTCCAATAAAAAGTCTTGTTCACCTTTCCTTCAAAACGCGTAAAACGTAAAGCTTCCTGACGAGTATCTAAATAAAATAGTCCTTCACCATTTGTACCCGCCCATAGGATATCATCCGAGTCTAGAAAAAGGGACCAGACACCGGGTTGCTGGATCATTGTAGTATCCAGTAAAATAGGATTATATGCACCATTTTCACGATCCAGAATAAAAATCCCCCTTTCATGACCTACCCAAAACCGGCCTTTATCGTCTTCAATAGAAGTTAAGCTCATCCCATTCCTGGCTGGTCGAGGGTAAAGGACAAATTGATGGGTATCAGGATCGAAACGAGCCATTCCGCCTACAGCACTTATCCAAAGGAAGCCGCTTTCGTCTTCAAATATAGAGCCTAATGTATTCCAAAAAGCAGTGTGGTTTGATCTGATCTCAAAGCGAGTCACCTTACAAGTTTGCTTATCTACCTGGTGAAAGCCACCACCAAATGTGGTTACCCACAATCTTCCTTTATGATCCTCATGTATATCTGAGATGATGTTATGATGTAGTGTATTTTCCTGATCCTCAGGATCAGGTTTAAATACTTCAAAACTGTAACCATCATATTTGTTGAGCCCATCCAGCGTACCAAACCACATAAAACCTTCGCTATCCTGGATGATACTCCACACATTATTATTGGAAAGCCCTTGGCGTTCGCCCAGGTGTTTAAAGTGGTAATCCAATTGCTGTCCGTAGCTCTCTGATAAGGAAAAGAATAGCCAGGTAATGATAATCTGATACCATATAGCCTTATTTTTCATAAGCCGATAGGTTATAAGAAAACAGGAGTCTAACGTACGATTTGTTGGATGGCTGCCTGATTTTTAAGTGTAGTGAAGAAATTATTCTTTCCTTACACCTCATTCTAATTTAAGAAAATTATGCTAAGCACATTAGTACTTTTGTTTCATTTCCTGTAATAATCGTGACATGACCCAAAAAAATAGGGCATAGATTAAGATGAAGTGACAAAACTTCCGCAAAAGCTTTTAATTCTTAACTTCTGAAGCCACCAGCCTGGGTACTTCCACAGGACTTTCCTGCAACACCTTTGCTAAATACTGATCGTGCCGATAGGCTTCCAGTTCCCAGGGGTTTTTGCGGTGGTTAAGATGTTTAAAAGGATATTTTTTTCCCTTCCATATGATCTCATGGCTTTTGGTAATCTTGAGGTCCCCCTTTACGTACTGCCTGATGTGCATCATTTCATGGGCCAGTACACTCAGGCGATTTACATCATCCAGGCGCGCATCTATCCTGATTCTGTAGAATTGCAAGGTGCTCGTTGTATCATCCGTGGCAGGTACTGCCAGAGTTAAGCCTTTCAGTTTCTCAGGAATATTTTCAGTAAAACATATATCAATATGTAGTGCCTCCTGTATGTTCAAATAGTCAAGACTTCGGTTTACCTGATTTCTGATCGCAATTACGTCTGCATCACCGCGAATGCTGATAATAGATTGTGCAATACAGGCGGATGATAAGATCAATCCTAACAAAGTAGAACAGCTTAGCTTTTTCATCAGAAGCGGGGTTAGGTGTGACTGATGAAATGAAGCTAGCGACAGGGGACATGTGGGTGTTAGTGCAGCAGTTACAATGATTGGTAAATTAGTAACAGTAAATACCGTACAATTTCAACGCTATAATTTTTGTTGCTATTTTTGTTATTTTTTTCTCATCTGCCCAAGAGTAACAGAAGCTCTTTTTCCCAATTCCCCTGCTTCCATGACAGTTACCTGAAGGCCAATCCGTCATACAGAGTAGCTTCATCGTCTGCCTGAACTACCGTACAAGTGCATGTATGAAACAAATTTACCAACAATTGAAACAAGGTTACTAACAGGCTGTGGTTCCGGATAATACCTTTACATCATTCCATCTTTTTGATGTCAGCACTGCTAAAATTGATCTTCTTTTCAACAATACGCTAAAACTACACAGACTATGAAAATCACCTTGCTACTCTTCACAGCGGCTTGCTTCACAACTACTTGCCTCATCGCATTTTCTGCCAATGCACAGACCCTCACTGATGAGCAAAAAATTGAATTTGCCCTTTCCGCAGCACCCGCTTCGGTGGCCGAAGGTGCAGCTGTCATGGATTGGGATAGTCGCGAAGTATTAAGAGAGGGAAACAATGATTATTGTTGCTTTCCATCTATGGGACCAATGCCTTATCCCATGTGTGTGACCGAAGACTGGATCAATTTTATTGAAGCCATGTTCAAAGGGGAAGAACCACCGACGCCTAAAAAGATGGCTATCGGCTACTGGCTGCAGGGGATCGCGCCTATGAGCAACGAACATCCTTTCGCGACACCAGAGGAAACCCGCAAGCACGTGATAGCACCCGGTGATCCACACCTGGCCATTCTCTTTCCTAATCCAGCCATACTGGAGGGGTACCCGGATGATCCTGCGCAGGGCGGCCCCTGGGTGATGTTCAAAGGCACACCTTTCGTCCACCTGATGGTTCCGGCCCCGGCACCTTCGGCCTTGCCGACAGCCAGAGTGCCAGACTGAAGTAGAGATTTATAGCATGGGCTGAATGACAAAGAAGCTTCTTCGCCGGGCGAAGAAGCTTCTTTGTGTTTAGGTAAATTGACTATCTGTCTCTTACATCGCCGAAGCCACATTCAGAAATGAATCATCCTTCGACTCCAGCTCGGTATGGCCCATCAGGAAGCGGTCTACCTCGCGGGCGGCTTCGCGGCCTTCAGAGATGGCCCAGACCACCAGTGATTGTCCGCGGCGGGCATCACCGGCAGCAAATACCTTGGGTACGCTGGTCTGGTACTTTCCTTCTTCGGCATTGATGTTACCGCGCTGGTCAAGGTCCAATTTCAGTTGCTCAATCACGCCAGTAGGGTCGGTGTGGATAAAGCCGATGGCCAGCAGGGCCAGTTCGCAGGGCAATACTTCCTCCGTTCCGGCAATTTCCTCAAAGTAAGTGCGGCCTTCGTCGTTTACTTTCCACTCAATCTTGACGACCTTGATACCGGTCATATTTCCCTCTTCATCACCCACAAACTCTTTGGTGAGTACCGCCCAGTCGCGGTTACAGCCTTCTTCGTGGGAGGAAGAAGTACGCATGATCATCGGCCAAAGCGGCCAGGGGTCTTTTTCTCCCCGCTCTTTAGAAGGCCTGCTCATCAATTCTATCTGAGTCACTGATTTGGCTTTATGGCGGTTAGAAGTACCCACACAGTCGGAACCGGTATCGCCCCCCCCGATGACGATGACATTTTTATCCGTAGCAAAAATTTCGTTATTACTACCGTAGGCGTCACCGGATACGCGCCTGTTCTGCTGCGTCAGGAATTCCATGGCGTAGTGAATACCCTTCAGTTCTCTACCGGGAATGGGCAGGTCACGGGGTACGCCCGCGCCGGTACACATCACAATGGCATCAAACTCCTTGTCCAGTTCTTCGGCGGTGATGTCGTAGCCAACATTTACATTGGTCTTGAAGACCACACCTTCGGCTTCCATTACCTCAGTACGGCGGTCAATGACCCACTTTTCCATCTTAAAGTCAGGAATACCGTAGCGCAGGAGTCCGCCTACACGATTGTCTTTTTCAAAGACTGTCACCCAGTGGCCGGCTTTGTTGAGCTGCGCCGCTGCTCCCAGCCCGGCGGGACCGGAACCAATGACCGCTACTTTCTTACCGGTACGCTCTTTGGGTGGGTTCGGCTTAATATAGCCCAGTTCAAAAGCCTTTTCAG
>CAZFFW010000049.1:0-31842 GCA_964518125.1 uncultured Porifericola sp.
GGTTCTTCGCCCCGGCAATAGCCGTGTTGTACCACCGGATCAGCATAGTATTCTTTGTTGGCCTTGAGCAGGATATATGCATCCACATGATCCGTCCAGATATTAGGATCTTTGCCATATTTCTCAGCCAGGCGGCGGGCATCAGCAATGTGGCCGGGGCCGGCATTGTAGGTGGCCAGTACAAATTTTATTCGCTCCACCGAATCAGGCACATCAGTGTATATTTCTGAAATTTTTTCCAGGTACCTGACACCAGCTTCAATGGATTCTTCCGGCTCATAAAGATCGTAGTCGCCCAGCTCTGCAGCAGTAGCAGGCATCACCTGCATCAGCCCCACGGCACCAGCCCATGATTCTATTTTGGGATCAAAACGGGATTCCTGGTATACCTGAGAAGCCAGTAGCTTCCAGTCCCAGTTGATGGAGGAGGCTGCTTGCTGCAGGGCTTCGTCATACTGGGAGATTTTGCCTCCGGTCAGGGAAAAGTACTCACTGCTGACCCTGCTACGGAAGCGTTTCTGGTTTTTGTAGTATTTGTTATATATCGTATAAAACTCAGGCTCCTCCTTTTCTCTGGCAAGCCAGTCATTCACGGCCTTTTTGAGTTCAGGCGATGTTTTTCGGACCATCCAGGCAAGTCGCTGGGGGAAGCTCAGGGCGGTTTTCACATCCAGGTCACGGTAGTAAGTCTGGTTGATGTTGGCGATATGTTCATCGGCTACAGTATAGGGTATTTCCCCGTTTACCACTTTTTTGATGATTTCGTTGGTTTCCAGTGCACCTTCCAGGGGTTGAATGTCAATATCACCGCCCATTTCCTGGGAGAGATTGACCAGTCTACGATAGTAAGACGTATTTTTGCGGACGTGCACTTTTTGGCCGATGAGCTGGAGCGGATCTCTGATCAGTTGCTCATCTATCTGGTGTAGCTTCATTTTTCGCCATCCATCAGGCTTGCGCTGCACCAACACCTGCCTGGTGACGGAGTGATGGTCGGTAAAGTCCACATACTTTTTCCTGGGTTTGGTGATACTGAGCCCGTGCGCCACGATATCACCCTCACCACTGTTAAGCATTTCAATAAAATTATCCAGGTTATAGGCAATCTTAATTTCCAGTTCAAGGTCAAGATCTGCGGCTAGTCTTTCCAGCAATTCGTATTCATAGCCCATGGGTTCTCCCCGATAGATAAAGTAACTGGTGGGGCTGTAACTGGTGATGGCAATCAGTTTTCCTCTTTCCCTGATCTCCGGCAGGTCCAGGGCCACAGGGTCACTGTAGGTAACTTCATCGGAGGCTTCATCAGCGTTGATATCATCGGAAGAAGGCTGGGAAGAACAGGCAGCCAGCAGGAAAAAGAGAGACATACACAGGCTCCATTGTAGCGTAATAGATTTCATAAGGCCAGGTTTAGGTAGATAGCAGATGCTGATCAGAAGATCATACTGCCGATTGACCTCAGAATATAGCAAAAAATCGCCTTTTCTTCAAATCACTTTACTACAAGCCTAGCCTGACTGTACAACGCTAAAGATATAATAAACATAAACCATCAGCAGGAGCAGTCCCTCAGGGCGGGTGATTTTCCTTTTGATCAACATCATCGGGAGGATAAGCAGGGTGATGGCCAGCATCCACACCATGTCCTCCCGGATGATTGGAATGCTAACTGCAATTGGCTGAATAATACTGGTAATGCCGAGGATAGACAAGATATTGAAGATATTGGAACCCATCAGGTTGCCCACCGCAATGTCAGTAGCTTTGCGAAATGCTGCCACCGTAGCGGTGACCAGTTCGGGAAGGCTGGTACCCAGGGCAAGTACTGTAATACCGATGACTCTTTCGCTTACGCCAAAATTAATCGCCAGCTCTTTTGCTCCATCTACAAACCAGTCAGATCCAAAAGCCAGTGCCAGGGTGCCCAGCACGATAAAAATAACATCTTTCCAGACATTGTTGGAAGGTTGTGCAGGCAGATCAGCTTCTTCCAGAAATTCCTGTCCTGCTTTGTTTTCCCTCCTTGACTTTACTACAATAAAAATGGTATAAACGCTGAGTAAAATGACAAACAGTGCTCCTTCCAGGAATGAAATCTCCTGATCCTGTACCAGCAGGAAAAGTAATATCGAGCTACCCATGGTCATAGGCCAGTCTATCTGCAGACTGTCTTTTTGTACGGGGACGGGGAATATCATGGCAGTAAGCCCCAGTACCAGCGCCAGGTTACAGATATTGGAACCTACCACATTGCCCATGGCCAGGTCCGGGCTGCCCTGCAAGGCGGATTGTACGCTGATAAACAGCTCAGGCGCTGATGTGCCAAAGGCGACTATGGTTAGCCCCACTACCAGTGGTGACAGTTGCATTCTGAGGGCAAGGCTGGATGCACCCTTGACCAGGAATTCCCCACCGCCTACCAGCACTACCAGACCAACAAGCAGTAATAAAACGGAAAATAGCATGTAGTACGTTTAATTTTTAGGACCATAAGCAAGATCTCCGGCATCACCCAGACCGGGAACGATATAGGCCTTGTCATTCAGGTGATCATCTACGGCTCCCAGCCAGAGCGAGAAAGGGGTATCAATATTTTGTCTCAGATACTCTACACCTTCAGGACTGGCAATAGCTGATACAATATGAAGATGAGAAGGCCTGGCCTGGGCATACAGGCTCTTGTAAACTTTGAGGATCGTTTTGCCACTGGCCAGCATAGGGTCAATCAGGATAACTTCCCGCTCAGCGATGTCAGGTAAGGTAAAATACTGAAGGGCAATATCAAAAGCGCCCTCCTCTTCCGCAGACTGATGAGCCCGGAAGGCACCAACAAAGCCACAGTCTGCCTGGTCAAAATAGTTAAGTATGCCCTGATGCAGTGGCAAACCTGCCCTCAGAATGCTGATCAGAACGGGCTGATGGCTGATGAGTTCGGCCTGGGCAGTATCAAGGGGGGTAATTACTGACTGAGGCGCATATTGAAGGGTTTTGGATAGCTCATAGGCCAGGATTTCTCCTACTCTTTCCAGGTTTCTCCTGAACCGCATACGGTCTTCCTGTACACCTTTTCTGCGCAATTCAGTTAAAAAATGGTTTCCTACATTAGGCTGATGGTTAAGAACAAAAAAGGCTTTTTCCTGCATAGTAAATGGTTTTGACCGCGGGCAAATATACGCTTTTTTGGGTAAGCCTTAAAAGAACTTGAAGTAGATCAGCGGCGGCCTGATAGTTTTTTATTTTTCAGGAATTGCAATTCATGCAAAAGTTTTGCAACTAGTGTCAATATTGATGTTACCACATTGATACCACATCACAATCCATCTGTTGATTCTTTCAGTCAATCCATCACCACTTTTTCAGTATTTGAATGAATGTAAATTTATTCAGACTTTTGTGTGAGCTAAAGACAGTATTGAATGAGTTATATACAATTTGAAAAAAACCAACTGGTCAATCTCGCTTATTCCTTAAGCAAAGAGGTGATCCGGTCTAATAAATCAGGAGCTTATGCTTCTACCACCATTAGTGGCTGTAATACCCGGCGTTATCACGGCCTGCTGGTAGCCCCTCAGCTAAAAATAGGAGGGGTACATGTCCTCATTTCCACCCTTGATGAAAGTGTGGTTTGCGGTAATGCTACCTTTGATCTGGGGGTACACAAGTATCCAGATATTTACAGCCCCAAGGGCTACAAATATCTGCGTGATTTTGTCACTGAGCCTATCCCCAAGTCTACCTTCCGGCTGGGTGATGTGGTGCTAACCAAGGAAAAGCTGTTGGTAGAACACGAAAACCGCACCCTGGTACGCTACATCCTGCAGGAGGCCAAAGAACCTGTCAAACTCAGGCTGCGCCCTTTTCTGGCATTCAGGAATGTGCACCAGCTGATCAGAGAAAATGATAAGATCAGGAAAAATTTTGATCCGGTAAGCCAGGGCATCAAGCTCTGCCTGTACGATGGCTATGATGACCTCTACATGCAGATTTCCAAAGAGCCGGAGTTTGTGCCCAAATCCGACTGGTACTATTCAGTAGAATATACCGAAGATATGGCGCTGGGTATGGATTATCATGAGGACCTGTATGTACCGGGATATTTTGAGGTAAGCATGCAGAAGGGTGAAACGGTTATTTTCACCGGTGGTCCGGAAGAGGTAAAAACTGCTAATCTGCTGCGGATGTTTAATACGCAGACACGTAAGCGTACTGCCAGGAATTCTTTTGAAAACTGTCTCAAAGTAGCTGCCGGACAGTTTATCCTCAAGACCAAGGGCGAAGGTAAGTCCAAAAAGAATGACCGTACCGATGTCATTGCCAGCTATCAGCTGTACCGCCGGGGCGGAAGGGATGCCTTTATTGCCATACCTGGACTGACACAGCCCAAAGAAGACGAAAAAACCTTTAAAGAGCTGCTGGATACCATGCTCAAAGACCGTAAAGGACCTTTCTTCCCTTTCTGGGAGGACAGTGATTCTGAGGCTACCTATGAGGCTATTGACGCGCCACTCTGGTTTTTCTGGGCTTTGCAGCAGTACACCCAGCGGGTAGGAGATAAGTCTGCCGTATGGAAAGCTTACGGCAAAGATATGCGGGAAATCCTGGAAGCATACCGTGATGGCACTGATTTTAATATAAAAATGCAGCCCAATGGCCTGATCAGCGGTGGCGTAGAGGGGAAGGCCCTTACCTGGATGAATGCCTATGCAGAAGGAAAACCGGTGACCCCTCGCGTGGGGATGCCGGTAGAAATCAATGCCCTCTGGTACAATGCCGTACGCTTTACGCTGGAAATAGCCGGGCCTCGTTCTACCGAAGGCAAGAAAGTGATTGCCGAGTGGTCTGGTGTTCCGGAGAAAATCCTGCAGTCATTTGTGGAAACTTACTGGGATGCTGATAAGGGCTACCTGGCCGATGTGGTATCGGGTGGTGAAAAGGACTGGTCGGTTCGTCCCAACCAACTCATCGCCTTGTCTATGCCGTATTCTCCGCTGGACAATGATATGAAAAATTCGGTACTCAAAGTGTTGGAGTCCAGGCTGCTTACCCCGCGGGGTATGAGGAGCCTTTCGCCTGATGACCCTAATTATCAGGGGAGGTTTTTTGGCAACCAGGAGGAAAGGAATAAAAAGTATCATCAGGGAATGGTGTGGCCCTGGTTTGTCGGCCATTACGTAGAGACCGTACTGCAGGTAAGAGGAAGAGAAGCCTTGCCCAAAGTATATGAGCTATATCAGGGATTTGAGGAGGTCATGAAAGAACACGGCTTAAGCACTATTTCTGAGATTTATGAAGGCGATGCACCTTTTGCAGCCTGTGGAGCTATCTCTCAGGCATGGAACGTAGCCGAACTTATCCGCATGGGTAAGATGATCAGGGACTTTGATGAAGTAACCCAGCCACTTACTGTATAAGGGCTATTTTGCCGTAGTTTTTAGATTTTAATGCTTATGATTTTAGAAGATAATTCTATAATTTCGGCATAGGCTTTCGTAATTGTAATTTTTTTGAATCACTCCACAGCTGGAAGTGCCGCTCTGATAAACATGTAAACTTTAGTAGAATTTAGATAAAATACACACTGGCTTCCTCCATAAATTAGGCCTGAAATAATCCTCAAATAAAAATCAATTCATCATGTTAGAGAATAACGCTCCTCAATGGAAACGTCTGTATATTCAATCCAAAGTTCCCAAAGAACTGGAAGGGCTGGAGAAAATTGCCAAAAACCTCTGGTGGTCATGGAATTATGACGCTTCTAAACTCTTTTCCTCAATAGATGAGGCCAAGTGGGAAGCTGCCGGACATAACCCCATAGCATTACTGGACACCCTAAGTTACGACGAATATCAGCGACTGCTGGGGGATGATACTTTCATGAAAAAGTTTGAAGATGTATACGAACTCTTCAAAGCGTATATGAAAGAGCCCAAGAAGAAAAGCCCGAAAATAGGTTACTTTTGTATGGAATATGGCTTGCACGCCTCGCTCAAACTCTACTCGGGCGGTCTGGGAGTACTGGCAGGTGACTTCCTGAAGGAGGCCAGTGATGAAAATATTCCGATGGTAGGTGTGGGGCTGCTTTACCGCTACGGCTACTTCAGGCAGGGCCTTTCACCCCATGGTGAACAGATCGCGCATTATGAACCTCAGCGTTTTACCTATCTGCCGATTGAACCGGTACGCGATAAGGAGGGTGAGTGGAAAAAGATCCAGATCCAGATGCCCGGCCGTTTACTGACAGCCAAAATATGGAAAGCCAATGTGGGCCGTATCTCGCTCTACCTGCTGGATACGGATGTTGAAGAAAATGGTGAAGAAGATAAGTTCCTGACGCATCAACTGTACGGTGGAGACCAGGAAAATCGCCTGAAGCAGGAAATCCTCCTGGGCATCGGTGGTATCAGGGCACTTGATAATATCGGTTTTACACCCGATGTATTTCACCTCAACGAGGGACATGCGGCCTTTATCGGGCTGGAGCGACTGAGGAAATATGTGGGCCAGGGGCTGCACTTCGGCGAGGCTGTTGAGCTGATCCGCTCATCCTCACTCTTTACTACACACACACCGGTACCAGCCGGGCATGACAGTTTCCCCGAAGGGATGATGTGGCATTATTTCAATGAATTTGCCAGTTCTATGAGCCTGAGCTGGGAGAAATTTATAGCACTGGGCAGGATTAACCCTACCAATAAGGACGAGGTATTTTCCATGAGCCACCTGGCCAGCAGGCTTTCACAGGAAATTAACGGAGTGAGTAAGATTCATGGGGAAGTATCCCGTGATATGTTCCAGCCCCTGTATTCTGGGTATGAAACGCAGGAACTCCACGTCAGTCATGTGACCAATAGTGTGCACTACTACACCTGGACTGCCGAAGCCTGGCAGACGCTTTATGCTAAAACTTTCGGTAAGAACCTGCACAAAAACCAGTCGGATGTAAAGCTATGGGAAAAAATCCATAAGGTGTCAGATGCTGAAGTGATCCGCATCAAGAAAATGCAGAAGCGGGCACTTATTCTTATGGTGAAGGAGCGGCTGGAGAAAAATATGCGGACTCGTTTTGAAAGCCCCAAGAAAATTGTGGAAACACTGAATTCCTTCAGCGAAAACACCCTGATGCTTGGTTTTGCTCGCCGTTTTGCTACCTACAAACGTGCTGCATTGCTTTTCCGTAACCCTGAAAGACTGGCTAAGATCGTCAATAACCCTAACCGACCGGTACAGTTTCTTTTTGCCGGTAAGGCCCACCCGGCTGATAAAGGTGGACAGGAACTGATCAGGCAGATATTTGAAATTTCGGGCCGACCCGAGTTTCTGGGTAAAGTGATCTTTCTGGAAGACTATGATATGGATATCACCCGTATGATGGTACAGGGTGTGGATGTCTGGCTCAACACCCCTACGCGTCCCTTGGAAGCATCCGGCACCAGCGGAATGAAGGCCACCATGAACGGTGTGCTGAACTTCAGCGTACTGGACGGATGGTGGGCCGAAGGTTATCGCCCTGACGCCGGATGGGCGCTCCCTGAGCAACGCACCTATGATAACCAGGATGTCCAGAATGAACTGGATGCCGAAACCATGTACAGTATGCTGGAGCATGAAATTATACCGGAATTTTATGATCAGGACGCCGAAGGCGTTTCGCACCGTTGGGTAAAGCGCGTCAAAAACGCTATCTCCTACATTGCCCCCCAGTTTACCATGAAGCGGATGATGGATGATTACCACCAGAAGTTTTACCTGAAACTTGCGGAGCGGCACCAAATGATGGAAAGGAACCACCAGAAAAATGCCAAAGAACTTGCTGCCTGGAAGCTAAAGGTGCAAAGCGGATGGAAAGACATAGAGGTGGTAGAGCGGGATATCTACAATTTTGCCAATGCGCCACTGCCCCTTGGTGAAGAAATCAAAGCCAGCATCGTGCTCAACATAGGTGATCTAAAGCCTGAAGATATTTCCGTTGAGTTGCTGATTGCAGAAAGAAAAGATAGCCAGGTCAAGATTATTTCTAATTTTCAAATGAAAAAACAAAAGGTCAAACAAAAAGCCATGGCTGGTATGAACGGCGACGAGAACGGCGGACAATTGGTCAAATACAGCTGCAACCAGAAAGTGACTTTTTCCGGGGTCTACGAATATGGTTTTCGCGTATACGCCAGCCATCCTCTGCTGGCCCATCGCCAGGATTTTAACCTGATTAGCTGGATATAATTTCCTGCCCTGCTTTTACATAAACAAAGCCGGTCTGAAAAGGCCGGCTTTGTTGTTTATAGCAAAAAGTTCTGGTACTAGAAGTGAACTGCTACACCAATTGTACCGTAACCAAATGCACCACGGCCACCTTCAAAGTAAGCGCCGAATTTGTCGTTAAACTTGTATTTGAAGCCAAGTACCGGTCCGAAAACAAAGTCAGTACCACTGGCATAATTAAACGCGCCAAAGTCACCGGTGTAAGACTGGAATTCAAGTCCTACCAGTAGAGTTACGTAGAAATCCAGCTTTTCCTCGTTTAGGTCAAGGTCAAGGGCTTCATTGACCAATGGAACGTAGTGGAAAGAACCTCTTGCCCCTACAGAAAAAATCTGGAAACCAAAGTCACTTCCTAAGCGGCCATAATCCCAGCTAGCGTATCCGGCATAAGGGCCGACACTGAAATATTCGTGTATGCCGAGTTCCAGGGCAGCGGTAAGCGGAGGAATGCCAACAGCGCGTGAACCCCCGAGGCCGTAGCCGTAGTAACCGAAACTAATACCAGCCAGGAAGATCTTATCGCCTTCTTCATAGGCAAGTCCGCTGTTGTTTTCTACGCGCACCGTGTTTTGAGCCATCGCCGGAAGGCACATGATACAGCTGAGCAATACTAAAAGGAATAGGTTTTTCATAGTTATGAATGGTTAGATTGAGTCCGAAATGTAAGGATTTTCTTATTAAATTACCTAAAAGGGATACACAGCGGTAAAAAAATACCGCTGTGTAAGTCCTCTTTATAAATTAGATGGGCCAGAAGTATTGGCGCTAAATGTATTTCCGGCAGCTTCTAGGCCTGCCTGTGTGTCGATTACTGTACCTCCATCATCGGTTACAGTACCCCCGGACTCAACGAACAGGCCATAGCCAAGGCTGTTAGAAAAAGATGTGTTAGTGATAGCAGCTTTGTCGCCGTTCTCTATACCTATGCAGGAAGCCAGAACGCCAAAGCCAAAGCCGCTTCTACCACCATAAGATATGTCTACGTAATCAAATTTGTTAGCTACGGTATTTGTAAAGATAACTATACCTGTCCAACCGTCGCCCTGATTTCTAGCGGTCATTGTAATTTTATTGTCCGTTGTACCTACGGCGCTTATTGAACCAACACCTACTTCTATTAATGCATCAGGGGCAAATTCAATGGTAGCACCGGCACTTATGGTAAGCGCATTATCAACATCAAGTTTTCCCGATACATAATAAGGCGTGTCATCCTCAAAGGCGGGTAGCGTTTGAGGACCGTCATTAGAACTCATGGTAGAACCTCTTATCTCTACACTGTTATCTCCATTGCCGCTAAAAGTTGAATTTGCGTCCAGTACTCCAGCAGTCGAGATAGGAATACTTAATGGTAAATCGCTGTTATTAATAAAGCTATTATTGGCAAACTCAGCTATGCTACCTCCACTCTCAACAAAAATTCCGTGAGCGCCTACACTATTAGCGATAGTAGAGTTGCTAATCTTAATCTGGTCACCATTTTCGACACCAATGATGGCTGCTTCAACTCCGAAGCCGAAAGCAAGGTTACCTCCATATGAAAAGCTACAATACTGAAAGTCGGTCTGGGCGAAATTGGAAAAGATGATAATTCCTCCCCAACCGTTGGCTTGGTCATTAGCAGTAAATTTGATACTATCCGTTTCTGTACCAATTGCGCTGATATATCCGTCACCACTTACCTCTACATAAGCATCACTATCAAATTCCAGGTTGGCACCAGGAGAAAATTCAATGCCTGAATCAATATCAAGCTTTCCGCTTACAAAATATGGAGTTCCATCAGACAGCGCTACTACAATCATTTCATCATCTTGGCTCAGTGCAGATGCGCTAATCTCTACAGCGTTATTTCCATTATCGGTAAAGGTGCTCAATTCATCCAGATTACCAACCTGGTTAATAGGCAGCCTAAGCGGATGGTTGGCATTGTCTCTCGCCCAGGTGTCACCAAACTCTCGGAGCAAACCTCCGTTCTCAACAAAAACGCCGTAATTAAAGCTGTTAGATATAATGGAGTTTTTGATGGAAACACCATCTCCGTTCTCAACACCTATATTAGCAGCGGCCACTCCAAAACCAAAGTCGCTGTTACCACCATAAGACACATCAACATAGTCCAGTTGATTTAGGATATTGTTATTAAAGAAAACAATACCTTCCCAGCCGTTTAGCGAGTCTTCGGCAGTGAATACGATCAAGCTATCCTCTTTCCCTAATGAAGTCAAGGCCCCACTCTCTCCGCTAATAGCCAGTCTGCCATTTGGCTCAAAAATTACTTTTACACCAGGCATCACCTCTAGCTGCTCTGAGACTGTGATGTTAGCAGTGACTAAATAATCCGGCAGGTCGGGGTTTTCAAATACATTGGGCCATATAGTAGGCGTACTGATATTGCTGCTGATCTCAACCGGGTTGGCATCTGCTAAGATGACCACTGTTTCGCTGTCGCTGTTACCTTCGGGGTCGGCCACGGTAAGCTGTATGGTATATTCACCGACCGCATCGGGTACAAAACTGGCCATTTCTGGATCGCTGGCATCAGGGGTAATGCTGGCTTCAGTGCTTCCGGATGGAGCCTCCGTAATTTCCCAGGTGAAGGTGAGGTCAGCATTGTCCGTATCAGGATCAATGGTATTGCTTCCGTCCAGCATATAGGGTGTACCTACAGTTACAGTATTGTTGTCATTGGCATCGCTGATTACACGATTATCTTCACCGAGAATAGCCACTACGGGTGGCTCTCCCACGGCTTCCGTAGCAGTGATGATGACTTCATCCGTCACGGGGTCATACACACCATCATTAGCGCTAAGCCTGAGGGTGTAGTTACCTTCTACGTCAGGCGTGAAGGTTGCGGTGAGCGAACTGGCATTGTTTACCGAAGCAGTGCTGCCGCCGGGTGCCGAAGTCACTGTCCAGGAGATAGTCAGCTGGTCGCCATCGGGGTCACTGGCTGTTCCGCTAAGCTGAACTGAACTTCCCACTACTGCCGTTGCATCAGGGCCGGCGTTTACGGTAGGCGCCGCGCCGGGAAGTTCTTCCTCTTCTTCTTTACAGGCAGAAAATGCCAGCAGTAGCGAAAGTGTGAAATAAGCTAGATTTTTAATCTTGATCATAGAAGTTTGAAGTTAGTATATAGAGATTAATACAATTATGCTTTTCATTTTTATGCCTTCAGCTTTAAGAAGGTAAACAGGAAAAAAAATATTTTTTCTGGTTTACAATTCTTTTCCGAGCACTATTAAGAAAGCAGTAAACCTATTTCATTCGTAATCGTCTAAGTGAAAACGTAACCCATCTCTTACTTACTTTTTATGTATCAGGAAGAAAACGAAGACCAAATAGAGCGTTACCTGTCAGGGGAAATGTCCGAAAAAGAGGAGGCTGATTTTGAAAAAAAGTTGGCGTCAGATGCACCACTGCGGGAAGCTGTCTATTTACAGCGTGATCTGATCAATGGGATTAATTTTCACTTTAGCAGCGAACTGAAAACTCGTCTTAATAAGGCATCAGCATCAGAAGAACCACCTAAAAAATCGTCTGGTCGCTGGTTTTACGGCGTTTTAGGCCTGGCTGCTTCTTTTCTCCTGCTTGTGCTTATTGGTTACTGGTATCTGTCGTCGCATACCTCACCTTCGGACCTGTATGCTGCCAACTACCAGCCTTATCCAAATATCATCAACCCGCTGGAGCGTTCCGGGGCTATGCCGGAAGGTAAGCTGGATAGGGCAATGATCGCCTATGAGCAGGGTAAATATGAGGAAGCTATAAGTTTGTTCAGACAGGAAGAGCCGCTGGAAAGCAGCTACCAGTTTTACCTGGCCCTGTCTTTACTGGAGCAACAGCAAGCTGCAGAAGCAATAGGCTTGCTTGATCAGGTGATTGACAGCAATAACGAAATGCTGCTGTTACCTGCACACTGGTACCAGGGATTGGCTTATCTGAAAAACCAGCAGCCGGATGAGGCTGAAAGCGTTTTCAGCAAACTGCATAAGGAAGATAGCGGCACATACGGTCCCAGAGCCAAAGAAATACTGGATCAGCTTTGACAAAAAAAAGCGCAAACCCGGAGGCTGCGCTTTACAAGGCAAATAACTAATCCGATAATCAGGGGACCAGTACCTGGTCTATCACATGGATTACCACATTACCTTCTACCAGGTTATCTGCCGGATTGATGAGCTGGGCATCTTCGTTTTCTGGATTGCCATCGCTGATGGTAATAAAACCATCTTCTCCTTCAAAACTGATTGTCACTGAACCTGCCAGGGTTGAAAGTGTGCCTTCATTGACATCTGATGAAAATACTATCCCATTGTGGATATGGTTCTGAAGCACTGTTGTCAGGAATGCCGGGCTCAGGCGGGATACACTGTCCAAAACAGTGGAAATGCCTGCGTTTTCAAAGGCTTCGTCGGTAGGCATGAATATCGTACGGTTTTCGCCCACCTCCAGGGCTGTTTCGGCCAGAGCCTTTTTGAAAACATCAAAGCTTTGCCCTGAGACCAGCTCAGCTGCTTCTATCGCTTCTGCGAGTGGTCGGGGAGAGCTGAGTACACCCAGCAGTATGACAACTTTTCCATTATTGGCAACCAGGTCAATGTCAAAGGCAGCCACACCGTTCAGGTAAGTTGTACCCTCCACATTAGATACATAGAGGGTCTGGTTGTTGAGCGTGTTGACAGTACGAGGAAGCTGCGACAGGTCTACATCTCCCGGCAGCACATGCCTCCCGGCGATTCCCTGCAGGGTTTCAGACTCAGTGATCACGGCATTCTGGAAAATCTGGTCCAGTGGCATCAGCAGCGTATAATCCTGTGAGGGATTTCCCAGGGTACTGAGCAGGTTGGCCTGCAGGTAAAGGGAATTGATGGTCTGTATACCGCCTACAGTAGAGGAAAGGCCGGCTACCGTACCAAAATAAGGAGCTACCGTACGGGCATAGCCGGGAGGAAGCAATATGTTGTTAATCACATGAATGACGCCATTCTGTGAAAGTACATCAGGGGTCACCACCACCGTTCTTTCTATTTGGGTTGCAGGGTTCAGGACGATACTGTCACCTCTCTGTATGATAATAGGTTCGTTGATAAAACTGATGATCGCGGAGTCAAGCTCATTGCTGCGTTGCTGTGTATTGACCACCACATGGTAGTTGACCATATTGGAGAGCAGGTCGCGCCGAAGGTCAGCCATACTTTCCAGCCCGATAGAGAGCAGCAGATCGCGGAATGCTGCATTGTTAGGGGCAAAAATGGTATATTCTCCGGTAGAGAGCTGATCCCTGAGATTACCAAAAGTGCCCTGATAACCGGGGTCCGTGAGAAGCTTGGCAAGGCTATCCAGGCCATCCGTATTGGCAAGTATCTCCACCACATCCTCATTAGGGCGGGGTGCTTCTCCTTCATCATCATTACAACTGCTGAGGATAAGCGTAAAACCAAAAAGAGCGATCAGTAGATAGGAGAGCCTGCTTTGCGAAAAAAGATCTTTCATAAGTTTGTTTGTGTATGCTATTGGGACTGTTTACAGCTTTAAATAAGCCTTAATATACACTTTTGTTGTTATTTTTTTTATTTCCTCAACAATTTCCCAAAAAATCCTCTTATTTGTCAGCAGCCCGATATTTATTAAGAATTCCCTAAATTAATACATTGGTACCAGACAATAGAATCTATTGCCAGACGTATTCTTTTCAGTATGGTCGTATGTTGGTCAGGAGCGTAAGAATTTGTTGAATACCGGAAGGGAATATTGAATATGTCTTTCTAATCAAGTAATATAAAGGCTTAAACTGTGATCGTTTGAAAAAATATTTACTGCTTCTCTTGTCCTTTATTGCCTGCTCCCATTTTGCGTTTTCCCAAAGCAGCGTAATTAGTGGTACGGTAGTTACCCAGGAAGACGGCTCTGCGCTCCCCGGTGTCAACATTATTGTCAAAGGTACCGGTTCAGGTACTGTCACCGATATTGATGGTAACTTTTCTCTCAATGTCGCTACCGGTGACATACTGGTTTTTTCCTTCATCGGCTACCAGAGCCAGGAGGTTAGGGTAGGAAGTCGTTCTACCCTCAATGTAGTACTCGTACAGGATGATACCCAACTGGACGAAGTGGTCGTCACCGGGTATTCTACCCAGCAAAAAAGGGATGTCACCGGATCAATTTCTTCCCTGGGACCTGAACAGTTTGAGACCATACCCGTCACCGGAGTAGACCAGGCGCTGCAGGGCCAGGCCCCCGGTGTGATGGTGACCCAGTCATCCGGCACGCCCGGAGGGGGTATTATGGTGAGGGTGCGGGGTAATGCCTCCATATCAGGCTCTAACAGCCCCTTGTTTATCGTGGACGGAGTGCCGGTCTCAGCAGGAGGTCTCTCCGGCAGGGGCTTTGGCGGACAGGGGGATAATGCGCTGTCCATGTTTAATCCTTCAGACATCGCCTCAATAGAAATCCTGAAAGATGCCTCAGCCAAAGCTATTTATGGCGCCAGAGCTGCCAATGGTGTGGTGCTGATCACTACCAAAAGGGGAGGGCAGAATACAGATACTAAGTTTAACGTCAGTGTACAGAGGGGCGTCACCGACATTACCAGGAGACTGGACCTGCTCAATTCTGAAGAACTTCTCCAGTTACAGCGAGAATCGGTGAGTAATTCTGGCGGCGATCCTGATCAGGCGGGAATTCCCGGTCTGACAGATGCCGTCAACACCAACTGGCTGGACGCGGTATTGAGGCAGGGGGTGCTGCAGGAATACCAGATTTCGGCCCAGGGCGGAGGTGAAAAAACCCAGTTTTATATCAGCGGAGGCTACCGCGATGAGGAAGGTGTACAGTGGAACAGCCGTTTTCAGCGCATGAGCGCTACGGTCAATATTGACCATAAAGCTACCGAAAAACTCAAGATTGGCCTCAATACCATCCTGGCCCGCACACTTAATAACCGGGTAAAGAACGACAACTTCCTGGACGGAGTGTATTCGGGGGCTATTAAAAGCCTGCCCTACTACCAGCCATACGACGAAAATGGTGATCTCTATGCACCGGGAGATATCGGCTACGCCGGTTTTCCTAACTTTAATCCCCTGGCGCAGGCTACCGAACCCCGTTTTGAAACCCATGGATCCAGGATCACCGGCGGAGTTTACGTGGAATACCAGATACTTCCCCAGTTGCGCTTCAGGTCACAGGCCAGTATTGACTACATCACTACCATTGAAGACCAGTTTGAACCTACCACTACTGCTATCGGTGGGTTCCTGGAAAACGTAGGGCAGCAGGGCTACGGTATTTACAGCAATTCCGAAAGTGCCCGGATTGTCAATTCTAACGTGCTTACCTACAATACAACGCTCTTTGGCGGAGCGCATGACCTGAGTGTCCTGCTTGGCAACGAAATTACCGACAATACCGGCAGAGGGGGTAGTGTGGTGGGTATCCTTTTTCCCAGTGATAATTTTACATACCTCAGCTCAGCCGGCCTCTTTATAGACGGTAGTTCCAGTCTGAGCGAAAGTGGCCTGGTTTCTTTCTTTTCCAGTGCCAACTATGGCTACCAGGATAAGTACCTGCTCGGTCTGACACTCAGAACAGATGGATCCTCCCGCTTCGGTGAAGACCGGCGTTTCGGCTTTTTTCCGGCGGCATCCCTGGGATGGCGGATCTCGGATGAGCCCTTTATGCAGGATTTTGAGGTAATAGACGACCTCAAGCTCAGGGGTAGTTTTGGGATTACCGGTAACCAAAGTATTCCCAGCTTCCTGTTCCTGGGTACCTGGGGCGCTGCTACCGCCTATAACTTTATCCCGGCAGTAGGGCCGGCTACCCTGGCCAACCCTTTGTTACAGTGGGAGCAGACTACCGAGATGAACTTTGGCTTTGACCTCTCGCTCTATGCCGGGCGTTTCCAGATCGGCTTTGATGTGTATAACAATACCACCAATAAACTGCTGCTATCGGAAGTGCTCCCGCTTACCACGGGCTTTGGCTCGGTACAGGGAAACCTGGGAGAGCTTTTAAACCGGGGTTTTGAGCTATCATTTACCTCTGTCAATATGAATACGCCGGTCCGGTGGCAAACCAATTTCAATATATCGCAAAACGCCAACGAGGTAGTACGGCTGGCCTCCGACGAACCCCAGTTTGCCGGTTATAATACCTTTACCAACAACACCCATATCATCACTCCGGGCCAGCCACTGGGCACATACTGGGGACTGCGGTACCTGGGCGTAGACCCGGCTACCGGAAATGCTATCTATGAGGATTTTGACAATGATGGTCGTATCACTGGTGATGATGGTCAGGTGATCGGTTCGGCCCAGCCTGACTTCTTTGGTGGTCTGACCAATACCTTCAGCTACAAGACGTTTGATCTGAATATTTTCTTCCAGTATTCGCTGGGAAATGAAATGATCAATTTCGCCAACCAGTCGCTGCTCAACAGCGGCGAAAGCCTGGATGATAACCAGGTACGCAAAGCCCTTGACCGCTGGCAGAATGAAGGTGATATCACCGATATTCCCAAGTACGAGCTGGGCAATACTTTCAATAACCGCTTCAGCAGCCGCTTTGTGGAAGATGCTTCTTACATTCGTCTGAAAAATGTATCGCTTAGCTACCGTCTGCCGCAGAACATCACTGAGCGGCTGATGCTGGACAACTTCAAGATTTTCGTTTCCGGAACCAATCTGCTGACATTTACCAATTACAGTGGTGCTGACCCAGAGGTAAATTCACTGGATGGTTCTACCGTATCACAGGGACTTGACTTTTTCACCTTTCCTCAGGTGAGAACATTCTCGATAGGTGTAAATGCCAGCTTTTAAGATTTGTGATTAACCATAGTGCAGGAGAACATCAATGAGTAAGAACAATCCAATATCTTTTGTCAACATCAGGCAAAAATACAGCATCGGCCTTGGGCTGTTGCTCTTCTTAGTGGTCGGCTTTTCGGCCTGTGAAAATATTCTTGAGCCGGAGCCGGTAGACCGTATTACCGATGACCAGGTGTTGACAGACGCCGGTTCGGCGCAGGTGGTCGTATCCGGAATTTATCGTGGACTGGCCAGCATGGCTGCTCCCAAAATCATTGCCGGTGATATGATGGCTGACCATCTGCAGGCCAATGGTACCTTTACGCAATACATTGAGATCAGTAACTATGATCTTTCTGCCTCCAACGCCTCAGCGCAGGCATTGTGGAGTGTGATTTACAGTACTGCCTACAATGTAAACTTCCTGCTGGAAGGTCTTCCTGAAGTTACCGGGCTGATTGACAGTGACCGTGACCGTCTTGAAGCCGAGGCCCGCTTTATCCGGGCCTATGGGTATTTCCTGGGAGCCTATACGTATGGAGATATTCCCATTGTCACCAGTACCAGCATTTCGGAAAACCGGTCCATTGGCCGTTCACCCGTGAATGAGGTGCTGGACTTTGTGGAGGAAGAATTTCTTTTTACGGTAGATAAGCTACCGGAAGTGCCTTCCAATGCCGGCTTCCTCAGCAATGGTGCTGCCAAGGCTGCACTTGCCCGTTTTTACCTTTATCGGGAAGACTGGGAAAATGCCGAGAGATACGCTACCGAAGTGATCAGTGGTGTAAATACCGCAGATTATACACTGGAAGCCAACTTTGAGGGAGTATTAAATGATTTCAGCAGTGAGTCTATCCTGGAAATTGTATATAGCGCCAACGACAATCCTGGTACCAGTTCCAATTTTAGTATCAACAACCTGTTCGTAGGCCGTCGTGAGGTCATCCCCCGCGACCAGATCATTTTTGCCCTGCGCAGCATCGGTGGTGAACGGGAGATTATGCTGGAGTTTGATGCCGACGATATCAGTGGCGATGACAATGGCTGGACGGTAGTCCGCTACGGCCCTTTTGATAATATTCCTGTTTTCCGGCTGGCAGAAATGTACCTGATACGCGCCGAGGCTCGTGCCCGACAGGGCAGGATAACTGGTACTAACGGTGGTCTGCAGGACCTGCTTACGATTCGTCGTCGCTCGGGTGATGAGTCCAGCCTGGCGGATATTACCGGACAGAGCCAGTTACTGCAGGCGATAGAGCAGGAGCGGCAGGTGGAGCTGGCTTTTGAGGGGCATCGCTGGTATGACCTGAAAAGGACTTCCCGCGCCAGTAGTGTGATGAATTCAGTGACCTCCAACTGGTCTGATACTGACCTGCTGTGGCCCGTCCCCCTAAGAGAGATTCAGAATAACCCGACACTGCGTAACGCCCAGAATCCGGGTTACTAGACAAAAAAAGCATATGAAAAACCCGCTCATATCAAGAATAATGTTGCTCCCACTGCTTTTCAGCCTCGCCTGCGGGCAGGAGGAAATGAGCTTCCAGGGGCCAAACCAGGTGCGCTTTACAGAAACAGAAGGGCAGGAGGTGGAAAACTTTCATGCCGGAGGTAATCAGAACCTGAACGAGCCTATACAGGTATCCCTGCACCTGCTCTCTCCCTTGCAGCAAAACGACGTAAGCATCACCTACAGCCTCTCCGGAACTGCGGAAGAAGGAGTGGATTTCAGTATCCTCAGCGATGAAAATCGTCAGCTCACTGTCCCTGCCGGTGAAAGCTTTGCCAACATTGAGTTCCAGCTGCTGAATAACAGCCTGCAGGATGGCGACCGGGATATCGTGTTTACCATTGAATCAGTGGATAATAACTTCAGTATCAGTTCGGGTGAAAATGCGGTGATTGGCCGCAGCTATCGTTTTACCATCACTGACGATGATTGCCTGCAGAACCTCAGGTCCTTTGAAGGCACCTGGGATGCGGTGGAAGAAACGGAAAATAGCAATCAGCAGAACGAGTACGAACTTGTCATCATGCCTGATTATGAAAATAACAACCGGATCATGATTCGTAACTTTGGGGGAATTGAAGCACTGGGAGGAACGGTTTTCGCCTACCTGGATCTCTGCAGAAATGAGTTTATCATACCCGAACAAGTGGTAGGTAACGTAGACGGCAGGGCCGGTAATACCCGAACAGTCAACCGAGGAACCTTTAACATACAGGATGGAGGAACCATGAATTTTACCTATACCATGGACGAATTTGGAGATATTGAATGGAGCGTAAATGCCAGCAGAAGATGAAAACACTGATCCGACCTATCGTACTCCTTTCACTGATCAGCCTGGGGTTTTCCCTGAGTAGTTGTAAGGAAGAACTGGAAGCTGAGCCCGCTACCTATTCTATGCTGCTGACCGGCGAAGAAAGTAAAGCCTGGAGGCGAATCTCCCGGGACCTGATCATTGAGATTGATGGGGTGAAAGATACCATCAGCTTTAATCGGGGAATACCGCCCTGTCAGGCAGATGATGAATTTGTTTTCTACCGCAACGGGCAGGTATTTGAGCTTTCAGAGGGTAATACCCGCTGCGATGAGGAAGACGAAAGTGTGATCGTCAGCGGCAGATGGCGCCTCAACCAGGTCAACCGTATCATTGACTTAGGCACTGAAGAACCCTATACGCTGGTCATGTTGGAGGAAGATATGCTGATCTGGGGCTATGATATACAGATAGGATTAAATACAAGTGTAGGGGTCGTGAAGGATTTTCCTGCCTTCCTCATTGAAACTTATGTGCCGGCCGATTAAGTGATGCATTACATGATGGACCTTAATTTTATGAATATAGACAATTTATACAGGAAAGTATGCCTGCTTATAGTGGGTGTGCTGTTTCCGCTGAGCGGATTGTTAGCGCAAAACATTTCCACATCCAAAGGTAAGGCTGATGTTTTGGATGCTACCAACCGGCAGTATCTGAAGCAACTTGCGGGCAATCTCAAGCAAAAGTCGGTAGCTGATCGCCTCAGGGCTGAAGAAATTGCTTTTCAGCAAAACTGGCTCATTGATGATTTGCCCGCACACGGCATCGTGATGCGGCTGCAGCGCCTGAATAGTAACGGACAGCCCATATACTATAAAACCTACAATCTGGAAGCGGCCATTACCACGGGCACCCATCGTCTGCAACCGCGTTCCGACCTGGGTCTTAACCTGACTGGTAAAGGGTATACGGTAGGGGTATGGGATGCAGGATCTATCAACGAAGAGCACCGGGAACTCAGGGGAAGGGTGAACATCGTGGATGATTCTCCCTTTGGCACCCATGATACCCACGTTGCCGGTACGATAGGCGCAACAGGTATTAATCCCGATGCCAGAGGTATGGCCAATGAAGTTACCCTGACCAGCTACGACTTTAACAATGATAATGCGGAAATCGCGGAAGAGGCAGCCGAAGGAATGCTCATTTCCAACCATTCCTATGGGCTGATATCCGGCTGGCAGGTGGTGCAGGATGGTAGCGGCTGGCGCTGGTTTGGCGATGAAAGCATCAGTACCATAGAAGATTATAAGTTTGGCTATTATTCAGACGATGATTCCAGGGTGTGGGATGATATCGCTTACAATGCTCCCTATTACCTGATCGTCAAGTCGGCAGGTAATGACAGAACTGATGTAGGAGATGGCTCGGGCGCACCGGCCGATGGGCCTTATGACATTCTTGATCCCAAAAGTGTGGCGAAAAATATCCTGACAGTAGGCGCGGTGGAACGTATTGATAATGGCTACCGCAATCCTTCAGATGTCGTCATGAGTGATTTCAGTAGCTGGGGACCTACTGATGATGGCCGCATCAAGCCGGACATAGTGGCTGCCGGAGTCAACATTTTTTCCTCGGTATCGGATGCTTTTGACGCATACGAAGAGCAATCAGGTACTTCCATGTCCGCTCCCAACGCCACTGGTTCACTGATCCTGCTGCAGGAACTGTACGCCAGGGTGAATTCGGGAGATTTTATGCGGGCTGCCACCCTTAAAGGTCTGGCTATCCATACAGCCAGACAGGCTACTGAAAACCCGGGTCCGACTTATGAATTTGGCTGGGGCCTGCTGGCTGCTGACCGTGCGGCAATCCACATCACCCGCGAAGACGATGAAAACTTCCAGATCCGGGAGTCAACGCTTACCAACGGAGGAATCAGGGTGTTCACGGTCAGTTCGGATGGTACTGCTCCCCTGGTTGCAACCTTGTCCTGGACGGATGTTCCCGGAAACCCGGTAGCACCTACCCTGGACTCCGATAGTCTGATGCTGGTAAATGACCTGGATATGCGGGTTTTCAGTGAAGACAGCACCTTCCTCCCCTGGATACTGAATCCTGCTAACCCGAGCAGACCGGCCAGCCGGGGTGATAATTTCAGGGATAATGTGGAGAAAATTGAAATTCCCAATCCTGAGCCCGGTGAGTACACCATTGTGATTACCCATAAAGGATCGCTGGAAAATAACCGCCAGAACTTTTCCTTGATTGTCAGTTCCCAGGCTCCCTCTACTAACCTAACGCCTTATTACTGGATAGGTAACAGCGGGGATTGGAACGATCCTGCGAACTGGTCAACCCGTAGCGGAGGGCAACCGGCCAACGCAGTGCCCGGAATAGACAATCCGGTGATTTTTGACAATGCATCTTTCAGCAACCCCAATCCGACTATTACCTTCGGTGCTGATGCTGAGGCTTATAATATTAACTGGTATACCGAAACGCCGGTAACTTTTGATCTGCTGGGGAATGTGCTGAATGTCAACGGATCAATAGATATTGGGCAGAGTGGTGTAGACTTTAATAATGGCATGCTGCGTTTTACCGGACAGAGCAGCAAAGGAAATTATATCAGGATACCGGAAAATGCTCTGGCTGATGTTGATATTGAGATAAATGGCATTAATGCCCGATGGAATCTGCTTTCTGACCTTTCTACCCAGAATATCACCATACAGGGTGGTGGGCTGAGCGTAGTGGACAGGGCACTCAGGGCAAATAATATTGATGTGCCCCTGGGTTTTGACCAGGACCTGAACCTATCAGGTTCGGTGGTTAGTGGCCTGCAGTCAATCAACCTGAACCAGAACCTTTCGGCCGACTTCAGCAATGCAACGCTGAATTTTGTGAGCAGTGGCGGGGAAGCAGATTTTGTGCTTAATGGCGCAGGAAAATCACTGGGAACTATCGTCGTAGGGGCCAACTCAAACCTGCAGATCAATGGAGATAACCGCTTCAGTAAACTACGCGTAGCCGGAGGCCTGAAGCTTAACGGTAACAATGTGATAGATACCCTGGAAATGACTGCTCAGGGCGACCTGGTATTTCAGGGAGGCACTACCCAGCGTATCAACAATGAATTTAACGGCATTGGCTCTGCTGATAACATGATCCAGATCTCTGCCGAAGGAGGGGGTGTTGCCAACCTGATTGCTGAAAATGAAACAGCACGCTACTGTTTTGACTTTATCTCTGTACAGAATGTAAGCGTTTCAGGCATTACCCCTTTTGTGGCTGGTGACAATAGTGAACTGGGCAGCAATACCAATGGCTGGATACCCGGAAATTGCGATAACCTACTCTTTGCCAACTTTGAAGCAGATTTCCTGTGCCCTCAGGGTGTGGCTACCTTTATTGACCAGAGTACAGGTGACCCTGTTTCCTGGACCTGGAATTTTGATGACCCTCAGTTTTCCGGGCAGGATATAGACGAAAGAAATCCCGAATATCAGTTCAGGTTTGAAGGTACTTATACCGTTACCCTGACCATTTCTAACGGAGAGACTACCTCCACCCGTACGAGAGAAATTGTAGTGCCACCCAATACCAGTGGTCTCACCGTGCCAGAGGTAGTGTTAAATGGAGATAGTCTTTTCGCTTCAGTGGCTGCCCCTGCCTATCAGTGGTATAAAGATGGATCGCCCATAGAGGGGGCTAACCAGCGGGCTCTACCACTGGGAACAGATCCTGATATTGGCAGCTACACCGTTGAGATTAGTAACCAGGAATGTCGCTTTATTTCGGAGGCTTTGCTGGTAAACGCAGTCTTATCTTCTGAAACTGCTAAAGATATCAGTATTTACCCTAACCCGGCTGAAGAGTTGCTCCGAATCAGCTTTGGTTCATCCCGTTCAGGTGATGATATCAAGGTGGATATATTTAGTATTGATGGAAATAAGGTGCTTGGTCATGTACAAAAGGCCAATGCTTTATCAGATGATTTGCAAATACCGATACAGTATCTCCGGAGTGGAACCTACATCATACAGATCAGGCAGGGAGACAGGCTATATAGTAGCCGACTGCTGAAACGCTAGGTATATTTCCAGGGTTTATAGTCAAAACCTATCATTCATTTTTGGTAATGGATGGTAGGTTTTCATCATTTTAGGCCCCCGCTCCTCCTAGGCGTGTCTTGGGTAAACACAATTCCCTTCGTTTACGTTTGTACGTAAGGAATTCAGGAAAAACCATGCGGTTTTTTTCTGAATACACTTTTTTAACTTAAAGGTAAATGCCCTTATTTTTTTTCATGAACGTCTAAAATTCTAAATTTTTAACATTTTATTAAAAAAATAATCCTTTTAGCAAATTTTACTATTTGCCTGCTGTAAGTATTAAATGAATCATAATGAATGTCTGCAAAGTTGCCGGTATTGTATAATTAGAATAATTTTGTAAAAGTTTTTAATAACTTATGTTGTAATATTATTCTTTTTTTTTATTTTTGTATCAATCGTCAAGAGTTACAAAACGTAAGAGATTGAATATTAAGCTTTAGCATAGATTATTTGCGGGTGTAAGATATTCATCGGTTAAAGGATTCAATTTTTTTAAGCTCGTTACGGATAGTTTTTTAATGCTTTAGGCGGACAAACCAAGCTTTCAATGAACACGATAAGTAAACTAAGACCAAATCATTATTCAAAGGCATTCCTGGTAATGTTGCTCTTTGTGGATGTACTGGCTACTGTCCTTACCTTCCTGCTGGCAGCTGATTATTTTGATTTTGCTGATCGTTATGTGGTGGCTGAGTTTCAGTCATTGGGTCTTTCCTGGCTATTACTTTGGATTACAATTTGCCTTTTTAACGACAGTTATGAAGTAAACCAGCACCGAAGGATCATGCGGATTATAGGTTATACCCTAAAATCTTCTGTTATTCATCTTCCTTTTACCGGTGCAATAGCGTATGTCATAGGCATGGATCACCTGTCTTTTCAGGATCTTTTGATTCTGTACAGTGTATTTATGCTAACCTCTGCCACTATCAAGATCGGTTTACTCCTGGTTTACCGTTATATCCGTAGTCGCGACAAAAATAAGCTCAGGGTAGTGATCGTAGGATATACTACCAGTGGTCTGAACCTGTACCGCTATTTTTCTGAAGACAGATCGTCAGGTTATCAGTTCCTGGGGTTCTTTGACGACAAGGTGAATCACCCTCTTGTGAAAGGTGATCTTCGTGCGCTAAAAAAATTCTGTGTGCGTGAAAATGTTAATGAGATCTTTTTTGCGCAGCCTTACGATCATACGCTGATCAAGGATATTTCTCATTTTGCTGATGATAACTTCATCAGGTTTGGAATACTGCAGGACATTGGCGGTATAGATGTAAGCAGGGTTCACTCCAGTATTTATGATAACAACCTGCCTGTACTGTCTCTGAAAGCTTCTAAAGTGGACAAAAGAGAAACATCAAAAAGGGGATATCAGCGCGCGTTAAGTGTACTGCGCAGTCTTAACCTCTGATAAGACTACTGCGCTTACTTCTGCTGCTAAAGTTTTATAAATCAAAAAAACTGGCTAAATTCATAACAAACGTGTGAATTTAGCCTTTTATCATTTGGTGCAGGTTCAAGATTTTTTCTGGCACCCTCAAATTTTTTTTATTATGGAAGAACAATACGTGGACAACACTATTGATTTCAAATCTCTACTTTCTGACATTAGGAAAAGATGGTATTATTTCGCCATCAGTATTTTCATCCTGTTAATCATTGCCTTTATCTACACCCAGTTTGCCGAAAAAAGATACCAGGCCAATGCAAGTCTGCTGATCAGCAAACAGGAACTGGGCTCTTCCCAGGCCAGTGAAATGTTGGCCCCACTTGAGCAAAAGTACATTGAACGTAATATCGGTATGCGGGATGAAATCAGTAAAATTACATCTTCCGATGCCTTACGAGAGAGCCTGAGAAAACTTGACTTCGGTACCAGCTACTACACAGTAGAACCCTTCTGGCCTGAGTTTATGCATAAGCTGTGGCTGAATGAAAAATACGCGCAGGTGCCCATCTCCGTTAGGATTGATTCCAGCGCCGTGCAGCCGATAGGAGTCCTTTTTAAAGTGGACGTATTAAAGGGAGGCGGGCTGCACATTACCGCTGAAGGTGACGAGGTAACCATTTATGATTTTGAAGATTTCAGAGCAGTAGAGGAGCTTCCCAGCTTTGACTTTGAAGTTAGCCTGAGACCCGGAGAAGCATACAAAAGTGATTTTGTAAGTTTCACCATTGATGCCAAAAAGAGCCTTCGTTATTACGAAGGTCAAAGCCTGTACTTCAAATTTAACTCCCTGAATAGCCTGGTGGATAGTTTCAAAGAAAATCTTTTGGTGGAGCAGGCCGGAAAAGAGCTGGAACAGTCCAGGGTAATGCGGCTGAGTGTTGAAGATGAAGTGCCGCGTAAGGCCAACCTCTTCCTCGCAACACTAATTGACACTTATCAGGAAAGAGACCTTGACAGTAAGAATATGAAGGGCAGCAACACAGTGCGCTTTCTGAATGAGGAACTGGCGGTAATAGCTGACTCACTGAAAAGTGCCAAACTAAACTTACAGACCTTCAAAGCCAATAACCAGATTGTGGATCTTTCCAGTACTAAGGAATCAAGCCTCGGTGCTATGGGTGAATTACAGCAGCAACAGGCTTTTCTGAACGACAAACTGGGATACTTCCAGCAAACACTCCGTTACCTTAAGGACCCAAAGAATGCCAACAAACTAATTGCCCCCTCTGCCATGGGGATAGAGGACAATACCTTTGAGAGTTTGATCTCTGAGTATATAGATATCAATGCGAGAGCTCGGAGAATGCTCAATTATGACAATCCTGATGAGAACCCTCTGATAGAAAGGCTTAACCTCCAACTCAGTAGCCTTAGAGGCGCGATCGTAGAAAACCTGAACAACGCCATGGAGTCCACCCGGGTGCAGCTAAGAAACGTAAACCGCAGACTGGGCAGCATTCAGGGTAGGGTAGATGCCTTGCCTGAAAATGAGCAGACACTCATTGAACTGGAGAGGGACTTTAATTACTACAGTGAAAAATATAATTACCTGATAGACAAGAAGTCAGAAGCTGAACTTTCGCTGGCCACCAATACCGCTGATATTGAAGTGGTGGATAGCGTGGAGTTACTGGACGAACCGGTTTTTCCCAACGCAAAGCTTATCTTCCTGGCGGCTCTATTCCTGGGGATGATCATACCCCTTGGGTTTATACTTCCTGGTCATTTTATGAACAGTAAGATTGCTGACCGTGAGGACCTGGAAAATCAGACAGAAATTCCGCTGCTGGGTATCATTGCCAATGGTCCCAAAAATGCCAAAATGGTATTCAGAGACTGTGAAAATTCTGCGGTGGTAGAATCTTTTGAGTTTGCCAGGATCAACCTGCAGCATTTTTTTAAGGAGCCACCCAATAAAATTATTGGTATCACTTCTTCCATTGAAGGAGAGGGCAAGACTTTTTGTTCTATCAACCTGGCCCATGCCTTCGCCGAGGCGGGAGACCGGACACTGCTGGTAGGTGCTGACCTGAGGCGGCCCAAATTTCAGGGCTACTTTGCCCAGAAAGTGCACTATGGCTTGTCGGACTATCTGAACCAGGATTTTAATTTTGAGAAAGTCATTGTACCCACCTTCCATGATCGCCTGGATGTGATCTTCTCAGGTACCATACAAAACAATCCTATCAAACTGCTGGAAAAGGAAAGAGCAGAAAAGCTGTTTTCACTGCTGAGAAGTAAATATGACCGCATCATCGTAGATACTCCGCCGGTGGGCCTGGTAGCGGATTATTTCCTTCTGCTGAAATATTTTGATATCAACCTGTTCATCGTCAGGAATAATTATACCAACAAAGACATCCTGAAGGGGATCAATGATCTGCAGAAAAATCGCAAAATCAAGAACCTGAATCTCCTTTTTAATGATGTGGAGTCCTTCTCCGGCTACGGGTATATGAAGAATGCCCACAACTATTATACAGAGAAAACCAAGCGATCATTTAAGCTGTAAATGATATACAGGCAAACGCAGCAGTAAACCAAAAAGCAGCATTCGTTTGTCTTTTAACAGGCTGACCGTTACAAGCTTGCATCTATTTTTTGGTCTGTACCGTGATTTTTTAACCATGTTGAACTGCTATCAAATTACTTATGAAAGTTGCACCACAGCTTGATCAAAAACTCGCTAATCTGGTGATATGCGGGGTAAACAAGGCAGGCTCTACCTCCCTCTTTAAGTATCTGTCTGACCATCCTGAAATCAGTCCCTCTAAAGAAAAAGAGACGCTTTTTTTCCGGTCACTGATGTATAGAGAACCGCTGCCATCCACCAGCGAATATGCGGAGTTTTTTGATCAGCGAGCATCAGAAAAGTACCTGATGGAAGCTGACCCCCGCTACTTTTATGGCAAAAAGCCCCTGGCTGCTGGCATGAAAGAGGAGCTACCGGATGATTTAAAAGTCATCCTGATACTGCGGGATCCGGTCAAACGATTCATCTCGTTTTACAAATTCAAATACTTCAACTTCAGACCGGGAGTGGATCAGTTATCCTTTGATGATTTTCTGGAAAGGTGTTTCAGAGAATACAAAGACAGGAAGGATGAGCCTTTTGTGCGCAATGATTACCTGTACGTAAGAGCGTTAAAAGAGGGCTTGTACATTGATTTTATCCATGATTGGGTAGAGGTCTACGAGGATAATTTTCTGATCTGTTTTTTTGATGAACTGAAAGATCATCCGCAACAACTGATGCGTAAAATCAGCCGGTGGCTGGAAATACCTGACTCATTTTACGGTAGTTATGAATTCTCCAACGAGAACAAATCTGTTCCGCCCCGCCATAAAACCATACACCAGCTGGCTAACCGGCTCAATGAACAGTTTGACTACTTCTGGCTGAAAAATCCAGGACTGAAAAAGAAAATCCGCAACTTCTACTATCAGGTAAACAAAAGCAACAAACGGAAAATATCCGTTTCTGATGCATCTCTCAGGCGATTGGAGGAATTTTACCGTGAGCCCAATCAGCATCTGAGGCAATATTTACAGAAAAAGGGAGAACAAAACCTGCCTGCATGGCTGAATAACCCCCAACAGAACAGAAGATAATTAAACAAATACACTATGATCTACCTGATACTAGGCATGCATAAATCCGGAACTACCTTACTGGCAGAAACACTGCATAAGTCTGGTGTTAATATGATAGAAGAGGCGCTGGATGACGATGGCAACTACAAAACCGGGCACAAATACGAAAGGCCCAGTACCAATCTGCTGAACAAAGAAATACTGCAGACAGAAGATATGTTTGACTTTTCGGCCTGTAGTAATGGGTTGCATATCAATGCTGACCAGCAGCAAAAGATGGAAAAGTTGATCCTTCATTATCAGGAGCGCTACCAGGACTGGGGCTTCAAAGATCCCAGGACAGTACTAACCTACGGAGCCTGGAAAAAGATACTACCGGAGCATAAGGTGGTCATCGTATTCAGGAATCCCTCCCAGATCATGAGCCACATGATGGCCGGCGTGCGCCGACCGGATCGTAAGATCATCAGGAGTATCAGGGCGCTGGAAGCATGGAAATTTTACAACAAACTGCTGCTGCAGGTGATCAGGGAGCAAAAGAAAAATCGCAACTGCCTGGTGATCAACTATCATGACCTGATGACAGAGGAGAGTATCCAGCTCAGACTGGCCGATTTTATCGGTAGAGAAATTGAGGACGCAAGGCGCATGGATAGCTATAACTTCAGAGAGGACAGCAATATCCTGCTGAAGATACAGGATACCTTTGCACGCAACAAAGCCGAGTCCATCTATGGTAGTCTGGAAAAGTCTAAAATTCATGTTGGCTGAGGTCCTTTCCTGAATGAAGAAGGAATAACTCCAAACCATCCCATTGGTCATGCACAAGCTATCCTCATGAAGGAGCAGTAGCAGCCTAAACAGAGGAGCAGCTTCTAAGTTGTATAAGTGTAAGCCTTTATCAAGCTATTAGAAGGATTACCGGCAAAAGAGTGAATTGACCACTGATTGTTGGATATTGCCATAAAGAATGTTAATTTTTAATACAAGCAACAGCGCAGTAATTGGTGCATTGCATTGATTGCAATGGAAACACTTATTTTTCTACTGACCTAACTTTTTGAGCTTACATGAGCACCCTAGTCACGGAAGTGTCTGAGAAGAAGGTTTTCAGACAACAGGACTTCAGCATACCATACGTACTAACAGCTTTTTTTGTCTGCAGTTGGCTGGTCGCATTCTACACTGAATCAGCGGCATTGGGTGCGCTCATCACCATTGGGTTACTGGCCTTTCAGTTTACATCTTATACCAACTGTCTGTCCGTACTACTGATGTCGCTCTGGATTCCTTTTTTTGACCTGCTCATGGCAGACGTATCGCGGGCACTGGATGTACATCGTTTATTTTTTCTTCCTTTTTTACTGCTGAGCTTCAGACAGCCCAAACTGAGGGTACTTCCCGCAAATTACAAACTGCTTTGGCTCGTACTGCTGAGCCTGGTATTGCTGCAGTTCAGTGCCTCTTTTCAGATATTATTCAGAGGCATGCCCCTTTCTGCGGAGCAAGAAGATGTGTCTGTTTTCCAGATACTGGCCTATGTGTACGACAATGTGATCATATTGATGCTTCTCTACTTCAGCTACACGCGCTTAAGCCTGGAAAGGCTCAATTATGTGTTTAACCTGATCATCTTCCTCACAGCCCTGGAAGCACTGGCCATACTCCACCTCACCGTACTCAACTTTGAGCTGCTCACGCGTTTTCGTTCGGATTCCATACTCTGGCAAAACCCTTATTTTGGCCATAAGAATGACTGGTCCATGGTATTTATTTTCGTATTGCTGGGAGCAGTGATCCGCAACACTTACCAGAACCGAAACAGACAATTCTACCTGATTTCCATCGGCATCATACTGTTGGGCATCAGCGTGTCGCTCTCCCGGCAGGCCTATGTATGGGCTTTGGGGGTATTTATTTTATCAGCACTGTTCAGCGGCAAGTTCAAAATATTTGGCTACCTGACCGCCCTGCTGATCGTATTACTGCTGATTCAACCCGATTTTCTTATTGAAAGAATGGAAGGGATGCTCAATGCCAGCAACCAGGAGGAATTTCAGAGCCTTAACCGTAAAATATCAGATATGGCACTGGAGCAGGCGGCCAGCAACTTTACGCTCATTCCCCGTATGGCGTATGAGGACTGGGAGTACAACTGGTCAGAAGGCTTCTGGAACGGCTTTCTGCACCAGCAGGGAATTTTGGGTTTGGGCTTGGTTATTTTCCTGTACGGGGCACTTTTCATGCGCTTCTGGAACCTGAGTAGTATGCCGAACCGCAGGCTTTCGGCCATTGCTCAGATGGGTATGATCATGCTGATACTGATGTTTTTCGCCAATTTTACCCGACGACATACCCACCTGATGCACTACAAAGGGGAGATCGGACAAATAGGCCTGCTGGCCATGTTTATCTGGCTGTATGCAGAGACCGCCGTCCGATACATTCGCGCCAAAAAAGATGACTATCTACATCTCTGAAATGCAGGGACTTTACCCATACCATATTTAATTTTTTATTTCATCAATCAATTTTTTTTATCTCATGCTTATGAAAAACCAAAAAGTGATCGTGATCAATGGACTTACCCGTAGTGGCACTAATATCGTCTGGAATATGGTTCAGTCACACCCCCAGGTGTGTTCACCGATCAGGGAAACCGGTAAGTTGCTGTACCACAACAAAATTGAAAAAGTCTGTTGGAATTTCGTAGGACAGTTTCCGTTACTTTTCCGTCCCTGGGAGAAAAAACTCTCCAGCCATATGGACGATCTTTTTTACCGGAACAAGCTGCTCAACCAGGAACATCAGTACCTGTCTTTTAAATATGAAGACCAGCAATACAGCCGCGAAGAGGTGGAGCAAACTACCTTATGCCTCAAGTCTGTAGACCAGGATATCAGGCTCAGCAGCTATTTTAATAAAATGTACCGGGATGCCTACTTTATTGGTGTGGTGCGGGATGGTTTTGCCTTTTGTAATGGCTGGGTACGCCGGGGCAGAAGCGCCCGGGAGGCGGGACGTGCTTACCGGGTTTTTCTGAGCAGGATGCTGCGCGATAGCCGGCGTTTCAAGCATTACCGCTTTGTCCGCTTTGAAGATATCCTTAACCAGCCCTTTGAGATGGCATCCGAAATCTACCGTTATGCAGACCTTACACCGGACAGCATCTCGCGCTTAAGGCTGAAAAGCAAAGCCGTACTCTCTGCTGACGGGACGCATGAGCCCCGCTTTGGAGAAATTGATCAAAGCTACTGGTTCAATGAGCAGACGATACGCCAACTGCTGGATACCGACGTAAACGAAGTGCAGGCCGAGCGACTCAGTGAGCAGCAGCG
>CAZFFW010000050.1:0-30797 GCA_964518125.1 uncultured Porifericola sp.
TTAATTTCAGCTTTCTTCCTCTTTATTTGTCTGCATCTCCGCAAGTTCGCCTTCATATAGGGTTTCAACTTCGTAGGCCTCGATACCCTTTTCGGTAAGCCAGCGACTGAATACCGCTGTATATCCATGCGTGACAAAAACTCTTTCTGCCCCTGTCATAGCTACCGCCTCATTTAAACCCTGCCAGTCAGCATGGTCGGAAAGTATAAATCCCCGGTCTGCTGCCCTTCTCCTTTTCATGCCTCTAATGCCCATCCATCCGGATGCAATCCCCGTACTATGTTTTTTGAGCTTTTTGACCCAGGTACTATTCGCAGCAGAAGGTGGCGCGATCACCAGTGACTGACTGATTTCGTTGGGAGGGGTATCGGCCGTGAGTTTAGGACAGTATGGTAGTTTCACACCAGATGCTCTAAGAGCCTCATGGGTATTATAAATTGCACCATGCAGCAATACCGGTCCGCTAGTAAGGTTTAGGTTGCTGAGAATTCGCTGCGCCTTCCCCAGTGAGTAGGCTGAAAGCAGTGAGGCTTTTCCTGCCTGCTGATTTTGTTTCCACCAGTTTGAAATCTCATTGA
The DNA here is from genome assembly GCA_964518125.1 of uncultured Porifericola sp. Taxonomy (GTDB): domain Bacteria; phylum Bacteroidota; class Bacteroidia; order Cytophagales; family Cyclobacteriaceae; genus Catalinimonas. Next base: position 579 of record CAZFFW010000050.1, read on the forward strand.
TTACCTCCTGCTGCGGTTGCCAGTGATATACCGGTAAGCCAAAAGTAGATTCGGTGATGAAGGTGTGGCAACGCACAGGTTCAAATGGAGTACAAAAGCCATCATTCTCCAGTTTGTAATCACCTGAAACCACCCATACTTCTCCCTTATATTCTAACCTGATCTGGGATGAGCCAATAATATGTCCCGCCGGATGAAAACTTACCTTAACCCCGTGAATATCTATTTTTTTTCCGTAAGCAATTGTTTGTAAATGGATATCTGCACCCAGGCGGTGTCTGAGGATGGCGGCGGAGTCATGATGCGCCAGGTAGTAGTCGTGGCCATAGCGGGCATGGTCAGCATGGGCATGGGTAATGATCGCCTTATGTACGGCTTTCCAGGGGTCAATAAAAATGTCAGCAGGAGGGCAGTAAAGACCCTCCTGCGTAAATTCTATTAGGTTCATACCGGATCATATCTCTTCAGGCTGGCGGTCGGGTTTGGCATACGAAAGACGGGCAACCTTGGTCGTATTATGATAGCTGTCAAGGCCCAGGGCGCAAAGAGAACCAGCCATTTCCAGGTCTATAAACCCATCATCATGCACAATGTTATCTGGCAGCCTGATTTCTACAATCTGACCGATAATTAAGACTGTACCATTGGCCTGGATATCCTGCCTTTCCACCAACTTACAACCTATCTGAACTGATGATTCGCGGACATAAGGTGCACAAACTGTAGTGCCAAAGTCAGGAGTCAGACCACAAGCGTCAAATTCCGACTGTTCCCAGCGAGCGCTGGTATGGTGCGCCTGTCTGAGAATTTCATTACTGATATGATTGATCGTAAATTCAGCGGTAGACAAAATATTTTCCAGGGTATGTCTGACAACCGTATGCGGTCTGAAAAGAATTCCTAACAATGGCGGATTAGCACCAACGTGGATAATCTGACTGAAAATAGCGAGGTTGGTTTCTCCTTGCTTGTTCACGGAGGCAATGAGAGAAACACTTTTGAAGCCGGTGACGGTATTGATGAGATTGGTTCGGAAACGCTTATCGTACGATAAGATATCCTCCGCTGAAATTTTTTTCATTACTTTTCCAGGGCTTCTTCAATACTATCACAATACTGTATGTCCAGCTTTTCAAGGATCAGTTCTGTATGCTCACGGGCAATCTGTTCTTTGGCAATGGCCACAGACTTGCGGAACCAGGGCTCGGCAGGAAGTATTTTCCGGTGTATTTTAAGCCCTTTTTCATACATATCCATTTTCCAGACCACAAAATACCATTCCATGGAAGGCTGATGAAAAGCTCTCAGGGAGCGTTTATCAAAAATAAACTTATGATTGTTACCAGCTTCCACCAGTTCACTTACCTTATAAAAGGTGTCCTTAAAATGCTCAATAGGTACGTACTCTGAGGTAAGCTCGCATACAATGGTTTTCAGTTCTTTGCTGTAGTATACTTTTGAAAATCTGGAACTGAAATAATCTGTAAATTCGTAGTTGGTCAGCTGATTCACTGCAATGTTGTTCATAACTCCAATCGGCAATAGGTTACTAACAATTTATTTCCTGGAAACCTACATTAATGAAAGCTTCCGTTGGCATTCTTATGATCTAGATCAATTTTTTTCTTTAGCTTATCCAGCTCATTTTCTAACTTGGTAGCATATTCCACAGTAGTTTTCATCATATCCTGCTGTGAAACGATCTGTTCTTTGAGGTAGCTAAGCTCTTTGTTCATGTCTTTGAGTTTTGACTCATAATTTTCTTTGAGCTTAGCTTTTTCAAGTTCAGCTTTTTTTAGCTCCTCTTTGAAAATTAAAAATGATTCCGGTGGGGTCCTCATACAAATACAATAAATATCATTAACTGCACTTTTACCAAATAATGGCCTTGAGAATTAAATAATTAAACTAACAAATGGCCTAAAAGTTTGGAGTTTTGCATTGAAACTGATCCTAACGGTCTTCAGACCTGCATACCACAAACTAAACCTTCATTACAAGGGCTTCAGGGTGGATAAACCTCCGTCTACGTGCAGGACCTGTCCTGTGATCCAGGAGCTTTCCTCAGAAAGTAAATAAGCCGCTGCTTTTGCAATATCCTCAGACTGACCATACCTGCCGATTGGATGGCGCTGATCGGAGGCTTCCTTTTTCTCATCAGTAGATAGCAAATTCTTGGCCAGAGGAGTGTCGGTAAGTGAAGGAGCTACCAGATTTACACGTATTTTTTTGGACGCAAACTCAGCAGCAAGCGACCTGCCCAAGCCTTCTAATGCACCCTTGGAAGCGGCTATGGAAGCATGGTAGTTGAGTCCGAGTTGAACGGCTACTGTACTAAAAAGCACGATACCAGCCCCCTGTGCTGCTCTCAGTTTCTTGAGTGTTGCCTGGATAACTTTCACTGCGCCCAGCACATTAAGTTCAAAGTCATGCTGGAAGTCCTGTACTTTGAGACCCTGGAAAGGCTTCAGGTTGATAGTACCCGGGCAGTAAACCAGTCCATGTAGCTTCTGCGGCAGCACATCCAATTCATTATCCATATTCAGTACGTCCAGGCTAATGTACTCTACACTGTCTGCAAACTCAGCATCAGGCTCTTTACGTGAAGCCACGTAAACTTTCGCTTCAGTTTTCAACAGATCCTGCAAAAGTGATTTACCAATACCGGATGTGCCTCCTATGATGAGTATATTCTTATTTTTAAAGTCATACATGCTACTTAAGGTTTAGATAGTTCAAAAACTCTCTTTTCTTCTCTTCCTGACCAAACTTCCCACCATAATGGGCAGTAACTGTTTTGCTCGTCACGTCCTGAACGCCACGGGATGATACACACATATGTGCTGCATCTATTACTACTGCTACGTCATCTGTGCGAAGCACTTCTTTGAGTTCATTGGCGATCTGCACGGTAAGTCTCTCCTGTACCTGCGGACGTTTGGCAAAATACTGTACAATTCTGTTAATTTTAGAAAGGCCAATGACATAGCCATTGGATATGTAAGCGACGTGTGCTTTCCCAAAAATTGGTACAAAATGGTGCTCACAGCTGGAATAAAAGGTAATATCTTTCTCTACCAGCATTTCATTGTACTGGTACTTATTTTCAAAAAGCTTGGCTTTGGGTTTATTTTCAGGTTTGATACCGCTGAATATTTCATTGACATACATCTTGGCCACCCTGCGAGGGGTACCTTTCAGGCTGTCATCATTAAGATCAAGCCCCATGATGAGCATGATTTCACGAAAGTGCTTTTCTATGAGTTCAATTTTCAGGTTGTCGTCTTTCTCAAAAGCATCAGGTCGTAAAGGAGTATCTGTAGAAGTGGCTATATGGTTATCTCCAATTTCTTCAGGGGAAAATTCTTCAGTTTGACGGGTATTCAACAAAGTTTCTTTCAGTTTCATAAAGGGTTACTTTTAAATCTAGTTCTTGATCAATTTTGTCTCTGAGCTTCTGCCAGATAACGACAGCAATATGCTCAGCGGTGGGGTTTAATTTCCTGAACTCATCAACATCAAGGTTAAGGTTTTTGTGATCAAAACGATCCGAAATTTCAGTTTTGATCAGATCACTAAGCCATTTCATATCACAAACGTAACCGGTTTGCGGGTCAGGATAGCCACTAACTTTTACGATTAGTTCGTAATTATGACCGTGATAGTTAGGATTGTTACACTTTCCAAACACAGAACGGTTTTTTTCATCAGACCATTCAGGGTTATGCAAACGGTGTGCTGCATTGAAATGCTCCTTACGACAAACGCTTATTTTCATCATGACAGATAAACGGTAGTATGTTCTTTTTGTTTAACTATTGTCTTTTCAAAGGTAAACAGATTTACGGTATGCTTACGCCTTTAAAACATATTTTGTTTAGATAAGAATACATTTTTGGGCTAAAATAATTTCTAAAGAATGTTAAAAAAGTAAAATCAGTCAAAATTTCTGCATTTTCAGATAAGATCAGTTTACATAATTCAGAAAAACTCCATTAATATAGTAGTCGTATAAAGGAGATAATATGGCCTGCGTACCAAATCAATAAAACTACATGGATAGCCTTTACCTGAACAAAACATCCCGTACTCCGCAAATCAGCCTTGATCCTAAGCAGCAAATTTTTGAGATTGAGGGAAGGTCAATTCCAGAAAATTCCGTTGACTTTTACAAGCCAGTCATGCAGTGGATGGATTTTTACAGGCAGCACCCTAATGATAAAACCCGTTTTGTGATCAGGTTGGAGTATTTCAATACGAGTTCATCAAAATGCCTGATTGATATTCTGCGTAAGTTGGAAAAAATTTACCTTGACGGCCATGATGTGGAACTGGAGTGGTACTTTGAAGAAAAGGATGATGACATGCGGGAATCTGGCGAAGATTTCAAAGAAATTCTGAAAATTCCCATCAGAATGATCGCCCTGGATAACGAAGACTGATCTATACCCAGCCTTAGCAGATATTGTTCACTTTTCCAGCCTGAGTTGTAAATCATCCTTGAGTGTGACGCCTGAAATTTTTCTCCTGATCGCTTCATCCAGCAGGTACAATAATTTTTCCGCTGCCAGTGGGTAAGGCAATCCTTCCGGCCGTACATTGGATATACAATTTCGCTTTTCATCAGTCTGACCGGGTTTTGGGCCATAAGTCAGGTAAATTCCTAAACTACTGGGCGAACTAAGGCCAGGTCTTTCACCTATCAGTATGACAGCCACACGGCTATTCAGTGTATGGCCAATGTCATCACTTACTGCCACACGGGCCTGCTGAACCAGGCATATCGGTGCAATTTGGTAATTTTTTTCCCGAAGTTTCGGAATTAAAATCTCAAGAAATGGTGGGACATGCTCATGAATAGCCCTGGCCGAAAGACCGTCTCCAACGATGAGGGAAATATCATAGTCCTTTTTACTGTTATTGAGTAACTGCCGAGATGCCTGATTAAGTTGTCTTCCCAGGTCCGGCCTCAGGAGAAAAGTTTTGCGGTCTGTAGCCTGCGTGGATAGTTGTAGGACATTCAAATCCAGATGGGCTATTTTCCCGATGAGGTAGTCCTCCTCCATTTGCGCATTTACAGCATCCCTGGCTTCTGCATGTGCCTGAAAAAGCTTCAACTGCTCAGCAGTACTCAGGCTGCCTCCTGACCTGCCGAGGGCAATCCTGGCAGAAGTATGCTTTTTCAGATCCTGCCAGAAATCATTTTTTACTGAAAGTTTTTTCATCTGAATGTCGGGTTCAGGTTGAGTAATTTTTTCGCCTGTTTTCCTTCAGCCAATCTGTTAACGTGGTCGGTAATTTCCCATTTCTGCAGCCATGCTTCAAACTCAGGTGCCGGACGTAGTCCCAACAGCTGTCTTACGTACTGAGCATCGTGAAAAGAAGTGCTCTGATACTGTAGCATCACATCGTCAGTGCCGGGCACTCCCATGATGTAGTTACACCCGGCATTGGCCAGCAGGGTTAGTAAGATATCCATATCATCCTGGTCAGCTTCCGCATGATTGGTATAGCATACATCACAACCCATTGGTAAGCCCATCAGCTTACCGCAGAAGTGATCTTCTAGTCCGGCACGGATGATCTGTTTTCCATCATAAAGATACTCAGGCCCAATGAAGCCTACCACAGTATTGACCAGCAGAGGATCAAAGTTTCTGGCTACGGCATAAGCCCTGGCCTCCAGCGTTTGCTGGTCTACTCCGTGATGTGCATTGGCAGAAAGCGCGCTGCCCTGTCCGGTTTCAAAATACATGAGTTGTTGCCCTATTGTTCCTCTATTGAGTGATAATGCGGCCTCCCGGGCTTCTTTAAGTAATGAAAGATTGATGCCAAAACTGCTGTTGGTTTTTTCTGTACCGCCAATGGACTGAAATACAAGGTCAACGGGGGCATTTTGTTCAATGGCCGAAATGGTGGTAGTGACATGTGACAGTACACAATTCTGCGTGGGGATTTCAAATTTTTGGATCACGCCGTCCAGCATTTCATACAGTTGTATGGCAGTTTGCAGATTGTCACTAACTGGATTAATGCCGATTACTGCATCTCCTGAGCCGTAGAACAAACCGTCCAGCAGGCTGGCTGCAATGCCTTTGGGATCGTCGGTAGGGTGGTTAGGCTGAAGCCGGGTGGAAAAACGTCCCTTCTGGCCTATGGTGTTTCTGAAGCGACTAACCACCTCACATTTTGCGGCAACCAGTACCAGGTCCTGCACTCTCATGAGTTTGCTCACTGCGGCTGCCATTTCGGGTGTTATGCCAGAAGCCAGTTTTAGCAGCAGGGGAGTGGTGGTTTCATAGGAGAGGAGAAAATTTCTGAAATCTCCTACCGTAAGATGGCTTATGGGTTGAAAAGCATCTTTATCATGCTGGTCTATGATCAGGCGTGTCACCTCATCTTCTTCATATGGTATGACCGCTTCGTCCAGAAAAGTCTTCAAAGGTAAGTCCGCCAGCGCACTCTGGGCAGCAACCCGCTCAGCGGCGGTAGCGGCAGCAAGTCCGGCCAACTGGTCACCGGAACGGATGGGGCTGGCTTTGGCCAGGAGCGTTTTCACGTCAGGGAAATGATACGTATGGCTGGCAATTGTGTATCGGTAGCTCACATGGGAAAAATTTAATAAGACAAAATACCATTATATTGAGCCGCTGTAAAGGCCTCAGGCCTAAATGAAATTTATTTTAACAGTCAGCCCTGCTGTAGGTTAAGATAGTACAAAACCAAGCTACAATCTAACATGGATATCAAAAAAGCTTTTGGCATCTTCTTTACACTGCTGGGAGCAGCCATTATGTTGATCTCAGTCTACGCGATGATTGCCGGGTCGGTAATCATCTTAGACATCGAAGTTGGGCCGCTACAGGCGATTATCACAGCTATTCTGGGAATCGTCTTCTTCAGTGCGGGCGTAAAATTCGTTCGCTAATAATACAGCCTGTCAGGTAAATATGCTTATCCTTAAGTTGAAATATAACTTAAAAATAATAGTCAAATTAGCTGATTAGCAGTTTTTTTAGTGTAAATTAATGCTTGTAAGATTTAGCGCTCTTATTTCTTTTTGTTTTACAAAATTACTGACATACAATCAATGAAAAAGCACCTGGGCATTGAGAATATCAAAAAATATGTCTTCATGACCGAGAATACCTACCTACTTCATCTCGGTGAGCATTATGAGGAAAAAATTTTACTGGCTGAAAAAGAAATGAATCCTGTGATTCGTATCATCAACGTAAACGGAAGCACTTCCGCTATTCCCCTGGAAAGAGCTCTTTTTCTGCTGGAAAAATATTATAAACTCGCCAAAAAAACTCCTCTAAAGCTGGATGAACAGGAAGCTGCACCTCCCCGTACTACTATATCCAAAGAAATGCACCCAGATCGTAATAAGGAAATTACTACCCCAAAGGCAAAAGATAGCCGTAAAAGCCTGGCAGGTAGTGTGTAGAGTCTATTAATTGAACAATGAGTAATTCCTGTTCAAGCCTGCGGGCTGTTTATTTTATTCAAACCATAACTCCTTTTTATTCAGCAACTGCTGACATTTTATGAATGGTCACGCTCGTGTAATGTGAGCTGCATCTCAGGTCATTTATCCAAACACCCCGGCAGTTGCCAAGCATACTTGCTCAATTTATCTATTTGTGCACTTAGCCTGTCTTTTTCCCTCAGGAACAGATATTCTGCGCCAGAATAAAATCAATCCTCTCTTAGCCCTCGCCATTGTTTTTAGTATTTTGCTGGCTTGCTAAAAATAGCAGTTTGTTATATTGCAAAGCAGCGAGCTAGAAATGTCTGTCTCCTAAAGAAATAATGAACCTGCTGATTCAACTACTGCCTGATTTTCCCCAGGCGTTTCGTTCAGTGTATTATTTTATGTACTAAATGTCATTGTATGAAGTCATGCTACTGCCTTTTCATTTATTTCATGCTGTTTTTCAGCCCAGCTGATGCCCAGCGCTTGTATGATGTACGTGACTTTGGTGCCAGCGGCATAAAATCTCAGAAAGCCACCCAAGCTATACAGAGAGCGATTGATGTCTGTGCTGAGAATGGGGGAGGGACAGTTTATCTGCCCCCCGGCGATTACCTATCAGGTACCATCCGGTTAAAAGATCACGTAAAACTGTACCTGGAAAGAGGGGCAGTGCTTTTTGCCAGCCATGATACTGCTGATTATCAGGTGGATTACGATATATACAAGGGCAGCAATCCTCATCAGCCAGTGCTCATCTATGCAGAAAATAGCCAAAACATTGGTATTGAAGGTAATGGGATCATTGACGGACAAGCCAGGCGGGAATATGATGACCTTAGAGGAGTAGATAGTTTTATTGGACGGGAAACGCAAAACGCCAGAACAGCAGGCGTTGAAATGAAAATGTACTACAAGATTCCACCCATGGTTTCCCTTATTTATTTTGTGGATTGTGATGTGGTAAATATTGCTGATGTCCAGATCAGGGAGTCTTCCAGCTGGACACTGCACCTGCAGTGGTGTACTAAGGTTAATATCAAAGGGATTAAGCTGGAATCCAGCCTGGAGCAGGGTGTGAATGCCGACGGCATTGATATAGACGGCTGCCAGGATGTAGTAATATCAGACTGCATCATAAGCACCGGGGATGATGCCATCGTGCTCAAATCCACCCTTACCAACGAACGTTTTGAAAATTGTGAGAATATTTCGGTAAACAACTGCGTACTGACTTCTACTTCATCGGCCCTCAAGATAGGCACCGAAACCTTTGGGGATTTCAGGAACATTCTTTTCAATAACTGCACGATTACAAATACCAACAGAGGCCTGGGTATTATTGTCCGGGATGGAGGCTCGGTAAGTGATGTGATTTTTTCCAACATCAGCATGCAGCTTGATCGTAAACATTTTAACTGGTGGGGCGATGCTGACCCTTTTTTCCTGGTCGTACTCAAAAGAAACCAGAACTCTAAAATCGGTAGTATTGAGCACATTCAATTCAACAACATCATTGCGCATGCCCAGGGAAGCAGCAAACTGACTGGTTTTCCTGGTAAGCCGATCAGTCATATCAGCTTTTCAGATGTACAGATCCACATGCAGGCGGAAGATCAACCGGACAAACGCAGCAGCCATGCGCTCATTGCCAGGGATGTTCAAAATTTACATTTAGACCGGGTACAAATTCAATGGGATGATACGGACACCGAAGAAAATTGGCAAAGTGCCCTTTTTGTTGAAAATACCGACGGCCTGTTTGTTGATGGTTTCCTGGCCCGGCAGGGATTGAGGAATGGTGATGCGCCTGTGATCAACCTTCAGAATGTTAGTAACAGCGTGATCAGAGATAGCGAAGCAAGCGAAACGGTACCCGTCATGATCAGGATATCCGGTCTTAACACGCGTAAAATAGCCATCAATAATGTAGATCTACTGGGTAGGTCACGTCAGAAGGTAAGTATCGGACCTGGCGCTCCACTGGAAGAAATACTGCTCAAATAACTATCTGACCTGCTCAGCCAGCCAGCTTTTTACGTCCTCCAGGCAGTCCATATTTACTTCATGCGCCATAGGGTATTCCTTATAAGTATAGTCCACGTGCAGGGTGCGCAGGTAATCATTGGTCGCTCTGCCCAGGAAAATAGGCAATACCTGGTCGTATTCTCCGTGAGTAGCCAGTATCTTCAGTCTTTTGAGTCCGGGGCTGTAACTGACCTGGGGCGTGATTTCACGGAGGATATAGCCACTCATTGCCACAATACCGCTGATCTTGCCCGGCTCAGAAAATGCCATGGCGTAGCTCATGATAGCGCCCTGGCTGAATCCTACCAGGTACACTTTTTCAGTATCAGGCTGGTAAGTTTTGATCATTTCATCCAGGAAGGTAGAGAGCAAGCGTCTAGCGTGAATGACCTGCTGTATGTTGGCACTGGGAATGCCGCTGGTAAGGTCAATATTAAACCAGGCATAACCGCCAAAACCGTACGCAATGGGGGCCTGTACGCTGATGATCAGGTACTTGGGATCAAGAAGAGGAGCAAAGGAAAACAAATCCTGCTCATTGCTCCCTAGGCCGTGCAGTAAGATCAGCATAGGGGGAGGACCTTCTGTCTCTACCTGTGGATCCCTTTTAATATATTTCAGAGAAGCAGACATACTGGATGAATCGTAATTTTATTTGCAGTATATAAAAATCCTTTTCAATAAGTAAACATAAATTTAACTAACAGCAAAATAATGAGCAGGCTTACAACTTCTGCCTGATCTGTTGAATAACTGCTCTGACTGCCGCCGCAGATTGACGAAAGGCCTGCTGCTCATTATCTGCCAAATGCGGATGCAGCACCCGCTCAATGCCTTTCCTGCCCACCACTGCCGGCAGTGAGAGGCAAACATCATCCTGCCCCAGGTATCCGTCAATGTAGGTACTCACTGGTATGGTTCTTTTGCTGTCAAGGTAAATACTTTCCACCACCAGGGTCGTAGCCATACTTACCGCAAAGTTGGAATATCCCTTCCCCCGGACGATCTCGTAGCCCATACTTGCTGACTTTTTGATCAGAGAGGCAGATTCTTCTTCGTCGGTGATAGACTCTCCACCGGCATAAGCGATACTCAACGCATGAAACTGGGTATCGCCATGTTCGCCCAGAATATACGCCCTGATGTCGTCCGCATGTATTCCTTTTTGTTCAGAGAGGCTCTTTCTGAAACGCGCACTGTCTATCAGGGTGCCTATCCCGATTACCTGCTCGTGCCGCATTGACCCGATTTGCAGGCAGAAATAGCACATAACATCTACCGGATTACTGACCACTACATAGATGGCATCTTTATTCTGCTGCTCCAGTTTGGGAATAAGTTCGCTGAATAGCCGGACATTACCGGGCGCCAGCTCAAAACGGCTCTTGAAATGTGACTCATAGGGTACTGACAAACACAAAATATAGAGATCAGCAGCCGGTGGCTCCTCCAGTGTCGCGGCTGAGATAGCAATAGATCGCTCCAGAAAAGCCTGGGTGTGCCGCAGATCTATGGCATCGCTATGGGCCTTCTGGTAATTTCGGTTCACCAGCCATAATTCATCCCCCAGGCCTTGCATCACCAGGGTATAGGCAATCGTAGCACCCACATGGCCCATACCGATAATCGCAATTTTCATCTTTTGTGAATTGATTTTGAATCTATATTTTCACCATACAAGTTGTCAATATTTTTTCACTATTACCATCAAGCCATGAAAGCATTACAATTAGGCATCCTCAGCGTATCGGGTTTTTTTCAGAAAAAAATAGCCATTCCTGTAGCCAAATCTCCCATGATTGAGCTGGCAGCCATCGCTTCCCGGTCTCAGCAGAAAGCAGATGCAGCAGCCAAAGAGTACAACATCAGAAAAGCCTATGGCTCCTATGAGTCACTACTGGACGATCCGGAAGTGGAGGCGGTTTATATTCCCCTGCCCAATCATATGCATGCTGAATTCATCAGAAAGGCAGCAGATGCGGGTAAACACATTATTTGTGAAAAACCCATCGCGCTGAATGCCAGGGAAGCGGAAGAAAGCATCACCTACGCGCAGAATAAAGGCGTCCGGATCATGGAAGCCTTCATGTATCGTTTTCACCCACAATGGCAGCATGCCCGGGAACTGATCAGGATGAAAGAAATTGGAAAGGTACACCTGGTACAGGTTTTTTTCTCATATAATAATACTGACCCTAAGAATATCCGGAACCGTGAGGATGCGGGGGGAGGAGCTTTGCTGGACATTGGCTGTTATGCTGTCTCATCCAGTCGATTCCTCATGAATGCCGAGCCAAAAAGAGTCGTAAGTGTAGCACAAAATGACCCGGATTTTAAAACCGATATACTTATGTCAGGCTTGATGGATTTTGGGGGAAGTCATGCTGAATTTACCATCGGCACGCAGACATTTCCTTTTCAGCGCGTCACTGCCTTTGGCTCTGGAGGAAATATCAGTATTGAGATTCCTTTCAATACCCCCTCTGATGTGGAAACGCGGATGTGGGTAACCAATAGCGTAGGTACCAGGGAGGTTATTTTTGCCCCGGAGGACCACTACATACTGGAGTTTGAGGCATTTGCCCGGGCGATCAAGGAGGGAACGGAAGTGCCGACGCCACCCGCTGATGCCATTGCCAATATGAAAGTGCTGGATGCTTTGCGGGAATCAGCCATATCCGGTAACTGGCAGTCAGTCGGGTGATCTGACACCATAGTAGCGGGAGCATTGGCTCTCGCTTCCTTGTTGAAGCTGATCGCTGCAAGCCTCATCTCTAAAAGCATTGACAAGAGATACAAAAAAGCTTTTTTGTTGTTTGTTCGGAAATTTCTGAACTAAAGAAACTCTTTAAAAACAGCTACGTTTAAATACTTATCATTAAATGCATCAGTATGCCATTATCCGAAGAACAACTGAAACAGGAAACAGAAAACATCGGGATTGTCTTTGACAAACTGGGCTTTCCGCCTATCGCCGGCAGGATCATGGCCTTTCTGATGCTGTCAGAGCCTCCGCACAAGAGTTTTGATGAAATAGTGGCCCAAGTGCAGGCCAGCAAAAGTTCCGTCAGCACTACCCTCAAATTTCTGGACCAGCAGGGGATGATAGACTACAAAACTTATCCTGGCGACCGCAGGAGGTATTTCAGGGTCGCTCCGGAAAAATGGTATAACCTGGTGAATGTAACCGATAAGATCCGAGGCCTGATAGAAATGTTTAACCATGTACTGGAACTCAGAGGGAAAGATGAGGAAATGACAGATTCCCTGAAGGAGGTAAGAGATATGTATCTTTATTTTGAGGTTGAAATCCCTAAAATTATTCAGAAATGGCATGATGAAAGAAGCAATGAAGGTTAAAAAAATTTACTGATTTGGTTCTGTATTTTCTGAACCAATAAAATTTATAGAATCTAAATTGTTTTTGTGTAAATATTTTTCAGTCATTCTGATCATCCTATTTCCGAGTCCGAACAGAACTTAATTTTTTACGCCAAAAGATGTCATCTCATGAAATTTCTGACCCACTCCAAAGTGTTCCTTAGCTTACTGCCGCTGTTAGGCTGTCAGCAGGAACAGCCCACTGTCAGTCCTGAATACCGGCAACTGACCAGTGCGGTGTATGCTTCCGGAAGTATAGAGCCCCTGAATGCTTACCAGGTTTTTGCCCCCACATCGGGTATCCTGGAGGAAAAACTGGTAGAAGCCGGAGATACTGTAGAGAAAGATGAGGCACTGTTTATGATTAGCCAGGAGTCGGCTTCACTGGAGCTGGCCAGTGCCCGTGAGCGGCTTGCTACTGCCCGGAGAAATGCTGCTGACAATTCCCCCCTCATCATGGACATCAGGCTCAGCCTGGAGCAGGCAGAGGAAAGACTGCAGCAGGATTCAATAGATTATCGCCGTCAGCAGAACCTGATGGAGCAAAATGCTACCTCACGCTCAGCACTGGAGCAGGCGCGGATGGCCTACCTTACTTCCAGAAATAAGCTGCAATCTGCCAGGGTAAACCTCGAGCAAACCAGGGAAGACCTGCAGGACAAACTGCAAGAGGCAAGGATTTCCTACCAGCTCGCTGCGGAAAGACAAGGTAACACTGTTGTCAAAAGCCGTTTTGGTGGTAAAGTATACCAGACCTACATCAAAGAAGGGGAGATGGTGACTTCCAACCAACCATTGGCAGTGCTGGGTGACGCTGCATCTTTTTACCTGGAGCTGATCGTAGATGAAAGAGATATCTCCAGGGTAAAACCCGGCATGCCTGTCGTATTCAGCTCTGACATTCTGAATGATACTATCCTTCGGGCCGAGGTAAGCAAGATTTATCCCTTTATGAATGAGGAAGATCGCTCCTTCCGCGTAGACGCGCGCATCACTGATGTAGACTTTACTTTTTATGACGGCGCTTCGGTAGAGGCCAATATCATCATAGAGCAGAAAGATCGTGCCCTGGTCATCCCTCGTACGGCACTGGTCGGAGAAGACAGCGTGCTGGTACAGCAAAATGGAGAAGCTGTTCTGGTGAAGATCACCAAAGGAATAGAAAACCTGGAAATGGTAGAAGTACTAAGTGGTATTGAAGAAGACGCAAAACTGCTGACACAGCGATGAAAGATTTCAAACTAAGTTTCCAGATAGCGCAGACGCACCTCCGTGCCCGTCTGAAGCAGACCATCGTAGCCACGCTGGGTGTTACCTTTGGCATCGCTACCTTTATCTACATGGTCAGCTTTATTACCGGGAGCAATGATTTTTTCATTGACATCATCATGACCAACTCTCCTCATGTACACATACGCAAGGAGATCAAAGCCAAGGATGAGACCATCCTGGACAAATTGTATCCCGGAGACAATAGTATGAATTATGTGGCCCATACCAAGCCGGAAGGCTCGGGCATCAACATCAAGGATGGCTTCCAGATCGTCAGCATCCTCCGCGATGATCCCCGGGTCTATGGGGTATCTCCTTCGGTAAGCTCACAGGTTTTTTATCGCTATGGCTCGGCCAACCTCAGTGGAAGTATCATGGGCATAGAACCGGAAGAAGAAGACAAACTATTTAACCTGGGAGATAAAATAGTGGAAGGTCAGATGGAAAAGCTGTATACCACTTATAATGGCATCGTGATGGGCAAAGGCATGGCCAAAAAGCTCAATGTTGAAACTGGTGACAGGATCAACGCAACCACGCCGGAAGGAAACACGATTATGCTGCAGATAGTGGGTATTTTTCGGACCGGACTGGTAGAGATAGATAACTCCCTCAGCTATGCCACTATCAAAACGGTACAGAAGATTCTGGGAGAAAGTAATAGCTACATCACCGATATCAAACTGAAACTGAACGATCTGAGCACAGCCGAAGCAGTAGCCGTTGAATACGAAAAACAATTTGGCTATAAGGCTGTAGACTGGATGACCGCCAATGCCGCGATGATGGCCAATGTAGACCTGAATAATATCATTGTATATGGAGTCGTCATTGCCATTCTTTTTGTAGCCGGCTTTGGTATCTACAACATCCTCACCATGATGATCTATGAAAAAATGAAGGATATCGCCATCCTGAAGGCCATGGGTTTTTCAGGCAAAGATGTGCGGCAGATCTTCATGACCGAAGCCCTGGTAGTGGGGTTTATTGGCGGACTGATGGGGCTGGTATTTGGGTTTTTGCTGGCCTACGCCATGACACTGGTGCCTTTTGAAAGTGATGTGATGATAGAACTGGATCATCTTCCGGTAAATTTCAAGGCCTCATACTACATTGCCGGAATTGTCTTTGGTTTGCTCACAACTACGCTGGCAGGGTATTTCCCCGCCCGTAAAGCAGCCAATGTAGACCCGATAGCCATCCTGAGAGGCTGATGTATCCTATTAAATTCTGATCAGATGTCAATATTACTGAGCGCCCGAAATATCAATAAGTACTTTTACGAACCGGCACCTTTTCAAGTCCTGAAAGATATCAATTTTGACATAGAGCGAGGAAAGTTTGTATCAATTATTGGCAAGTCCGGTAGCGGTAAGTCAACCCTGATGTACCTGTTGTCCACAATGGATACTGATTATGAAGGACAAATTTATGTCAATGGGGAGCAGCTTACCCACAAGAAGCCGGAAGAACTGGCCCGTTTCCGCAATGAACATATTGGATTTGTGTTCCAATTCCATTACCTGCTACCTGAGTTTTCGGTACTGCAGAACGTAATGCTGCCTGCGCAGAAACTGGGCAGGTACAGCGAAAATCAGATAAAAGAGCGTGCCCTGCAAAAACTGGCCTTACTGGATATCGAGGAACAGGCCCATAAAAAGGCCAGTAAACTTTCCGGAGGTCAGCAACAGCGGGTAGCCATAGCCCGTGCGCTGATCAACGATCCCCTGATCATCATGGGAGATGAGCCTACCGGAAACCTTGACTCCCATAACTCAGAGGTGGTCTTTGATATTTTTCAGGAATTAAAGGAAAAGCAGCATCAGACGATCATCGTCGTAACGCATGATGAGGATTTTGCCCAGCGTACCGACCAGGTAATTGAAATGGTGGATGGCGAAATTGTAGGGAGCCATTTGGTATGAAAATTCAAGCCGGCATATTGCGTTTGATTTGATGCAAATATGCTTACATTGCTGCTGGTTTTTTATCGCTCATGCTATGTTCAATGATCTTCATGCCCTGGTGTACCTGAGCAGGGCCCTAATGCAGTTTGATAAAAATAGTATTGAACTGCTTGCAAAAACTTCTGCAGGAAAAAATGAGCAGGAGCAGATTAGCGGGTACCTATGTTTCAAAGAAGGTCTTTTCATTCAGTACCTTGAAGGAAGAAAGAGCCATCTAACAAACCTCTATCACAGTATTGAAGCAGATAAGCGACATCAAATTATCCAGGTCATAGACCTGGGAGAAATTGCCCGGCCAAAGTTTAAGGCCTGGGATATGCGCTACCTTGACCAGCAGGAACTTGAGCGCTACAAGCTGGAAGATATGCTGGACTGGATTATCATGGATATGAAAAAAGAAAGCACTGCCCATCAGGAAACTATTCAGCACATCACAGAAATGGTGGAATATATTGTACAGTTAAGGAGCCGCAGCCTGATTTTTTAGTCAGGCTAAAGGCGCTACTCTTTTCCTATGCACAGTAATGACCTTACCAGACAGATTTAAGTCCTTCTTCTAAGGCATGTTCATACCGCTGCTCATCAAAGGAATACAGGTAGGGTGCCTTGTGTGCACCGCCAGTCCTTCTCTCTTCCAGCCGTTTTAAGATATCGTAGCCCAGAATTTTGCGTTGAAAATTTCGTCTGTCCAGTTTTTGGCCGAGAATAGTTTCATATAGTGCCTGTAATTCCGGCATGGTAAATTTTTCAGGCAGTAGGTTTTTGCCAACCGGTTGAAACTTGAGCTGGAGTCTGAGCGAAGTGAGTGCTTTAATGATGATCCTCTCATGATCTAAAATCAGGGGTGGCATATCATCCAGGCCGAACCATTCGCATTTATCGGAAATGTCATCAGTTTTGGCCTTTACTTTTGAATACTCAACCAGTGCATAATAGCCCGTAGTGACAAAACGAGCGCTAAACCATTCATAAATTTCTTTGGGGATTACTTCTCTGTCTACCAGGTTATCTACATGCTTAAGATCATGTCTGCTGACTTCACCGAACAGGTGAAACTGCTGTAAAAAAATATTTTTCAAACCTGTCCTTTCCTGCAATATTCTGACGGCTGCCTGGTCTACATCTTCTCTTTTTTTGATGAAACCACCGGGAAGGGCCCATTGGTCCATATTGATCATCCGGAGCAGTAGTACTTTTAACTGGTTTTCATGAAATCCGAAAATGACACAATCCACTGATATGCCAGGTAAATAAGGTGTAATATCTATAGCCACTGTAAATTCATTGATTCGATCCCAAATATGGCTGAAATGAGCGAATAAAAAAAAAGTAACGGAAAATGTGTTCTCCTGACACATTCAGCAAACAAAACCTGTGCTTTAAAGCCTATATGTGATTTACCATCATGATCATTGGCTCAAAACACTAATTTTTCCACATCACAGCCCAAAGATTAGCTGAATGATATCATAAAGATGCTCTACTGTATCATATCATCTATGCACTGCATCTCTGACAAATGAATATGTTTTCTTTTATACCTAAAAACCAGACAACCCTCGTTGCCTACAATTCCTCTCTCACCTTCTGGACTTCTTCAGGGTTGATAGGAGTGTAGTCGTTACCAAAATTCTGCCTTACGTAGGTCAGCACCCGGGCGACTTCCTCATCACTTAGGAAGCTGTGCTGCGGCATGATGTTGTTGAATTGCTGCCCGTTCACCACTATTTCACCTTCCATCCCTTTCAGTACCAGGCTGATCAGCTTCTCTTTGCTACCGCCTACCCATTCTTCGTTGATCAGTGAGGGAAAGCGGCTGCCATCTCCCTTTCCATTTCGCTGGTGACATGTGCCGCAATAAGTATTGTAAATACTGGCTCCAGCTACTTCAACATCTTTTTGCAGGTTGTCATTGACTATATCGGGGGTGCGGATATGCGAGAGCAACTTTCTTGTTTCCATTTCCGCCAGGGCATCCTGGCCAAAGTCCTGTCTATCGCCCTGGTACATGACTCTCCAGATTTTACCTTTTTCAGTATCCGCCAGGTAGAGGGAGCCATCGGGTCCGGTGGCTATTCCCATCGGACGGTAAGCAGCATCACTCACATTGACGATCGGGTCAACACCGGCAAATCCATCAGCAAATATTTCCCATTCCCCGGAGGGCTTTCCGTCCTTGAAGGGCACAAAGCCGATAAAATAGCCTGACTGTGGATAGGGAGCGCGGTTGGTTGATCCATGAAAAGCGATGAAAGCACCATTGCGGTAACGTTCAGGAAACTGATTACCCTGGTAGAAGTGCAGGTCGTTGGGCGCCCAGTGCCCGGGAAAACCCATGATTGGCAGGCTGTATGCTCCGCATCTGCCCACTTTTTTGCCATCCCCGCCATACTCCGGGTTCAGCACTTTTTTTCCCTGTAGCTGGTCATAAAAGCAGTAAGGCCATCCAAAATCAGCGTCTTTACTAACCTGTACAAATTCTTCAGAAGGTAAAAGCGCGCTTTGCCAGGGTGAAAAACGATCAGCAAAAAGCCTTAGCAAGTCATCTCTACCATGTACCACCGCATAAAGCTCCTGATCATCTGCGTTCCAGTCCATTGCTACAATACTGCGCATTCCAGTGGCAAATTTTTCACCGTCTCTCTGGGTAAGGCCGATTTTGCCTGCTTCAAATTTCCAGATACCGGCATGGTCTTCCAGCTGTGGGCAGGGGTCCATACCCGGTTGACCAGGAGTTCTTTTAGGTTCCTGACAACAGTTAGAAGGGGCCCCGTAGGGAACGTACATATTACCTGCTTCGTCAAAGGAGATTGGTTTGGCAATATGTTCGTGTCTGCCGTGCGCATGATCGTCAAGGAGTACCAGCTCTATTTCTGATTCAGGTACCAGCTGACTGTCGTCCAGTTTCTGCCGGTAAACTTTCATTTCTGTACTATAGTAGAGATAATCCTGGTGGATACGCATGGCAGTACCGTAATTACCTTCGTTTTCGTAAGTAGCAAAGTGCCGGATGCTATCTGCTTTGCCGTCACCGTCGGTATCTCTGAGCGCGGCATTGCCGCCCTCTTCCTGCACAAATCTCAGCTTCACATAAATATCGCCATTTTGATTTACAGCTATGTGACGGGCCGCACCCTGCAGGCTGTCAACCACCACGGTGGCAGAGAAGCCTTTGGGCAGTACCAATCCGCCATTGTCAGGATCAGCGGGTGGCAGATTCTGTTCAGGTTTACAAGCAGCCAGTAATACGATGAGGAAGATAAAAAGGAAGGAAAATTTTTGTTCCGGACAAAAAATTCTAAGGCTGTGGCGCAGCCTGTTCAATGAAATAAGCATAAATTTAAGTTGAGTAGTAGTAGCATCTTAATTTAAAAAAAATCTAGTAGCCTGATGTTGTTTTATGCAAAATTCTGTAAATAAATTGACGCTGGAATACCGGATATGCAGCGATCCGGATGTGCTGCAGCAAATTATCGGTCTGCAGCAAAAGAACATTGCTGAAGTATTATCTTCTGCAGAACTGAGCCAAGAAGGCTTTGTGACGGTGCACCATGACCTTCCCTTGTTACAAAAAATCTGCGGCCCCTATGGGCATGCCGTAGCCATGGAGGGAGACCGTCTGGTAGCCTATGCGCTGGTCATGTTGAAAGAATATGCCGCTGACATAGCCGTACTGGTCCCGATGTTTGAGAAAATCAACCAGTTATCCTACCAACAGCAGCCACTCAAAGAGCAGCCTTACCTGGTAATGGGACAGGTATGCATTGACAAAGCTTATCGGGGACTAGGCGTTTTTTCTCAATTGTACCATAGCATGCAGAGGGTTTTATCTGCTGACTTTACTTACCTTATCACCGAAGTAGCTTTGCGCAACCCCAGGTCTATTCGTGCCCATCAGAAAGTTGGGTTTCAATGTATAGAGGAATATAGTACTGAGATAGAGGACTGGCAGATTTTACTGTGGGACTGGAAAACGTGAAAATTTACTGAATGAGCAAGCAAGAACCTATACGTTGTGACTGGTGCCTGAAGGACCAGCTGTACAAGGATTACCATGACCATGAATGGGGATATCCGATTCATGATGATAAGCAATGGTTTGAAAAAATCACCCTGGACGGAGCCCAGGCCGGTCTCAGCTGGTATACGATCCTGGTCAAAAGAGACAACTACCGTAAGGCCTATGCCCACTGGGATGTGGAGAAAATCGCCAACTACGGGGAGGAGGATTTCAACAGACTGATGTCAGATCCTGGCATTGTCAGAAATCGCCTGAAAATCAGGGCTTCTATAGGAAATGCCCAATCATTCCTGAAAATCCAGGAAGAGTTCGGCACTTTTGATCAGTATATCTGGCAGTTTACCGACTTCAAAACCATCGTCAATCATCCCGTGACTATGTCAGATGTTGCCGTCAACTCTGAGGAATCAGATGCTATGAGCAAGGACCTCAAAAAAAGAGGTTTTAAATTTGTCGGCACTACCATCTGTTATGCATTTATGCAGGCAGCCGGTATGGTAGATGATCACCTGATCAGCTGCTGGAGAAAACAACCCTGAACGCATGTTCAAAAGCTAGCTTAAAGTGATCTATTTTGCAGTGTCGCCATCTTTTGATCGGTAGTTGGATATTGATAAAAAATTATCAGTAAAGATCCCGATGCCATAAATAAACTGGTGATTTGATCTGCTCAGAATTCCTTCTTTTTCAGCAAATGCTGTAGCAGTTCCTGTCCCAAGGTCAACTTAAATTTTTTGCCGTCCTGGTCCCATAAGTCAACGAAAACAATCTCGCATCGCATTTCTTCGGATGCATGTTGCTGATAACTTTCTCCAAAGTTACCGAAACCCGACTGGGCAGGGTAAATGAGTACACCTCTTTGTGCTTCAAAAAAACGATTATAAATATACATCTGCTTAAGGTCGCTTTCATCCGGCTGGTGGTTTCTGAGCAGTTTCCACTTGGTATCCAGGATGATCGTTTCACCTTCCTTGGTTTTCAGCACCATATCCGGACGGATCCTGCGCTGCCTCCAGAAATGGCGGCTGGGCTGTAGTTGTAGGGTATGCCCTTTCTCTCTGGTGGCTGCAGCGAGTTCCCGGGCTACGACTTCCTCAAACAGCTGCTGCATGTCAAACAGAAAAGCTGAACACGCCAAATCTCCCGACTGCAGGCTTGGCGAAAGATTGTCAAGAATAAGGTTAGCCCATTGGATGACTCTGGTATAATACTGATCCTCTTGCGTCAGGTGTATCTTTTTTCTTTCTTCATCACCAAGCATTTTAAACCCGCAATCCGGAAATTCAGTCATTAATTGCTTTGATCGGCATAGGATTTCCGGCTCTCTGCTAAGCCTGGAAACCTCTCCAAGTGCCTGAACTATCAACATATGCAAAGAATGCCGGTTATCATAGGCCTGGTATTCGGCATACACCCGCTCTTTGTGCGCATGATTATGACGCACATGCTCTCTCACCAGCATCTTGCCTCTGAACCTGCTGAAGTTGCCAGTTTCCTGCCGGTATTTATTGACCAGCCCTTTCCGACAAAGCTGATCGCAGGCCTCCAGAAACTGGCTTATAAAATAATCACTGAGGCTGCCCTTAGCTGCTTTGAGAAAGTTGGCTTGCTGAATTGCAGGTATTTTTTGGCTTAGGCTTAATAAATGGAGCAGTAAATGGCGATTTTGGCTACTATGCGCACGATCAGTCTTGGGCAGAATTTCCAGGCATAAGCCGGGTAATTGTATTAATCCCACGTAATGCAAGGTCCTGATGCCCCGGTGAATCGGCTGAAGATAAGGAGGATATTGCCGTTCATTGAGCTTTAGCAAATAGTTCCAGTCTGCCTCGGTAAAGGTATGGCCATCCCGCACTTCACCTACCCGTATGCTGTCATGCTCAAAGAGTTGAATATGTCGCTGGTGGTGATTGCGCATGGGAGATGACTGTGTGGATAAACCTTTTAAAATCAGGGACGCAAAACATACGATTTTCTGACAGAAAAGCTACTTGTCAGGCTGTAATTTAATGACCTTCAGGTTGGACAATTAATTTTCAGACCTTAAACAAATTTTCAAAAAGTGAATATTCTGAGTATTTTCCACGATTCTTAAGAAGTCATTTTTTTACGCCATGAAGCTACACTACCCCTTATTTACCTTGTCTGTTCTCCTGATGGCTGCTTTTTCAATACCCACCGCCGCCCAGGATGCGGTAAAAGCAGGCCGGCTGATCACCGAACCACCTACGCTGATCTGCCTGGGTTTTGAATGGTACCTGGAAGGTGACGATAACCGTAACGCTACAGCCAGTATAGATTACCGCAAAAAAGGAGCAACCAAGTGGATAGCAGGACCTCCGCTGCTGCGTATCGGTGGGGAGAAAGCCGGAGAACCGGTCTGGAATTATACTACTGAAAATATGCTGGCCGGTAGCCTGATTGACCTGGAAGAAAATACCGAATACGAGTGCAGGTTGAAAATTACCGACCCGGATGGGGTAGCAGGGCAGGCCGAGCATCTGCTGAATTTGAAAACCCGAAAAGAGCCACAGCCTTACACGCAAGCTGAGGTGCGGCACGTTTACCCAAAAGACTGGGAGGGGGAGAAAGAAGAACCCGCCTACAACGGAATTTTAGATGCCTACTACGGCTACCCCCGCTTTGCTGACTGGATACTGACAGTAGATCCGGTTGAGGCCGGTGATCAAATTATCGTACATTCCGGTGTTTATAAAGCTGATTACACCGATTATCGTGATTTTCACGGACTTACTTTTGACGGCACCTATTTTTTCACCCAGGATGGAAGCCCGGAAAGACCTATTAGCATCCTGGCGGCAGGAGACGGCGATGTGATAGTGGATGGCAATGATGCCGCTGTATTATTTGACCTGACTGCAGCCGACTATCATTACATTGAAGGCATCACTTTCCGCAATACCAATGTGGCCATTCGTGCCGGTCTGATGAACGCATACGGAGCAGACGGATTAAGCGTCAAACACTGCCGTTTTGAAGACATTGGTATTGGCATACAGGCCCAGTATGAAGGTTCTCAGGGTTTTTATATAGCAGATAATGTCTTTCTCGGAAGAGAGGACAGTACGATGGTCTACCACAATAAAATAGAAAATGGCCGAAACGTACAGCGGATTGCTTCCTATTATGCTGTCAAACTACACGGACAGGGGCATACCGTGGCTTATAATGATGTCAAATACTTTTTTGATGGGATTGACATCTGCACGCATGCCCGTCCGGAGACAGATCCTGCTCTGAAAAGTGTGGCCATAGATTTTTATAACAACGATATTTTCATCTGCAACGACAACTTTATTGAAGCCGATGGAGGTACCCATAATATCCGCATTCTTCGCAACCGATGCTTCAATTCAGGGCAGCAGGCGCTCTCTAACCAACCGGTGCTTGCCGGGCCGGTTTACTGGATCAGAAATATCGTGTACAATGCTGGTGATGCTTCTACCTTCAAATTCTGGGGTATGTACCCTGCCGGTGTGCTGGCCTATCACAATACTTCCAGCGGCATCTTCACCCGGGATGATAAACCGGGTAGTAATGTACATCTTCGGAATAATTTATTCCTGCCCTCGGACGATGCAAGCCTGGCCAGCCTCGGCTTCTATACCTACACCGCTTACTCCTCTCTGGACTACAATGGCTACCGGGAAAGACAACCTTTCATCAGCTACCATGCTCCGGAGGATGGACTAACTTATGATTTCAGCAATGAGCATAAAGCGCTGGAATACAATAGTTTATCAGAGTTTTCCGAAGCAACAGGTCAGGAAGCAAACGGCATCACAGTGGACTACGACATATTCATAAATGCGCATGCTCCTGAGTTTAAGGAGTTCCGCGAAAAACACCAGGCCCTGGGCAAAGCCTATCCAATATACTATCCACAGGATTTTGACTTTCGGCTGAAGGAAAACAGCAAAGCGGTAGACGCTGGTCTACACCTACCCGGTATTAATGACGGCTTTACCGGAAAAGCCCCTGATCTGGGAGCTTATGAAGTGGGTAAGCCTTTACCGCATTATGGCCCAAGGGAGAAAAAAGAAGATCAATAATGCTCAGGATGAGGACACAAATTTTCAAGGTAGCACTGATTTTTTTGCTGCTTAATTTCCAATTTGCTGAAGTCATGGCCCAGGAGTGGGAAATGATTACCGGTAAGTTATTTGCCCAGGGTGAAAATCCAGAATTTACCGATGATCCCTTTAACCGGAAATTAGGTGCTTTGCTCTGTATGCCGGATGGAGACCTCCTGCTGGTCAGGAATGGCCGGCATCCAATGTACCATAGTATTGATCAGGGAGAAAGCTGGCAGCCATTGGAAGGTACGCAAACCATCGGCCGTGCATACGGGAGTTTCAGCTTTAGCAGGGATTATAGCAGTAGCAGGGTGGCTGTTTTTATGATCGTACAGAAGAAACACCGTCCGGCAATGGGGTTGATCCTTTCTGCTGATGGGGAAGTCCTCGCAGAGATTGGAAAACCCTCGGAGCAGCACGACGGCTGGACCTGGGGCATGCCCGCCTGGGAACAGGATAAACCCGAGGTGATTCTTGGCAAAGAACATCATCAATGGGTAGTCATGTGGCTTAGCAAAGATGGAGGAGAGACCTGGCAGAAGCTGGATTTTACCAGTCGCAACCCCGGCCTTATCAACGAACGGACATTTGTTGCCGGTAATGATGATGGTATCTATCGTTCTGCCGACCAGGGGCAAAGCTGGGAAAAAGTCTCTGATTTCATCGTTACTGGTAAAAATCCCATCCGCTACCGTAGTAACTTTTACTGGACAACAGAAAAGGGCGTGATCTGGTCGCAGGATCAGGGAAAAAGCTGGCAGTTACTGGGGTATGAATTATCAGGTACGCTTTGGGGACCCTATTTCGGCACAAGTGAGCAGTCTATGATGGTGGTCAACCAGGAGGGCTTTCATATCACTACCGACCACGGACAAAACTGGCAAAAAGTAGCGGATTACTTCGCGCCGCCCAATGCGAATCTTGAAGGTGAGTACAATGTGATTCATCCAACCAACAGTTACGACTGGGACGAGACAAGAGGGATACTTTATGCTGGCGGTCTTGGGGCGGATGCCTACAAACTTAAGTTGAAATAGCCCATATTCAGTGAGTCAACAATACAGTCACATTAGTATATGAGAAGCATGTATCTTTCACTCGTCATCATATTATTAACAGGCTCGGCATCTTTTGCCCAGGTAAAACCCAACATTGTGTTTATCCTCGCTGATGACCTGGGCTGGCGCGACCTGGGGTGTATGGGAAGCCAATACTACGAAACACCCAATATAGACCGCCTTGCTTCTCAGGGGCTGCTCTTTACTGATGCTTATGCTGCTGCACCTGTCTGTACGCCTACCCGGGCGGCTTTCATGACGGGCAAGACACCAGCCCGGCTGGGCATCACGGCTGTTTTTGACCGGGACGGAGGGGAAATGCCGTTGCTTCCTCCGGATTGGCCCCATGCCTTGCCGCATCATGAAAATACCATCGCCGAGAGACTAAAAAAAGCTGGTTACCT
Source organism: uncultured Porifericola sp. (assembly GCA_964518125.1). Taxonomy (GTDB): domain Bacteria; phylum Bacteroidota; class Bacteroidia; order Cytophagales; family Cyclobacteriaceae; genus Catalinimonas. The sequence goes on from CAZFFW010000050.1 coordinate 26,284, forward strand.
GACGGCACATATGGGTAAATGGCACCTGGGACCAACCGCTGAGTTCTGGCCCGAAACGCATGGTTTTGATGTCAACATTGCCGGTTGTGACCTGGGTAGGGTACCTACTTTTTTTTCGCCCTACAAAAATCCCAGAATTGCTGACGGACCGGAAGGGGAGTACCTGACCGAACGACTAGGCAGAGAGGCGAGTGATTTTATCCGGCAACATGCTGACACTGCTTTTTTTCTGTACCTGCCATTCTATTCTCCCCATGCACCGCTGGAAGCACCGGAGGCCAGTATTGCACAATTCAGGCAAAAAGAACCCGATGGAGGTCAGCGCATACCGACCTATGCTGCCATGATCGCTGAAATGGATAAAGCAGTTGGGGCGGTAATGAATGCGCTGGAAGAAGCCGGTGTAGCCGATAATACCCTGCTGGTCTTCACTTCGGACAATGGAGGCGTCAAAACAATATGGGACGTGGAAATTACCGACAATGCACCCCTTCGTGCCGAAAAGTTCTTGCTTTACGAGGGAGGTATCCGCGTTCCCCTGATTGTACGCTGGCCGGGAGTTACGCCAGAGGGGAAGAAAACCCAACAATTGGCGAGCACCATAGATTTTTTGCCCACCTTCATGGCCGCCGCTGGTTCACCGCTGCTGGAGCCTGATGTGGATGGTATTGACCTGCATGCTGTTTTAAAGTTGGGGGATAATGCCCTCATCAATCGGCCGCTGGCCTGGCACTATCCGCACTATATGCCCCGGCAGGATATGAAACCCGGCAGCGCACTTCGGGTGGGGAATTACAAATTGATCCACTGGTTGGAGGACCATCGTATTGAGCTCTTTGACCTGGAAAATGATATCAGCGAGACAAATAACCTGGCTGCTCAGATGCCGGACAAAGCCAGAGCACTCTACCGTCAACTGGAAACCTGGCGAAATCAGACAGGTGCGCTGATGCCCCGGCCCAACCCGACCTACAGCCATCAAGCAGCTCCTTCATCCGGAGAATAATTTTGAAAAGTCTACCCCTTGTCTATGCGTGGCTATGCTGACACAGGTATATTTTTCAGGTTGAGATAATGCCCTCACCATGGAATCTTGTAATTTGTAGCATAAGATATAACAACCTAATTTTTTATTGATGAAGACTGATAACAGAAGAACCTTTTTGAAGCAGTCCGCCCTGGCCGGAGCTGGCTTTTGTCTGCTTCCGCAGAAATTACCCTTTTTACAAAACCTCTCCTCCGCTAAGTTTGACAAAAAAAGCCTGGTAAGTGTGCAGATGGGACCCCATAGCCTACTTGACGAGGGCATACCCCAGGTGCTGGATTTCCTGCAGCAGGAAGCTGCCATGAACTCAGTGATGGTTTACAGCCACACCTATTATGGCGTAGACCGTAAGCCTACCCGGGTGCTGGCGCATGACCATGGCATAAAGCCTCGCGACCTGAACCAGCGGAACCTGCGCATGTCATGGGTGAACCATCACGAAAAGCATTTCAAAGATACGATTGTCCGCCATCAGGAGGTGGATAGCAGCATGGAGTACCACGACCGCGATATATTCAGAGAGCTCATTCCTGCGGCGCACCAAAGGGAGATGAAAGTCTACATACGGATGCTGGAAGCTGGCGCCAACCGCTCCGAATATATCAAAAACTATGATCAGGTGATGGTGGAGGATGTGTACGGTAAGCCCGGCGGTGGTCCATGCTGGAATAATCCCGACTACCGTAACTGGGTGTATGCGACCATGGAGGATATTTTCAGTCATTATGATGTGGATGGACTGCAGTATGGTGCCGAACGCACCGGTCCGCTGAGCATGGTCTGGTTCCGTGGAGAGATTCCTGCCTGCTTCTGTGAACACTGCCGCAAGAGGAATGCCGCCAAAAATATTGATCCCGAGCGGGCTAGGGAAGGCTACCGCAAAATGTATGAATTTATGCAGAAAGTAGAAGCCGGAAAGAAAGACTCACCCGACACCGTCATGGTCAATCTTTTCCGGTTTATGCAGGAATATCCGGAAATCATGGGCTGGAATTACCAGTGGTTCCAGGCGGATGAGGAGATTCAACGTGAAATGTACCGCCGGCTTAAAGAGATTAAGCCCCAGGCCCTGGTAGGCCGACATGTAGACCACCAGCGCTCCAGCTGGGACATCTTTTACCGTTCGGCCATCAATTATTCACAGATGGCTGAATACGCCGATTTCATCAAACCCATACTGTATCACGACATATACGGGCCCCGCCTGCGGTGGTGGGTCATTGATCAGTGGCAGAATCGTGCTTTTAATGACTTCAGCGAAGAACAGACGCTGGAATTCTTCTACCAGATGATGGGCTACAGCCCTGCAGCCCAGGTGCCGCTGGATGACCTGGAGGTAGAAGGCATGGGGCCTGCCTACGTCTATGACGAGACCAAACGCTGCGTAGATAGTGTGGATGGGAAAGCAGACGTAGTAGCAGGAATCGGCATAGATGTGCTGTGGCACGGTGGTGGACAGCAACCCTACCATTCTGATCCGCTACGCCTGCAGCAGGCAGTCTATAAAGCGGTAGAAGCCGGAGCTTCTGGTATACTGGCTTCCCGTGAGTATGACGAAATGCGCCATGCCAGCCTCAGGGCTTTCGGGCAGGCAGTGCGACAGTTGCAGTAGTCACTGATCATTCGCATACGTTAAGTAGCTGTTATAAGCAGCCTCATCGCCGGGTAAAAGTTTATTACTTCAGGTAGCAGAAGATGCATATATATTGCGTATCGCCTGGACAAAAGCAGCATCATCCAGTTCGGCAAGGGGTGCTGAAACGTATTCAGGCGTATCGTTAAAACTGCTGTATTCCTGTCCCGGAAAGAAAAAAGTTGGGTCAGATTTAGCTGCTTGAAAAAAAGATTTGCCAATCACCATCTGAATTTTAGCCGTATCACTAAAAAAATACGCCTCCAGCAGCGGAATAAGTTGTTGATAAAATACCTGTCTCAGATTTTGTAGAGGCTCTGGTGAAGTTAACACTGGCAACAGATAGGCGTGCCCGATCGTATGGTTGCGGTCCAGCAGTTTTTCCAGACGGGCGTTGATCATTCTGAGCATAGCGGCCAGATCTATATTCAGTTTCTGCAATGCGCCTGATTTTTTCTGGTAAGCAACCTGACTTTCAGCCAACTGACTGCCATGCTTTCCGCTGCCTTCAGGGCTTGCCTTAGCATTGAGTAATTCAGGCTGAGGTTGTATCTCACGGAAGCTAAATCTGCGTCTCAAAGCTGTATCCAGATGCGTGATACTGCGGTCGGCAGTGTTCATGCTTCCCAGGATGTACAGGTTGGCCGGAACCGAAAAAGCCTCTCGGGAGTAAGGAAGGATGGTGCTCATCGCAAATGCTGATCCGGCGCGCTTGTCATTTTCCAGCAGGGTGATCAGTTCTCCCATAATGGCCGCTACATTGCCCCGGTTGATCTCGTCAATGATCAATACGAAGTTGCCTGCTTTTGCGTAATCTTCAGCACTCAACTGATGAAAATCAAACTGGCTGATCTCCCGCTTCATATTCTGGTACAGCTCATCATTGATCGGCCTGCCCATGAGTCGGCGGCTGTTGAGCAGGTAGTTATAGGTGGTGTTGCGGGTGCTTTCAAAATTCTTGAGCCGGTTAAATACTGCCCAGTAGAGACTGGTATTGCTTTTACCGGTCAGCTTTTGAATATCTTCATTGACCTGTTTGATATCTTCAATGCTGTCAAAAGTCCGGTAGAGCGCTGCCATACTGGCCCTGGTAACGCCATAGGTACGCGAACCTTTGCCGTAGCGGAAATGCAGGGTGTCGTTTTTGTTGATATCCAGCAGGTAAAGCGGTTTCTCAGACTTGGTTTCAAATACTACTTCCTGTGACTCTTCCCGCATCATACGCTTGAGGTAATCCAGAAACTCATGGTAAATAGCTTCAAAATTCCTTTTGTAGCCATCTTTTTTCTGATTGAGCAGCCTTTTCTGTTGTTGCTGGTATAAGGCATATGAAGCATTCAGACAAACCTGCTTGAAAATACCATCTTCAATATCGTAGAAGAGGTCATCCTTTTCGTTTTTAAATGGTTTTAGTCCTTCTACAAAATCCTCGTAGACGAAGGATGGATGGAAAGTCACCAATGCGATTTTTCCTTCCTGCTGGTATTGCCGAAAGCGTTTTTGTACTTCCTCATCTGTATACTTCTGCTTAAAGGTATCCTCGTCAAGGTTTTCTACCAGTTGCACTGCTTTTTGCAGGCAGAGGTATGTTTTTCCCGTTCCCGGAGGACCATACAGTATACTGTTGAGTGGATAGGTCGGATTCATCGCTCAAATTTACGTAAAGCCTGAATCTAAGCAAATACTCTAAAACAACTGATTTCCAGTCATTTATAAATATATGAGTTTAATAACCCTTTAGGATTTTTACCAAACACAGGGGTAGCAGAAAATGAATTGTGCATACAAATTTGTGGCTACAGCGGGATAAAGTTTCAGAATTTTCATTAAGTTAAT